>NZ_CP015411.1:830000-1017500 GCF_001750165.1 Pseudoalteromonas luteoviolacea
GAGTTTGGATTATTTTCATGGCCGTGATCCAAGCACTCCAATTATCATTACAGGGATATTCACCGATGTTACGCAGGACGATATAGATACTTTAGGGCAAGAGTGGTTTTTACAAAATGATCCTGAGTTTGGAGACTGCGCGAAATTTCAGATACGTTGGGAAACACCTGAAGAAAATGGCGCTAAATATAGCTTTAGTAGCAAGACTATGGATTGGAAAAAAGGTGGTGCAGGAGGATGGGATACTTTACTTCAAAGTAGGCTACCGACACCAATCAGGTTAAATCCAAATGATGGTTATGATGCACTCGAAAAAGTAGTGAAAGATCTGGCGTCAAAAAATGCAGCTCAGCAATTAAAAGATGATAAAAGTAAGGTGGCTGGCATTGTTTCTGAAATTGAAAAGTTAGCCAAAGAGGTGGATAAAGAGCTGGCTGGTAGCATAGGCCAACTAAGTGGAAAAATTGAATTAGAGTTGAATAAGCTATTTGAGGGCACAACCGTTAGTTTTGAAACAGGAGTAGGTAAGTTTAAAGCCGAAGATGCGATCAAAGATGGTAGTAAGTTCTTCGTTAAAACAAGCAACCATCCATCCTCTTTAGAACATCAAGGAACAGGGTTGAAGAGAGCATTTTTATGGTCAGCGATAAATGCATTATGTAGTGAAGGCTTGTTTAAAAAAGGAAAAAAATTAATACGAGGTGAAACCCCAAAAGTACTGTTGATTGATGAACCAGAAATTAATTTACACCCGTCTATAATTCGTTCGGCAAGAAAAGCAATATACACTTTAGCTGATTTGGCTGGATGGCAAGTTATATGCACTACGCATTCTCCTATATTTATAGACCTCACACAAGATCATACAACCCTGATCAAGGTTTCAAACACCCAGCAGGGGGTTTACTACTTTCAAACAGACAAAGCCAAGTTTGACGATAATGAAAAAGACAATCTAAAAATGTTAAACCGATGCTGTCCCACAGTTAATGAGTTCTTTTTCTATCCTCATGCAATATTAGTTGAGGGAGATACCGAGTATTTAGCGTATCAATATATAATCGAAAAGACTGGTTTGGAAGGAAGTTACTGTGTTATCAATTGTAGAGGAAAAGCAAATATCCCCACCTTTATCAAGATATTCAACCAATTCAATGCAAACGCAATTGCTGTTCATGATCTTGATACTAAGGTAAGAAAAGACGGCGCCGCAAATGGGATGTGGACAATCAACTTAAATATTCGTGAATTGGCTGATACAACAAATGGTCGCGTTAAAACTGTTGTACATAATCCAGATTTTGAAGGATTCTATCTCAACGAGTCACCTACCAAAGATAAGCCTTACAACCTTTTTACTCATTTAACCGCAACTGATTTTGAGACTAGTGATAAATATAAAGAACTAAGAGAGTCATTAAATTCAATTATTAATGAAACTCATACAGGACTATATAACACTGTGGCTCAACTTGATGCGATGGTGGATAAGCCCAATTGAAGTAAGTTTACTATGACATGACAGTTACGGTCAGGAGAACTGACCGTCAAGTTTCATTTTATACTGCTAGAAGCTCTATATTTTTTGCAATCATTTCTAATGCTTCCCTTCGCTCATCCAAATAATCATATCTATCATAGATGCCTTCAACCCCTTTCAGCTTATGATTTAAGCATCGTTCGGCGATATGGCCAGCTACACCATTGCTTGCAAGTAGGCTTCGACAGGTGCGGCGCAGGTTGTGAACGGTAAAGTGGGGCACGGGCATTTTGTCCTTACGGAATAGCTTTTGAATGGCGGCATTGAGTGTGTCGGGGCTGATATGCCCAAAACGTTTGCTGGCTCTGCGGTTTGGAAAAACATAGTCAGAGCCAAACGCACGTATTTGCAACTCTTTGAGCCATTCAATGACGATGGGGCTTAATGGAACGGTGATGCCTCGGCCTGTTTTGCTGCGCTCCTGTGGGATATGCCAAAGCGCTTCTTTAAGATCAAACTCAGCCCACTTTGCGGCGATCAGTTCGCCTTTTCTGACACCTAAACACAGCAGCAGCGAAAAGGCTAAATAGTTGTCGCGGGTAAATTGGTCAGAGTTTTCCCGCAGGCATTGATACACTTTCTCTAGTTCTTCAAGTGATAGGGCGCGGCTACGGCTTTGCTCTACACCGCCCGCATCTGACACGTTAAATGCTTCAGCTGGGTTTGAGGTGCGTAAATCTAGCTTAATTGCGTGTCTGAATAGCTGCTTGCAGTACATGAGCGCGTCATTTGCAATGCTTGGGCG
Organism: Pseudoalteromonas luteoviolacea; assembly: GCF_001750165.1. NCBI lineage: Bacteria > Pseudomonadati > Pseudomonadota > Gammaproteobacteria > Alteromonadales > Pseudoalteromonadaceae > Pseudoalteromonas > Pseudoalteromonas luteoviolacea. The sequence goes on from NZ_CP015411.1 coordinate 832,286, forward strand.
GTCACTTTGTGCAATGCGTTGTATCGCGCCGCGAATATCTCTAGGGTTTACTTTTTCAATTGCTAACCCACCAAAATAAGGGGCGAGATCTTTGGTATAAATACGTCTGGGGATATTTGGGTGCTTTAAACGCTTTTCAAACGCTTTTCGCATTCTTGCAGCCAGTCTTCGGCAAGATCATTGACGGTTTTTAAAGTTTCGTTATCGAGGCGCTTTCGTTCTTCTAAAGGGTCAACACCATCATTATTAAGATCGACTTTAATTTGTGCGGCTTTGAGTTTGGCTTCAACTAAAGAAATGTCTGGGTATTTACCTAAAGTCATTTCTTTGCGTTTACCGTGGCTCATATAACGAACAATGAAAAAAACACTCCCTTCAGCACTGACGCGAAAGTATAGGCCATTCCCTACTGCATATTTTCCAACAGCTTGATTTTTAATAAGGCTTTTGATTTTTTGAACTGTGATATTTACTGTCATTTCAAACTCTTATGTGAGAAATGGTGACAGATTCCTATAATTTTAGGACGATTTTCAGATTTTGAAAAATCTGTCACCATTCCTGTCACCACTTTTGCTTAACAAAGAGCAACTCGGGGCAACAGGTTGAAACACGTAAAACTTATAACAACCAGATTTTAAAGGCTATTTTAACGCTCAGAAACAGCCTGAAACATTATTCAATATTCTGGATCTGCTCACGCATTTGCTCAATCAGAACTTTTAGTTCTACCGCGGCATTGGTGATCTCAGCATTGATAGACTTAGAGGCAAGTGTGTTCGACTCACGATTAAACTCTTGCATCATAAAGTCTAAACGACGGCCGCATGCGCCACCTTTTTTCAAGATTTTATGCGTCTCTTTGACGTGAGATTTTAAGCGGTCTAGTTCTTCGGCAACGTCTTGCTTTTGTGCAAGGTAAATCAGCTCTTGCTCTAAGCGTGATTCATCGATGTCCGTTTGTAGCTCTTCTAGTTTTTGTGTGAGCTTGTCACGCTGCCATTTAGTTACTTCTGGCATGTGGCTTTCAACAACGTCGACTTGTTCAAGAATACTGTCTAGGCGAGTGGTGATCATGCTCTCAAGGTTTGCACCTTCAGATGCTCTTGCCGCTTTAAAGTCTTGTACGACTTCGTCAAAACCGGCAAGTAATGCACTGTTTACTTCATCTAAATCGACTTCTTCAGCTTCCATAACGCCTGGCCAGCGTAGGATCTCTGTTGGGTTGATGTCGCCACCACTGATAGATTGCACCCACTTAGCGTTTTCTAAGATTTGTTTGGCTAGGGTTTCGTTAATAGACAGCTGACCAACATGCGCTGGATTTGCTGCAAATTTTAAATAGACTTCTACTTTGCCTCGTTGCAGTTGCTTGCGAAGGCGTTCACGTACTACTGGCTCTAATGCCCTGAATTGCTCCGGCGCGCGGATAAATGTCTCGAGATAACGTTGATTGACTGAGCGGATCTCCCAAACCCCAGTGCCCCAATCGCCTTTTACCTCTTTTCGAGCGTAGGCGGTCATACTATGGATCATATAAAGTTCCTATTTAATTAAGTTTGCGTGGCCATTATAGCCTAAGAAAAACGCTGCTCGATAGGTAAAGCTAAGATTTCTTTTGGTATTGCGTGGCATAGCGCAAAGGATCCCTTTATAATATTGCGAAACTTTGATGATAGGGGAACGTGGATGCGTCCAAGCGAAAGAACTGCAAATCAGATTAGACCTGTAACATTTACCCGTAACTATACAATGCATGCTGAAGGTTCCGTGCTTGTAGAGTTTGGCAATACAAAAGTGCTGTGTACAGCTACTGTGGAAGCGGGCGTACCGCGTTTTATGAAAGGACAAGGTAAAGGTTGGATCACTGCAGAGTATGGCATGCTTCCTCGCTCTACTCACACTCGTAATGGCCGCGAAGCTGCAAAAGGCAAGCAAGGTGGTCGTACGATGGAAATTCAACGCCTTATCGCGCGCGCTTTACGAGCTGCGGTTGATCTATCGGCGTTAGGTGAAAACACCATTACAATTGACTGCGATGTACTGCAAGCAGACGGTGGTACACGTACAGCATCAATCAGTGGTGCTTGTGTGGCTTTGGTTGACGCTCTGACGCACATGCGTGCAAAAGGCATGATCAATGCAAATCCACTTAAGTTCATGATTGCCGCGATTTCTGTTGGCGTATATAACGGTGAAGCGATCAGTGATTTAGAATACCTTGAAGATTCAGAAGCAGAGACTGACATGAACGTGATCATGACTGAAACTGGCAAGCTGATTGAAGTTCAAGGTACTGCTGAGGGCGAACCTTTCTCATTCGAAGAACTTGACGAGTTGCTGGCACTCGCTAAGCATTCAATTCGCGAGATCATCGATATTCAAAAACAAGCATTAGCGTAAACATTAGGTGAGTTATGAAACAGTATCAAAAAGATTTTATTGAATTTGCGCTGGAAAAGCAGGTACTAAAGTTTGGTGAGTTTACGCTTAAATCAGGTCGTACTAGTCCTTACTTCTTTAATGCTGGCTTATTTAACACGGGTCGCGACCTTGCGCGTTTAGGTCGTTTTTATGCTGCGGCACTTGAAGATGCAGGCATTGCCTATGACGTGTTATTTGGCCCAGCCTATAAAGGTATTCCAATTGCGACAACAACTGCAGTTGCACTGGCTGATCACCATGATAAAGACGTACCTTACTGCTTTAACCGTAAAGAGAAAAAGCAGCACGGTGAAGGCGGAAACCTGGTTGGCTCTGAGCTCAAAGGCCGTATTATGTTGGTTGATGATGTGATCACCGCAGGTACTGCAATCCGTGAGTCAATGGAAATCATTAAGGCGAATGAAGCAGACTTAGCTGGTGTATTGATTGCCCTTGACCGTCAAGAAAAAGGTAAAGGTGAGCTTTCTGCAATTCAAGAAGTAGAGCGTGACTTTGGCACGGAAGTGGTGTCGATTGTTAAGCTTGCTGATTTGATTACTTACCTAGAGCAACAAGGTAGTGCGTCTGAGCATTTAGCGGCAGTGAAAGCGTACCGTGACCAATATGGTGTTGCTTAAGTCTGTACTGAGTTAAATACTGATTAAAAATACCAGTCAACAGGCTGGTATTTTTTTGTCTGTGCAAAAGTGTTTTGCGTACAAAGTCAGCCTAGGCTCATTGGAGTATGTTACTCTAAGGGCAATTTTCATAACTAGCTGAACTTATGCATATTCATATTCTTGGGATCTGCGGCACCTTTATGGGGGGCATTGCAGCCATTGCACAATCTTTGGGCCATAAAGTCACAGGCTCAGACCAAAACGTTTACCCGCCAATGAGTACCCAACTTGAGTCTTTGGGTATTGAGTTAACGCAAGGCTATGATCCGGCTCAGTTAGAGCCAAGACCGGATGTGGTTGTGATAGGCAATGCAATGAGTCGTGGCAACCCTTGTGTCGAGTATGTCTTAGAGAAAGGTCTGCCGTATACATCAGGGCCTGAGTGGTTAAAACAGCATGTATTGCAAGATGCTTGGGTACTCGCTGTTGCTGGCACGCATGGTAAAACCACCACGGCCAGCATGTTAGCTTGGCTGCTGGAATATGCGGGCCTTAAGCCCGGCTTTTTAATCGGTGGCATTGTGCAAAATTTTGGTTTATCAGCACGAGTCACCGATACGCCATTTTTTGTTATCGAAGCCGATGAGTATGATACCGCTTTTTTCGACAAGCGTAGCAAGTTTGTTCACTACTTACCGCGCACGTTAATTCTTAATAACCTCGAGTTTGATCATGCGGATATCTTTGCTGACTTAAATGCCATCCAAACCCAGTTCCACCATTTGATCAGAACCCTGCCAGGGCAGGGAAAAGCGATTTATCCCGCACAAGATAGTGCAATAAATGAGGTATTAGCGCGTGGTTTTTGGAGTCAAAAAGAATCGTTAGGTGGGGATTGGTCGTATCAATTAACCGTGCCAGATGGCAGCCGCTTTAACGTGCTGCTAGAGGGCAAAGAAGTTGGTGAGGTAAACTGGTCTGCCATTGGTGAGCACAATGTGAAAAATGCCATTATGGCCATTGCAGCTGCGCGTCATGTCGGGATCCCTGTTGAGGTAAGTATCGAAGCACTGCAAACTTTCAAATCGCCAAAACGCCGTATGGAACTTAAAGCCGAAATTGGCGGCGTGAGTGTGTATGATGACTTTGCGCATCATCCAACTGCAATAGAAACGACGCTTGCGGGACTTCGTGCCAAAGTGGGCAGTGATGAAATCATTGCTATTTTGGAGCCGCGCTCAAACACCATGAAAATGGGTGTACATCAAGATACGTTAATGAATGCGCTTGGCAACGCTGATAAAGCCTTGGTTTATGAACCACAAGGCCTTTCATGGTCTTTAAAAGAAGCGGCACAAAAAGCGGGTCGCCAATGTTTTGCGAGTACAGATGATATTATTAAGTACGTCACTTCGCAGGCCAAGCCAAATCAGCATATTTTAATTATGAGTAACGGTGGGTTTAATGGCATTCATGATGCCCTTACTGCCGAGCTTAAAAAGGTAATGTCATAAACATATGTCACAATTTAAAGATCCTATTACGTTAGCGTTTAGTGGCGCATCTGGTGCGCCATATGGTCTGCGTTTGCTAGAAGTTTTGGTCGCACTTGATTATCAAGTTTTCGTGCTTATCTCCAGCGCTGCACGCGTGGTACTGGATACTGAGTCCAATGTAAAACTCTCTGGTAATGAAGCCAAAGCCACTGAACAGCTCAGTGCGTTGTGTAATGCCAAGAAAGGCCAAATTCAAGTCTTTGGGAAAGACAACTGGTTTAGCCCTGTAGCATCCGGTTCTGCCGCCCCGAAAAAAATGGTGGTGTGTCCTTGCAGTGCTGGAAGTGTGTCAGCGATTGCATTGGGCGCATCAGATAACTTACTTGAGCGTGCAGCGGATGTGGTGATCAAAGAGCGTGGGCAGTTAATATTGGTACCACGAGAGACGCCATTTAGCCCGATCCATTTAGAAAATATGCTTAAGCTGAGCCAATTGGGCGTCACTATCATGCCTGCTGCACCAGGCTTTTATCATCAACCACAGTCAATCGAGGATTTGGTTGATTTTATGGTGGCACGGATTTTAGACCATCTAAATATCGAACATAATCTGGCAAAACGCTGGGGATATGGCGACTAAATTGTTTGAAAACACATTATGGGGATTGGGGCTCCGAAATACATGACAACTGCATTAAGTATAAAAGGCTTAAAGAAAGTCTATAAAAACGGTGTTGAAGCCGTGAAGGGCATAGATTTAGAGGTGCAAGAAGGGGATTTCTTCGCATTGCTTGGCCCCAATGGGGCGGGCAAGTCGACAACGATTGGGGTGATTGCCTCTTTGGTGAATAAGACCGAAGGTGAGGTCAGTGTTTTTGGCTACTCTATTGATACTGCATTAGAAGATGCGAAATCTGAGCTCGGTTTAGTTCCTCAGGAATTTAATTTTAGCCAGTTCGAAACGCTTAACCAAATTCTGGTGAATCAAGCGGGTTACTATGGCGTGCCTCGTCAAGTTGCGCATCAGCGCGCCGAGAAATACCTTAAACAACTAGGGCTGTTTGATAAAAAAGATAAACAAGCACGTACCTTATCTGGTGGTATGAAACGCCGCTTAATGATTGCCCGTGCACTGATGCATGAACCAAAGCTATTAATATTGGATGAGCCCACGGCCGGTGTGGATATAGAACTAAGACGCTCGATGTGGGATTTCTTGCGTGAAATTAACAGCCAAGGCGTCACCATTATCTTAACGACCCACTACTTAGAGGAAGCTGAGTTATTGTGTCGTAATATCGGCATTATCGACAAAGGGGTTATTGTTGAGAACACCACGATAAAAGCGCTGTTAGCAAAACTAGATAAAGAAACCTTTATCCTAGATTTGCAAGCTCCCATCAAGCCTGTGTCGCTGTCAGGATATCAGTTTACCTTGATTGATGATCACACGCTTGAAGTCGAAGTGGAGAAGTCACAAGGGCTTAGCGGAGTCTTTGCGCAATTGAGCGAGCAGGGCAATACAGTGTTAAGTATGCGTAATAAAGCGAATCGCTTAGAGGAGCTATTTGTGGGGTTATTAGAGCAGGGGCGCAAGCAATGAGCATATTAAAATACCGAGTTGCACTGAAAAGTATTTGGATTAAAGAGTGCATACGCTTTTTACGCATTTGGGTGCAGACCTTAGTGCCGCCAGCCATTACAATGACGCTCTACTTTATTATTTTTGGTAGTTTGATTGGGTCGCGCATTGGTGAAATGGGTGGCTTTGGCTATATGGAGTTTATTGTGCCGGGTCTTATTATGATGTCGGTGATCACCAACTCCTATTCAAATGTGGCGTCCAGCTTTTACTCAACGAAGTTTCAAAAGAGCATTGAAGAGCTGCTGGTTGCGCCCGTGCCTAACTATGTGATTGTACTCGGTTATATGGGGGGCGGCATGGCCCGAGGCATGCTGGTGGGCTTAATTGTAAGCTTGGTCAGTTTGTTCTTTGTGGATATTCAAATCCATAATATTGCGGTGATTGTGGCCACTGTCGTGCTCACCTCAGCGGTGTTCGCATTGGGGGGATTGATCAATGCAGTCTATGCAAACAGTTTTGATGATATCAGTATTATCCCGACTTTTGTGCTAACGCCGTTGACGTATTTGGGTGGGGTATTTTACTCGATTCAATTGCTCCCTGAGTTTTGGCAAGGGGTATCGCAAATAAACCCAATCATTTATATGGTTAACGCGTTCAGGTATGGTTTCTTAGGTGTATCGGACGTCAACATTTACGTTGCATTCAGTGTGCTTATTGGTTTTATTACAGTGCTATTTACGATAGCGCTGACACTGATTAAGCGTGGTGTAGGTTTAAGACACTAAATCCAGTTTAAAAGCACCGCCCATAATAGGGCGGTTTTTAGTTTGATGTTTATACTGTCAAACTATATGCCGCATTAGGTGATTCATATCATTTCTCTTTTCTTAAAAATTTATATTTTTCATTTCTTTATTTTATTTTCTGGTTTTTAATTAATTTATATAATTTTGTTTTTATAAATAAACTGTGTTTTTTTGATTGGTTTTTAATTGGTGTATAAAGCATGTTTTTTTAATTTATATTTGTTATGTTGTAGTTTGGGTATGATATCTGAGACATTAAATGTGGGGCGATATTTAATTACAGTATCTAATGTTTTTTATTTATAAGGAATTTACGTTGAAGAAGCATATAATATTAACAATTATCATGGGCTTACTGAGTTTCCAAGCCACCTCATCCACCATTGATGGATATCCACTGAAACACTACACACTTTTTGAAGAATGGATTGATGTAGATTTATGGGATAATTACAGAACAATCCTTTACCACAAAGACTCTAATAAATATGAGATTGTAGCTCTCGACGTGAGAACGCCTCATTTTGGCCCAACAGCAGCAGATGAAAGCAATATCACGCACCAATGCAGTATTGAGAACGATCCTGAATGGAGAGATCTCATATTTAATTGTGCGGTTGAAAGAACTATGGATGCTAGCATCATAACGTCAAAAGACAATAAATTTGATAAGCCTGTTTATTTTATATCCGGTGCTGATATCACTTTTGGTTCGCAAACACCTGTTTTTGGTCATGATAAGTTATATTCATACTGGAACAATAACACGCTTTCGCCAATCTTTAAGAGTTTGCTTGATAGTGGTAAGGATATTGTTTTTTTATCGCCTAAAAATGGCGATTATACTATCACTGCTGACTTTTTTAATTATGTCAAAGAGCACTTTCAAGAAGGGGATTATCATTCAAGTTTAATCGGCTTTAGCTATGGTGGGTTGATCGGAAAGCAAATGATTAACTTTTTAGAGGAAGAAGGGGGGCAGCATAATATTTATAATTTTATTTCATTTGATGCCCCACATAAAGGTGCCAACATACCTTACTCTCTAACTGAAAACTTTAGACGAGTGCAAAAGCGGTTATCGCAAATTGCATTTTGTCAGCATATTCCTGCATGTGAAAAAAGCGAAGCTCAAATATCGGAATTGTTAGAACAGTTAACTGACGGAGTCGCGGCCAAATTATTGGTAACAGGAGATCAGGCTGGAAGCTATTATACAAGACTTGCAAATACCCCTTACTCTGCATTAACTCGTAATGTGGCATTTTCAAACGGTAGTTATACAGGAGATAGTAAGGGGCTCCCTTCGGGTACAGAGCTAATAGAGTTCAAAGTCGATTTTGAGCCGTATGGTGATACAAATTACTCTGTACAATCAAAAAATATTTATCAAAATTACAAAATACCACATTATTACACAACACATGTTTTTGATAATGCACCGGGTTCGTACGCAATGTCTGGTGCTGAACTTGATCATGAGTTTGATAACGAAGCCAAGGAGAACTCATCTTTAACCGTTATCAAAAGTAACTTACAAGACAGAAACTTGACACCTACTTTTATACCGACAGTAAGTGCTTTAGATATGAACACATCAGAGTTAGATAGAGGGTTTGACTTATCAAGTGCTGATACGCCATTTGACAAAGTATATGCGGTGAATGGTAAAAATTTAAGGCATGATGACTTTTCATATCATGCAAGCTCCTTATATTATGAGATTAATAAAAAGGAAATAGATACAGCAATTGTGGTCATTGTTACATCTCTAATGTGATAAATATTTTGATTTGTAAAAACTGATTAAGATCTATGCTATAGCAGCACATTGTAAGTTGAGAGAAATGTAGTTCAATGATCAATGCGCTGCTTAATCGGGTATATAATTTTTTGCCCTTAACTCAACTGAAACTTTTCTTTCGCTGTGCGGCCTGCTTTTATTTCACCATATCAGACCAATTTTATATAAGTACTATTTACTTTGCTTTCTAAGCTTCTAAAATTGGCCCATTCACAAGTAATTTGACGAGTAACATGGCTGACGCAAACTCTCGAAGTATCACGACAAACCAGACTGGATTGCATGAAAAGCTAGATGAAATAGTTCTAAAGCACCTCAATGCAGAGTTCAAAAAGCCCATTGCTGAACACACTTTACAAGCATTTAATGAGGTCAACGAGAAAGTTCTGGCTTTTTCAGGCCCGATTATATTGGACTCCTGCTGCGGGGTTGGCGAAAGTACTGCCAATCTAGCACAGCGTCACCCTGAAGCCTTGGTAATAGGTATTGATAAATCATCCCATAGGCTAGATAAACATGACGTAGAATATAAGCAAGGTGAGCATGGACAATATATTTTAGTGCAGGCAGATCTTAATGACTTTTGGCGCTTAGCATGCGAAGCGGATTGGCAGCCAAGCCATCATTATCTTCTTTACCCTAACCCATGGCCCAAAGCAAAGCATATTCAGAGACGTTGGCATGGTGCAGCGGTATTTCCATTTATTGTAAAGCTTGGCGGTATATTAGAGGTACGCAGTAATTGGTCTACTTATGTAGAAGAGTTTGCTCGAGCTTTGCACCTAGCAGGCGTTGATGCTGTGTGCGAAACATATGAAAGTGAACAGGCAGTCACGCCATTTGAGCGCAAGTACTGGGCAAGTGGCCAATCCAGTACTCGCTTAGTTGTGTCTTTATCACGCTCTTAAAATGTCAACTATGTCTCATTCAGCACTGTGCGTGTGGGACTATCTTTAATGTGTGGCGCTGCGGCGCCAATATGATCACCTTCAAACAAAGTAATATGAGTATCAGACAGCTGATCTAATTGTGCTTTGCATTTAATCCCAGAAACAATCAGCGCAATCTGGCTGTTTTTACACTGTTCCCCTATATGTTTAATGAGTCCTTTGACTTGCGGATTATCAGCTAACTGCTCAATCAACTTTTCATCTAATTTGACAGCATTAATGGACATTTTGAGTACTCTGCTAATGGTAAGGAGGCCGCTATTACGTGAATTCACTAAAATATTGACGCCTTTGGCGCGCAGTATACTGATGATTGCGGTCATATCATTAAACTGACTGATCAGTGCTTGCTCATCTAATTCGAATGTGATGAGGTTTGGCTGGGGGTAGCGATTGATAGCTTGGGTTATACATTCCATCATTTGCGGGTCTCGCAAGTCTTGAGGGGTGAGTGCTAGGCTCCAAGCGACACTTGTTTTTCTAAATTGTGCGACACACAGTTCTAGCATTTGTTTTGTCAATTGCGAGTTGAGACGAGAGTGCTTGATCACTTCGCCAAATGCTTGTGACTTTAATATTACACCTTGCTCAGTCAGTACCCTTGGCGCACAATGGTATTGCACGATTTTTTGATCTTCGATACGTGCTCTGGGCGTGAAATAGGGAATGATTCTGTGTTGGTCAAAGGCGCTTTGCACAGTCTTTGCGATGGCTAAATTAGACTCCTGAAGCAGTTTAGTTTTTTGTGTTTGCTGCCCATAAATATACGTTGTTTGATGCAGTTGTTGCGCCTGTCGACAGGCGATAAAGGCATTTTCAAGTAATAAGCCTTTATTGCCGCGGGCAATGCCAGCTTTGAGTTGAATGTACAACAGGGGTTCATTGAGAATAGGTCTTGAAAAGGGGAACTCAGAGATTAAGTTGTTGAGGTAGTGTTCTCCATTGGGCGTGTCACACAATAAAACTAATTTAGAGGTGGCCAATCGATAGACTTTAAAAGGCGTTGTTAAGTTTTGGAAATAGCGCATCACGTTTTGAATGACTTTATCGCCAACGCCAGCACCGTAAAAACTGATAATCTCTTCTAACTCGCAAATTGAAATAATCGCAAGGCTTAAGTGTGCTCTTTTCGCATTGGCTAAGTCTTGTTCCAAGGCTAAGCGATTTGCAAATCCTGTACGTGCATCGGTCGTCAGGGTGCGGCGATAAACGAGTATATAGGTTCCCGCAACCAGCAAAGCGATACAAAAGAAAAAGCTCGCTGATAGGGCTGCTTGGGTAACGTTATCCTGCAATTGGCTTTCTATGTGAGAAATCGTGATATCCGCGCCTGTTAGGTAAATTTGACCATTAGGTGTAATATGTGGGACGAAAATGGTTTTAAAGTGTCCCCATTTATCTGTGGATATTTCAAACACCTCCGTTGTTGAACGAAAGGCTCCTTTATTACTGGTTGTCGCTTCTTCGTAAATATCTTTAAATTGGGTTAAGTGCCCTCTGGCAACATCGTCAATAGTGTAGCTAGAAGCGGTAAAGCGCACATGTGGCGAGTCGTAAATCATGGCATATATGTATTCAACACCAACCGATTGTGCCAATTTAGTAAGCTGTTCGCTTTGGGTTTTAAACTCAGCAGTCGATAAATCGGCTAAGTTATCATGATACGATGGGCCGACAAATAAATTCGCGCTATGGGCCGCAATTCGCAGTTTATTGTCAATGTCATCCATAATGACAGCTTTACTACTTTGGTAGGTGTAATATACATATCCCGCGAGAGATATGACGAAAATTAAGAAGCCAACGAGCACCCATGTTAAGGACAAGGTGCGGTGAGCAAAGTTCCATTTATTCATTGTTGCAGTTCCGGTTGCTTGTTCGTTAAATAATATGACAAATTTTATATCTTTGATGCAGAGTTTACAAAGTTTTTAGGAGGCTGTGCATGTTTTTTGTTCCGAAAAACTTTTATTTCGGTGGTTTATGGAGAAAATAGCGCACAAGGTTATTTTTTTATGCCGCACTTAAAGACTTTCCGACAACTTTAAAGTAGAGTTAGTGATTTCGTAATAAATTAGTAAGGTAGATGTGTCTGTCGGGCTAGATGTCAAAGTGTCAGCACTTATCTACTCTATTTTTGATTGGGAATAATAATGGGTCCAAAGCGTTGTGCAGTCGCTTCTGAAGAAAGCTTGATGCGAATATTTACCGTACCGGAAGCACCTGGCTCTACACTCAGTAAAATTGAACAAGAGATCTCTCATAATCTAGCGGGTTTTTTGAACGAAAATATTGCAGCGATTGAAAAACCCCTACATGAGATAGAGAAAGATTTTCAGGATGCGGCGATCCCTGAAGAGCCTAAGTTTGTATCTGACTATGCTCAAGATATTATGGAGCAACTAGTTGCCCACTCTGTCCATACTGCATCTCCAAGTTTTATTGGCCACATGACATCGGCATTACCACACTTTTTATTGCCGTTATCTAAACTCATGGTTGGACTCAATCAGAACTTAGTAAAGATTGAAACGTCGAAAGCGTTTACACCTCTTGAACGGCAAGTATTGGGTATGATGCACCATTTGACATATGGTAAAGACGAAGACTTTTATCAAAAATGGATGCACAGTGCTAAGAATGCACTCGGAGCATTCTGTTCCGGTGGCACAATTGCGAATATTACGGCGTTGTGGATAGCACGAAACCGTTTATTGAAACCGGATGGTGACTTTAAAGGCATCTCTTCCCAAGGGATGTTTGCAGCAATGATGCATTATGGTTACAAAGGATTAGCCGTTTTAGTTTCAGAACGTGGCCACTATTCTTTAGGTAAGGCGGCTGACGTACTGGGCATTGGGCGTGATAATTTCATCGCAATCAAAACTGACCAAGACAATAAAGTTGACATGCAGGCTATGCGTGATACTGCTGTTGAACTTGAGGCCAAAGGCATTAAAGTAATGGCTATTGTTGGCGTCGCTGGCACTACTGAAACGGGCAGTATTGATCCGTTAAGTGAGATGGCTGCTCTGTGCGAAGAGCTAGGTTGCCATTTCCATGTGGATGCGGCATGGGGCGGTGCGACATTACTTTCAAATACTTATAGACACCTTCTGTCTGGTATTGAAAAAGCGGATTCAGTGACTATCGATGCGCACAAGCAAATGTACGTTCCTATGGGGGCGGGCATTGTGCTGTTTAAAGACCCGACTGCCACAGATGTGATAGAACATCACGCGGAATATATATTGCGTAAAGGGTCAAAAGATTTGGGCAGTCATACTCTTGAGGGCAGTCGTCCTGGTATGGCGATGTTAGTGCATGCATGTCTTCAAGTAATTGGTCGTAAAGGGTACGAAATGCTCATTGATCATAGCATTGAAAAAGCGCACTACTTTGCAAACTTAATTTCAGAACAAGATGATTTTGAGCTTATCTCTCAACCTGAGCTATGTTTGCTGACATATCGCTATGTACCACGAGAAGTAAAGCAGGCATTGCAAGTTGCGAATGAACAAGAAAAGCTGGATATTTTTGCTGCTTTAAATCGACTCACAGCCAGTATGCAAAAAAGACAGCGTGAAACTGGACGCTCATTTGTCTCCAGAACTCGCTTGACTCCGAAGCAATACGATAATCAACCTACCGTTGTTTTTCGGGTTGTATTGGCAAACCCTTTGACTTCTTACCAAATGCTTAATGATATTTTGAAAGAGCAAAGAGAAATGGCTCAACATGATCCAGTATTAAAAAAGTATTTGAGTAAATATTTAACCAATTAAAAAAAGGAGCCTACAGGCTCCTTTTTTATTAGAAGGCAACATAATTATATGTTGTTAAAAAGAAAAGTGATAAGTCATAGAGCCACTATCGCATTTCAAAGCTCGCCCAACTAATAAGTTAGATCAACTTATAATATTTTATCTCAACACGAGTCCCTTAAATGGGATAAATAGAGTGCTTTTTTAGCTTATCGGCGTATTATTAATATTAGAAGTAGCCAATGGTTATGCTGACGTTGAGTATCTTGTTAGGCAATTGACCGATTTTTGAATTGTTTTAACGCGGGCTACACAGGGTAAGAAGTAACCTAGTACAGGTAACGGGTGTATAAACTAGACGCATTTGGGTGATAACATTGGCTGTTGATGTAAAAGAGTATGAAGGTGATATGCCTAATAATAGGCATAATGAACTGACACATGTAACACAAAGGCTCAGAAGAGTCTTATCAAAAGAGGTTGACGTTTCTGTTGGCCATCAACAGTTTTTATCAGACATATTGTTTGAAGCAAAAGCACTGTTAAATGTTAGCCGTGTGTCTGTGTGGCTTTTTGACGAAGCAGCAGCGCCGGGAAAGCTCATTAATTTCGCTAACACCGACTGGAGTGGACTTATCACCGGCCCATTACCCGAGCTAAAAGTACAAGACTACCCTAATTATTTCCGTGCAATCATCAATGGAGAAACAATTTCAGCAAGTAATGCAATGACGGACTCTAGAACCAGTGAGTTTACAGAGGGCTATTTGGTGCCTCAGCAGATCAGTGCCTTACTGGATACTGCAATCTTTCAGAATGGTTTAGCGATTGGTGTTGTGTGTTGTGAAGGACGTTTTGAGCCTCGAGATTGGTTGCAGTGGGAAGTTGTTGCAGCAGAATTGATTGCGGATTGCTGTAGTCGTCGTTTGCTTGTGCATGAGTTATGGCAAATGCAGCAGAGACTAACCGAAATGGCATTTCAAGATGTTCTGACGGGGCTTAAGAACCGTCGCTATTTGATGGATTATGCACGGAGTGAGATGAGCCGTCATCAACGAGCGGATAGACCTTTAAGCTTATTGATGATTGACTTAGATAGGTTTAAATCTATCAATGATAAGTATGGTCATGATGGTGGTGATGAAGTATTGAAGCAATTTGCGTCTTGTTGCAATACGTTAGTGCGTACAGAGGATTGTGTGTGTCGCTTTGGGGGAGAGGAGTTTATTATTCTACTGCCAGAAACCGAAGTGTCGTTAGCCATGAATGTTGCACAGCGTCTAAAAGAGAAAGCTGCGGCGTTAGCCGTAGATTATGAAGACGAAGTGATCCACTTTACCGTGAGCATCGGGGTGGCAAGTGTCAACGTGAATATGCCATTTAGTCAATCTTTAAAGGCCGCAGATCAAGCAGTATATCAAGCCAAAGCTGCAGGCCGCGACCAAATTAAGTTAGCGCTTTAGCTAACACCTTGCGAATGATTTAATAGAGCTTTGAGTTTCGCTGGTTTTAAAGGTTTGGTTAGGTAATGAATTTGCTGCGCTTTTACCTGTGATTTTAAAGTTTGCTCACGTACTGCGGTGATTAACACTGCCGGTAAATCATGTCGCCAAATCTCTCTGAGTTTTTGAATCAACATAACCCCATCGCAATCCGTATCCAGTTGATAGTCGACCAATAAAATATCTGGGGCTTGGTTGGACTTGGCATGTGCCAATACCTCATCAACCTGCGAAAATACTTGATGTTGAAGTTGCCATTTTTTCAATAGACTAGACATGGCGGCTAAGTTATTGGGATCATCATCAATTGCAATAACCGATAAGTTTCTTTTGTTTCTCGATGGTACGACGGCATTATCAGCTTGCACCTGTTGTGGCTCACCTAGAGGCACCTCGATAAAAAAGCGGCTGCCCACTGTGAGTTTGGAGTGCATGGTCAATGGAATACTCATTAAATCACAAAGACGTTTGACTACGCCAAGACCCAGCCCAACACCACGGTTATCACCAGCTTCTATTCGATAAAAGTCATTGAAAATCTTATCTTGCTCATAAGGTGAGATCCCCGGCCCTGTATCCCATACTTCAATGCGTAGGCTGTGCGCACGTTTGCGGCATGCAATCAGTACAGTACCAGTCTCGGTATATTTCACCGCATTGGAGACCAAGTTTTGGATGACTCGACGTAGATAAGTTATGTCGCTGTGTACGGTGTGATCGGTGTTACGAACTTTGAGTGTAAGCCCTTTATCTTGGCAAAGTAACGTATATTCATTCACTAATGGTTTGATAACATCATTTAAATTAAAGTGCTTAGGGGTTGGTTGCATTGCGCCTTGTTCTAATTTGGCAATGTCGAGTAGCGATGACATAAGGTGAACTGTCGAATCTAGGCTATCGCCTAATTTGTTAAGGTTACTTTTTTCGCTTTCTGGTAGCTTCTGTTCATCGATGGCACCAAGATAAAGTCTTGCGGCATTGAGTGGCTGTAAAATATCGTGACTGGCCAGTGCTAAAAATCGAGTTTTACTGTCATTTGCCCGTTCAGCTTCTTTTTTTGCGCTGACAAGGTCTTGCTCTATTTTTTCACGGGTCGCGATTTGTGACTTGAGGTCTCGATTGATAGCTCGAATTTCCAATGTTCTTGCCTCAATGCGGTTTTCCAAGTCCATATTTATTTCTTCTAATGCATTCTGGGTTGCCATATGCATGGTGATATCGGAAAAGCTCGTCACAAACCCTCCTCCAGGCAAAGGGTTTCCAGTCATTTCAAATACTTGGCCATTTTCTCTGTGTCTAATATAGTGATGAGGTGTGCCGTTTCGAAGGTGTTGTACTCGCTTTTCAACTAATTTTTCCAACGTGCCAGGTCCACACTCTCCACGTTGTGCGTTATATCTAATAATATCTTCAATATCTTGACCGACTTGTAAATAGCCTTGTGGGTATTCAAACATCTCATTGTAGCGTTTATTCCATGCGACTAATTTGAGATCTCTATCAACAACGGAAATACCGTGACTGAGGTTTTCCAATGAGGTAAATAATAAGTTTTGGTTAAATTGCAGGGCCTGTGTGGTTTCGTCGAAAAAAGTGACTACTTCTTCAAAGGCCATTTGTTTACCAGAAGAAACGGCATGGATTAACGCTTGTGCAGATGACGCTCCGAGCACACCTGTGAGGGCACGTTCGCAAAAGCTAATAAAGTCAGGAGTTGGTGTGGCATTGTTTTCATCTATATCTTCATTGAGTGCATAGTGACCCAGTAACTGCTGGCTTCGTTGAATCCCTAAAAAGGTTTGCAACAGTACTTTGAAGTCATACACCGACGCTTTTACTTCTTTATTTAGCTTTTTCGCCAATGCTGCTTGTTCTTTGGGCCGGACAAAAGCCGTTGCTTGCAATTTATCTATAAGGCGCTCATTTGCCCCCAATGAGAAACTAATGTAGCAACTGATATTAGCGAGTAATGCCAGCAAGGTTCCGCGAGTAACGATAGACTGTTGGGTTTGATAATCCAGCAACTCAGGTGCAGACACTATTGGCATTAATAAAAACAAGGCCCAACATATGAGCCCCGCAAGTAAGCCTGCGTAGACGCCATAAGCATGACCTTTCCGCCAATACAACCCGCCTACAATGGCTGGCAGTAGCTGTGTTACCAGAGAAAACGCGACTAGCCCCATACTGGCGAGTGCCGCGCCATGCCCAATCCATTGTTGATACAGGTAAGCGAGGAGCAAAATTGCAGCAATAATAAAGCGTCTGACTAAGAGAATTTGAGATTTGTAGTTACTGGTCAATAAGCTCTTTTTAAATCGCCGCTTTAAGAGTAAAGGCAAAACAATGTCATTGGATAACATGGTACTGAGCGTAAGTGTCGCGACTATAATCATTGCAGTTGCCGCAGAAAGCCCACCGATAAAAACAAATGTAGAGATAACAGGATAGTTAATACTCAAGGGTAGGCCTAATACAAAGCTATCAGCGGCAATGCCTTGACCAATGCTAGGATGAATGGCTGCACTTGCGATAGGAATTATCATCAATGCAATGAGTATTAAATATAACGGAAAGGCCCATCTAGCAGTATTTAAGTGGTTACTATTTTGATTATCTACCACGGTGACATGAAACTGCCTAGGTAAACAAATTATTGCAGCGCCAGCCATGAGGGTTTGGCCAATAAAATTAAAGTTGGCAAAATTAAAATGTTGCCAATGAGACCAAACTGATTGTGTATCACTTTGGGCAACGAGCGCCTGAACTGAAATATATGCCACAGCGATTAATGCGAGTAGTTTAATGATTGACTCAAATGCGACTGCTAACATCAGACCTGAGCGATATTCAGTGACATCGACTTTTCTTGCACCAAAAAATATCGCAAATAAGGCCATCATCAGGGTGCCTGTGAGCGCGAGCATTGCACCTGATATATCATCGTTTTGGCGCAATAACTCGAAACTATTGGCAAGAGCTTTTAATTGCAACGCGATGTAGGGAATGGTGGCAAGCAAAGCGATCAGTGTCACCATAACAGCGGTCATTTGTCGTTTGCCGTATCTGGCACTGATAAAATCTGAGATGGTGGTGATATTTTGCTTTTTACTTACCAAAATCAGTTTACGTAAGAAGCCATGGCCGAATAAAAACAATAAAGCAGGGCCAAGTAAAATGGGGAAAAAGTGCCAGCTACTGGCTGCTGCAGTACCGACTGAACCGTAATACGTCCAAGAAGTACAGTAAATCCCAAGCGCGAGTGCGTACACAAAAGGGTGATGGCTGATTCTTTGTGCCAAAGGCGTATGTTTATCTCCCCAATTGGCAAGCCAGAATAGTAGGCCAATATAACCTAAGGCAACCAAAATAAGCGCAGCTGTCATCGTCAGTCCTAGTTGATGTGATTGATTGTGTTATCAAAGTCGATGATCGGTTTGAAGGTTAATCTTATCTGGCTTAGCTCTAATAAGCCAGTGGGCCAGTTGAGAAATATAATACGCTGAATATTAAGAAAAATTGATATTTTATTGTGCTAATTAGACTAATGTCTTATACCGTATGAAGTGTTAATATTTTGCATGAAATTATACGAGTATAGTTGTTAACTATCTGATTTTAATATCTATTAATTATATTCAAGTTGTTTTAATTTGCAGTTTACGTAAACGTAATCTTGTGTTTACGACTAAGGTCTCAATTCAATCTAGACAAGCCATTGCTACAGTCAAAAGGTCAATTAATACCAACGCATACACATGCTATGCGTTAAACGGGGAGTTAATCATGGCCTTTAAAAGTGAAGAACAAGCAAAAGCATATTGGTCAGAAAATCTAGCCTTGATGTTTAAGCTACTAGTAATTTGGTTTGTAGTGTCATTTGGATGTGGCATTTTATTTGTCGATGTACTGAACGAAGTACGTTTTTTTGGGTTTAAGTTGGGCTTTTGGTTTTCACAACAAGGTGCAATTTATACATTTGTTGCTTTGATTTTTGTCTACGTATCAAAAATGGATGCGCTCGATAAAAAATACGGCGTAGATGAGTAAGGAGCAGCATAATGGATGTTCAATCGTTTACATTTTTAATCGTAGGGCTCAGTTTTGCTCTGTACATTGGTATCGCCATTTGGGCGCGTGCTGGATCAACTAACGAATTCTATGTCGCGGGTGGCGGTGTGCCTCCTGTGGCCAATGGGATGGCAACCGCAGCTGATTGGATGAGTGCGGCATCGTTTATTTCCATGGCGGGTATTATCTCCTTTGCGGGATATGATGGCGGTGTGTATCTGATGGGGTGGACTGGTGGTTACGTGTTACTAGCACTATGTCTTGCGCCGTATTTACGTAAGTTTGGTAAATTTACGGTACCTGATTTCATTGGTGATAGATATTACTCTCAGGTCGCGCGGGTTGTGGCTATTTTATGTGCGATCTTTATCTGCTTCACATACATTGCCGGGCAGATGCGGGGGGTTGGTGTTGTTTTCTCTCGTTTCCTAGAGGTTGATATTGAAACCGGTGTTTACATTGGTATGGTCATTGTTTTCTTCTATGCCGTGTTAGGCGGTATGAAAGGGATCACCTATACACAAGTTGCACAGTACTGTGTGTTAGTGTTTGCTTATTTGGTGCCAGCTATCTTTATTTCGATGATGATGACGGGACACTTATTACCACAAACTGGATTTGGTGCGACGCTTGCCGACGGTTCAAACACTTACTTACTTGATAAACTCGATGGACTCAGTACCGAACTCGGATTTGCCCAATACACTGAAGGGTCCAAGAGTATGATTGATGTGTTTGCCATTACGGCTGCATTGATGGTGGGCACCGCAGGTTTACCGCATGTTATCGTCCGTTTTTTCACTGTACCAAAAGTGAAAGATACGCGTATCTCAGCGGCTTGGACATTAGTCTTCATCGCGATTGTGTATACGACAGCACCAGCTGTTGCATCATTTGCGCGTGTCAATATGATTGATACGATCAATGGTAAAGACGGTAGTGGTACCGCGTATGCTGAAGCACCACAATGGGTTAAAAATTGGGAAAGAACAGGACTAATCACTTTCAATGACAAAAATGGTGATGGCAAAATGTTCTACTCTGCGGGCAAAATTGATGACCCTGCAAGCACAAACGAAGTCAAAATTGACCGTGATATTATGGTATTGGCGAATCCAGAAATTGCTGATTTACCGGCTTGGGTCATTGCATTAGTTGCTGCTGGTGGCATTGCTGCTGCACTTTCGACAACCGCTGGGTTATTGCTGGTTATCTCGACATCGGTGTCGCATGATTTACTCAAACGCACACTCAAACCAGATATCAGTGATAAGCAAGAGCTCATGGCGGCAAGGCTCGCAGCGATGGTGGCCATTGGTATTTCTGCATACTTTGGTATCAATCCTCCAGGGTTTGTAGCTTCGGTGGTGGCATTTGCCTTTGGTCTGGCGGCAGCGAGTTTCTTCCCTGCGATCATTATGGGGATTTTCTCTAAACGTATGAATAAAGAGGGCGCCATTGCGGGCATGATCTCAGGTATTGGCTTTACCGCGGCGTACATTATTTACTTTAAATTTGTTAGTCCAGAGCTGAACGCCCCTGCAAATTGGTTGTTTGGTATCTCACCTGAGGGTATCGGTATCATTGGTATGCTGGTCAACTTTGGTGTGGCCGCGGTGGTGATGAAATTAACTGCCGATACACCAGAAGAGGTTAAGCGCATGGTAGATGGGATCCGTAATCCTAAAGGGTCTGGTGAAGCGCACGCACATTAATCTTGTTAAGGTAAATAAATAGCCCAGCTTTTGCTGGGCTATTGTCTTTTTGAGGCAACTAAATGACACATTCTCATTCAGCGGTAACAGACGTTTTGAATTTTGTTACAGAACAGCTCCCTTTTAGTGAGCTACCTGTATCGTGTGCACATTTCTTCGTAAATCATACCAAGGTGGTTTACATTACGACTTTGAACCAGTCTGAAGTACTCCACTCA
Source organism: Pseudoalteromonas luteoviolacea (assembly GCF_001750165.1). Classification (NCBI taxonomy): domain Bacteria; kingdom Pseudomonadati; phylum Pseudomonadota; class Gammaproteobacteria; order Alteromonadales; family Pseudoalteromonadaceae; genus Pseudoalteromonas; species Pseudoalteromonas luteoviolacea. The sequence goes on from NZ_CP015411.1 coordinate 853,244, forward strand.
AATCAGAAATATTTATATCTTGTTCGAACGGGCGTGTTTGATTTGGTAGACAATGCGGGGGAGGTTGTTACAAGGCTAGGGGAAGGAGATTATTTTGGTTACCCATCATTACTCACAGGAGAAGATATTCAAAATCACCTTGAAGTGCAAACAAGTGGGCTTATATTTTTGTTAGCACAGGTTGATTTCGATTATTTACGTCGTGAGTATCCTAAGTTTGAACAGCATTTTGTTCGCGCTCATAAAAAGCGTTTATTATCGAGTCATTATAAAGAGCGTGGTCGGGGGTGGTCTGAGCGAAAAATAGCGACTTTAATGTGCAAAAAAGCGGTCACGATAGAACCGCAATCCAGTATTGTTGAAGCGGCTAAAGTCATGCAAAAAGCGGGGGTATCGTCGGTCATCATTACTGAAAATGGTCAGCTGTCAGGTATCGTTACTGACAGAGACTTACGTAACCGCGTTTTGGCCGCAGAGCTTGACCCTAAAGTGTCTGTGACAAAAGTAATGACGCATGGGCCTAAATTTATTTTTGAGAATAATCGCGCTTTCGCCGCATTACACTTGATGCTTAAACATAACATCCACCACTTGCCTGTACTCAATGAAGCGAGGGAGCCTTTGGGTATGGTGACTAGTACAGACTTACTACGCCAACAAAAGCACGATCCAGTACAGTTAATTGGGCAAATTTATAAAGCACATAGTTATCAAGAAGTGGTGCATTTAGCCAAGGAAATTCCCGCTTTGTTAAGAGGGTTTTCAAACACGGTTGAAGACATTTCTTTTATAGGGACTTTGTTAAGTGGTTTAACTGATGCCATGACGAGTCGATTAACTGAGTTATATATCCAGCAGCAAGGAGAGCCGCCGTGCAGCTTTTGTTGGATATGCTTCGGTTCGCAAGCGCGAGAAGAACAGACTCTGCATTCAGATCAAGATAATGGTTTGATTGTTTCAAATACCATATTGCCCAGTCAAAGAGCATATTTTGCTGGTTTAGGCGAGTTTGTTACAGAACATCTAGTTCGCTGCGGTATTAAAGCATGCCCTGGCAATATTATGGCGAGCAATGAGTTGTGTCGTGGTACCGTCGATGAATGGCTTGCGCGTTTTGAAAATTGGATTCAAACGCCAACACCTCAGGCAATGCTCAATAGTAAAATTTTCTTTGACCGTCGTTTTATAATGGGTGATCAATCACTTTATCAAACGCTCAATACGCAGCTGAATAACATACAAACGCAAGATATCTTTTTTGCCGCTATGGCAACAGATACCAGTGCTAATAGCGTACCGATTGGCTTATTTCAGCAATTCAAATTACAGCGTCACAAGAGCAAGCATGGCTATTTAGATTTAAAAACGCGAGGAGTAGCGATTGTCAATGATCTTGTCCGTATTTATGCCCTAAAGTGTGGGGTGAATAAAGCTAATACGCAATCACGTTTAGAGGCCCTTAAAGCTTTTTCGGTTTTAAGCAAAGAGGACATTTATAACTTGCAAGATTGTTGGCGGTTTTTGACACAATTGCGTTTTAAAATACAAATTGAGGAATTAGGGTTGCCACCAAATTGCATTAACCCTGAGCACTTAAGTTCTTTAGAGAGACACCAGTTAAAAGAAGCCTTTTATTTAATCAAGCAAGCTCAACAAGCGTGTGTGTTTAAGTTTGCGCGAGGCAGTTTGTAGTACGATGAAATGGCTCATTCCAAACTTTATAAAAAAACGAAATGAACCGCTTTGGATAGATAGTGAATTGGTTGTTGTTGATCTGGAGTTAACCGGCCTTAATGCCAATTTGCATGAGATAGTCTCTGTTGCATGGGTTGAGATAAATTATGGGCAAATAGCGCTTCAAAAGGCACAATACAAGATAAACAAAGATGTGCAGAAATTGGAACAGAGCCCCATTTATCATGGTATATCAGAGCCTGAGATTGCTGAGAAAGGTGAGCATTTAGGCGCAATATTATCGGTGCTGGCAAGGCTGTTAGACACCAAAACACTGGTGTGTCACAACGCACCTCTAGATTGGGGGTTTTTACAAAAGTATTTTATCCAATATGGCATATCAACTAAGCCTACATTTATGATTGATACTTTGAAATTAGAGAAAAAACGATTACTTAGAGCGCAGGAAGTAATAAGAGAAGATCAGTTAACCCTACCTGCTTGTCGAGCTCGGTACGGATTACCTGCTTATCAAAATCACAATGCATTGAGTGACGCACTGGCTACAGCTGAGCTTTTGTTGGCACAAGTGAGTCACTTGGATAGTCAAAAGGCCATTACGTTGCGCAAATTAGCTTAAATTTACGTAGTTCACATTCTTTTTTTGGCAATTTACCTCATATAAAGAAAAATTTTTGCATATCACTTACACATTTGTTCAAGGTCGATTACAATAGCGCCATCTTTACAAAGGAGTCTGAGTTACTTCTTTATCGCATGTAGAAAATGGGTCTTCTAATTAATGACAATCAAACTGGCAATCAATGGTTTTGGTCGCATAGGTCGCAATATTGTCCGAGCCCTCTTTGAGTCTGGGCGCCACAACGAATTTCAAATAGTCGCTATCAACGAGTTGGCAGATCCTGAAGGGATCGCGCATTTAATGAAGTACGATACCTCGCATGGTCGCTTCGCATTTCCAGTCAGCCTTAATAAACCCTATCTTGAAGTCGCCGGACAACAAATTCAAATTTTTAATGAGCAAGACCCAAGCCATTTACCTTGGCATGCGCTAGATATTGATATCGTATTAGAATGTACTGGCGTTTATCACTCTCGTCAACATGCTGCTGCGCACATCGCAGCAGGTGCAAAAAAAGTGCTGTTTTCTCACCCAGCCGATGCAGATGTTGATGAGACCATTGTTTATGGTATCAATGAAGATAATTTAAAAGCAGCTCATACTGTCGTGTCTAACGGCTCTTGTACAACAAACTGTATTGTTCCTGTCATTAAAGTATTAGATGATGCTTTTGGGATTGAGTCGGGTGCTATTACAACCATCCATGCATCGATGCATGATCAGCAGGTTATTGATGCTTATCATAAAGACTTAAGGCGTACGCGTGCGGCGAGTCAATCGATAATTCCGGTTGACACAAAACTAGCGCGCGGTATTGAGCGCATATTACCTAAATTTCACGGTCGCTTTGAGGCAATTGCAGTCAGAGTACCTACAATTAATGTGACAGCAATGGACCTAAGCGTATCGTTGCAAAGTGATGTCACGTTAGAACAAGTTAATCAAGTATTGGAGCAGGCTGCGACTGGCAGACTACATGGGATATTAGATTACACCGAAGAACCATTGGTATCGGTTGATTTTAATCATGATCCTCACTCCAGTATTATTGATGGCACCCAGACTCGAGTGAGCCATAAACGCTTGGTAAAGGTGTTAGTTTGGTGTGATAACGAGTGGGGGTTTGCAAACCGTATGCTCGACACCGCAATAGCAATGATGAAAGCCTCTTAATTTTAGTATCGTTCTTTTAAGGAGATGTCCATGTCAGTCATCAAGATGGCGGATTTAGATTTAAACGGCAAACGCGTGCTTATACGTGAAGATTTGAACGTGCCAGTAAAAGACGCAAAAGTGACGTCTGATGCACGTATCAAAGCATCTTTGCCAACCATTAAATTAGCCCTAGAAAAAGGCGCTAAAGTTATGGTTATGTCGCACCTAGGTCGCCCAACGGAAGGGGAATACGATGCTCAGTATTCACTTCAACCAGTTGTAGATTACCTAAATGATGTACTTGAACAAAATGTAAGACTCGTTACAGATTATCTTGACGGCGTTGAAGTTGCTGATAACGAAGTGGTTGTTTTTGAAAATGTACGCTTTAATAAAGGTGAGAAGAAAAACGACGAAGCACTTTCTAAGCAGCTAGCTGCTTTGTGTGATATCTATGTAATGGATGCATTTGGTACTGCACACCGAGCGCAAGCTTCAACACATGGTGTTGGCTTATATGCCGATGTCGCATGTGCAGGGCCACTGTTGGCAGCTGAACTTGATGCACTTGGTAAAGCGCTCGACAATCCTGCTCGTCCATTGGTTGCCATTGTGGGTGGCTCAAAAGTATCTACAAAATTAACGGTTCTTGATTCGCTGTCAACTGTCGTTGATCAGCTGGTAACGGGGGGCGGTATTGCTAATACATTTATTGCTGCTTCAGGTAACCCAGTAGGTAAGTCTCTATATGAAGAGGAGCTAATCCCCGAAGCACAGAAGCTTAGTGCAGCAGCGCAAGCAAATGATGGTGATATTCCAGTACCTACAGATGTGGTTGTGGGGAAAGAGTTCTCAGAAACAGCGGTTGCAGTGATTAAAGATGCCTCTGAAGTTGAAAGCGATGATATGATTTTTGATATTGGTCCTAACACGGCCAATGAGTTAGCAAAAATCATCGAGCAAGCAGGCACTGTGGTATGGAATGGCCCAGTGGGTGTTTTTGAGTTTGATCAATTTGGTAATGGTACAGAAGCCATTGCACATGCGATTGCCAAGTCTAAAGCGTTTTCAATTGCTGGTGGTGGTGACACATTAGCTGCGATTGATAAATATGGCGTTGGCGATGAAATATCGTATATCTCAACTGGTGGTGGTGCTTTCCTAGAATTCTTGGAAGGTAAAAAGTTACCGGCAGTTGATATGCTAGAGCAAAGAGCAAAAGCATAAAAATTTAAGGGGGCCTGTTTGGCCTCCAACTATTAACTTAAACACTCTCTCACTCTTTGTTTAAGTTAATAGCGGTTGTGATGCAACCAAACTAAATCTACCCCGTTCAAATAGATAGCCAAGTGCTATCAAAAATTGGAGAAAAGCAATATGGCTTTAATCAGTATGCGTCAACTTCTCGATCATGCGGCTGAGAATGAATACGGCGTTCCTGCCTTTAACGTGAATAACCAAGAGCAAATGCGTGCGATTATGGAAGCGGCTGACAGAACAAACAGCCCAGTTATCGTACAAGGTTCTGCGGGCGCTAGAAGCTATGCCGGTGCCCCTTTTATTCGCCATATGATTTTAGCTGCTGTTGAAGAATGGCCACATATTCCAGTTGTTATGCACCAAGATCACGGTACATCTCCTGCGGTATGTCAGCGTTCAATTCAATTAGGTTTTTCATCAGTCATGATGGATGGCTCTTTGCTTGATGATGGCAAAACACCATCTACTTACGAATACAATGTTGATGTGACTCGTCGCACTGTAGAAATGGCACACGCATGTGGTGTATCGGTAGAAGGTGAGCTAGGTGTATTAGGTTCACTAGAAACTGGTGAAGCAGGCGAAGAAGATGGCATTGGCGCTGTAGGTAAGTTAACACAAGACCAACTACTTACTGATCCAGAAGAAGCTGCTGACTTTGTTAAAAAAACGGGAGTTGATGCTTTAGCGATTGCATGTGGTACATCGCACGGTGCATATAAATTTACTCGCCCACCTACAGGTGATATTCTTGCGATTAACCGTATTAAAGAGATCCATGCACGTATTCCTGATACGCATTTAGTTATGCATGGCTCGTCATCTGTACCTCAAGAATGGCTTGCCGTTATTAATGAGTTTGGTGGTGAGATCCCGGAAACTTATGGTGTACCAGTTGAGCAAATCGTTGAAGGTATCAAGCACGGTGTACGTAAAGTCAACATTGATACCGACTTACGTCTAGCTGCAACGGGCGCAATTCGTCGTCATTTGGCGCACAACCCTGCGAACTTTGATCCTCGTAAATATTTAGCTGAAGCGACAAAAGCAATGACAGAGATTTGTATTGCGCGTTATGAAGCGTTTGGTACAGCTGGTCAAGCTTCTAACATTAAGCCGATCTCTTTAGATGATATGCATGTTAAATACCTTTCAGGCGAACTTGCACCTAAAGTTAAGTAACCAGAAATTACACTTAATAAAAGCCCCATAAGGGTAATGCCGTTCACTTAAGGTGAGCGGCGTTTGTACTTTTAGCAACTGGGTATCGGTTTTTAGACACCTTCAATACCCTTGGGTAACTTCGTTCCCGTTTTCCTTCAAGCTTAAACTGACTCGCATTTCTTTCTATATCCAGGATGATTTTAGGCACATTTCCTGGAGCATATATAGGCATTTGAGTAAGTTTGTAGATGATATGTGATGAGGCATCTCTAAAGCTAAGTTGATTTGGGTAAACACTTTTTAGTGATTTAGCCATTAATACCATTTTGTAACGGATAAGGTTGTAAGCCAGTAACAAGCCCCATAGCTCTTGGTGAATTAGCTCCGGTAAATTGCTGCGCAAGGTGAATCGACTTTCCAATAGATGTTGCTTCATTTCTCGATAGCCCATTTCAATTTCCCAGCGGTGTGCATATAAATCTACAATCTCCGAAGCTGGATATGCCATTGCATCCGTCATTGATGTGAGTACACTCACTTCTTTTCCTTTCACTCGCCTTGTCAATAATCTCACGGTTATAGAGTCGGGTAAGTCAGGGCGCTTCTTCTTAGCCTGCGGCGTCGTTGTCAAACGAACCAGCTTATCTTGCTTCCCTAAGCTATCAATCACTTCATACTGGGTCCCTTTCTTGAGGGGGAGCAGCCAATGCGTGTTACTCCCTTTTTGCTCCCATTCATGTAGCAAGCCAAGTGAATAAAACCCCTTATCGAATAGCGTCAAGCTGTTATTTGGAATATGGTTAATGAGCCTGCTCGCTAGGTTCATCTCGTTTTCACTTACACTATCAAAGGCACTCCCCAATATGAGATGACTGCTTAACTCCATTAAACAGACCATTCTGACTTGCGGATAACCAGCATAGCTGGCTTTATTGGCCGTTCGAGCAAAGGTCGCACTGTTTGCTGCGCTATCAGGCGTTCGCCAAACTACACCATCAACACCGTAAATATTAAGTCCATTCCAATGTGGATGCTCCGCACGTTCATGCCAAGTTTGGGCTGTACGGTAAAAAACATCTTGTACTACATTGCTACCTAGCTTTTTTCTAGCTTGAGTGACGGCACTTCGGGCGACATAGTCCACGTCTTGAGGCAAGACGATGTCTAACTTATTAATTAGTTGACGAACGGATTCAGTTCGGAACAAGGACATACCAATGACTGCCCAAATCATGGCATCCATTGGGAGCTTGCGTTTACGCAATGTTGCTACACCATTGGAATCTAAACAGGCTTGTATAATAAAACATCAGCCAAGCTTTTAAATTCAGTGAGACGAGAGATAGATGTACGTGCAAGTGCTTCTGACAATTCCATTAAAAAATCCGATACCAGTATACTGATATCGGATTTTGAAGCCTTGAAAAGATCAGTCAACTGATCATTAAAATATTTCTTAACTGATCGGCATTACCCCATAAGGGGCTTTTTTTTTGCAATTAGGTGTGTAGGTAATCTCTACCGCGGTAGTCGTTAACGTGATTGATCAGTCAGCAGGATCGTTATTTTACTAACCGACAACGACCGGATCATTAAATTACTAACAGCCTATCTATGGGATCAACTTTTTACCAACTAAGACGGCACTTGATCGCAATGATGTGTATTTTTTAATGCATTCTGTCCGGCATATTTTCAAAAGATCAATCACTTAGTGTTCATTAATATAAGCACTTACCTTTTAAGTACGTATAGATCTGATCCTCGAAGGATCTACTAGGTAAGAAAGTGATCTCTGCACGGTGGACTTAGGAAAATTATGATCCCCTGTGAAATTACACGATCTTCATAATTTTTTAATCTAAATATTTGTTGCGAAAAAAACACCATTATTCGATGCTAAGTGGCGTTAAATGCAGATAAAATAGGAACAAATTGTATCTAACTTATTGAAACTATGTTCCTGATAAATGAATTAACGTTATATTATCAGGTAAACTTTCATAAAACTGTCATACTTAGTCATAATAATGAAACCGACTTCGGTAACGTAAGAGATAAATGGGAATGTCACGTAGAGTACTAGTAGTTGATGACGAAGCACCAATCAGAGAAATGTTGGTGTTTGTGTTAGAACAAAATGGCTTTCAAGCAATTGAAGCGGAAGACTATGATTCAGCGATTGCAGCCATGGTAGAGCCATACCCAGATATGGTGCTCCTAGATTGGATGTTACCTGGCGGTAGTGGTATCCAAATTGCGAAAAAGTTTAAGCAAAGTGAGTATACTCGTCAGATCCCCATCATCATGCTAACAGCTCGTGGTGAAGAGGAAGACAAAGTTAAAGGATTAGAAGTAGGTGCAGATGACTACGTGACTAAGCCTTTTTCTCCAAAGGAGCTTATGGCGAGGATTAAGGCGGTAATGCGCCGTGTATCTCCGACATCGCTAGAAGAAGCGATAGAGGTACATGGTTTAAGATTGGATCCAATTTCACACCGTGTTACCTCTGCAGGTAACGAACTAGAAATGGGGCCAACCGAGTTTAGGCTGTTGCACTTTTTCATGACTCACCCTGAGCGTGTTTATAGTCGAGAACAGTTGCTAGATCATGTATGGGGCACCAATGTGTATGTAGAAGACCGCACGGTTGATGTACATATTCGTCGCCTAAGAAAAGCGATTGCACCACTTGGTCACGATAGGTTAGTCCAAACTGTTCGTGGTGCGGGCTATCGTTTTTCTAGTAAAGTATAAAGCATTAATTTATGCGCTGTGGTAGCGTTATCCTAGCGCTTAATCTTTAGGATCATTTTATATGTATAGAGTGATTGATAAACAGGCGTTATTAAAACGCCTGTTTTTGTATTTTCTGCCGCTTACCCTAATTGGTATTCTGCTTGGTGCGCCTTTTGTCATGTTATTCCTAGGCGCAACGGTGCTGTTATTTTGGCATTTTAAGCAGTTATATAAATTGAGTGATTGGTTGATTAATCAACGTAGCTTTAATCCACCTGAAGGATCTGGCGCGTGGGAGCAAATTTTCGAAGGGATCTATCACCTTCAGCACCGTAATCGTAAAAAGCGCAATGAACTTGCGGCGTTGATCCGCCGTTTTCGGGAGGGCGCAGAGGCGGTGCCTGATGCGGTGATCGTAATGCAACAGGATCTCAGTATTATTTGGTGTAATCAGTTGGCACTTAAAATCTTAGGTTTGCAATGGCCGACAGATCATGGCCAACGTTTAGATAATTTGATCCGTGATCCCAAGTTTGTGAAATATATGCAAGATCATGACTTCACGGATCCATTAGAGTTGGAAAGCGGACACAATGATGAGCGGGTTTTAGAGTTTCGCGTCATGCCTTATGCTGAGCAGCTGATGATGGTAGTGCGTGACATTTCAAGGCTTAAAAAACTTGAGCAGATGCGCAAAGACTTTGTTGCCAATGTGTCTCATGAGTTGCGTACACCTTTGACTGTGGTGACCGGCTATCTGGAGATGATGGAAGGTGACAATATGCCGCCGCCGGCGATGTGGCAAAAAGCACATTTAACCATGATTGAGCAGTGTAAGCGTATGGACAGTTTAGTGAACCAGCTACTGTCTTTATCGCGCATTGAAGGCGACAGGGATCAGGGTAATGATAAAGCGGTGAATGTGCCAAATATGCTGCAATTGATCCGAACCGAAGCGCTTTCACTCAATCAAGATAAGTATCATGAAATTGAGTTTGATGTAGATGAAACTTTGGACATCAAAGGGTGTATTGATGAATTGCGAAGCGCGTTTTCAAATTTAGTGTTTAATGCAGTTCACTATACTAAGCCCAATGGAAAGATTTTGGTTAAGTGGTATTTGGAAGGTGAGCGTCCAGCGTTTTCTGTGACTGACAATGGGGATGGTATTGCGCCCGAGCATATCAATCGTTTAACTGAACGCTTCTATCGGGTTGATAAAGCGAGAAGTAGAAAAACAGGTGGCTCAGGCTTGGGGTTGGCAATCACAAAACATGTGCTTAGTCGCCATGACTCTCATCTGGAAATCAGCAGTACGTTGGGAGAGGGATCGTGCTTTTCATTCTCCTTTCCGAAGGAAAAACGCATTTTTATGACAATGCAAGAAAGTCATAAAAGTGTCATTTAAGGGTAATTTTATTGTAATTAACTGAGCGCACAATGAGCATCAGGTAATCAAATGGGACGAACAATCGGAGTGACCCCAATGAAATTTAAAAGCTTAGTTGCCGCAATGGGTGTGGCTGTGACAACATTGGTATCAACGCAAGTATCAGCGCTTGATAAAAACTTACAAGAGTACAATAAGACCAGCGGTATCTCAGGTAACTTTTCATCTGTGGGTTCAGATACGCTAGCAAACATGATGACGTTTTGGGCTGAGGAGTACAAGCGTATTTACCCTAACGTAAATATTCAAATTCAAGCGGCTGGCTCTTCTACTGCTCCGCCAGCTTTAACAGAAGCGACAGCAAACTTCGGCCCAATGAGCCGTAAGATGAAGTCGAAAGAAGTTGAAGCGTTTGAAAAGCGCTATGGCTATAAGCCGACAGAAGTGCGTGTAGCGATCGATGCGCTTGCTGTATTTGTTCATAAAGACAACCCAATCAAAGGCCTACGTATTGATCAAGTTGATTCAATTTTCTCTTCAACTCGTAAATGCGGTGGTGACAAGCAAGTTGATCGTTGGAGCGATGTGGGTCTAAATGGTCCTTGGGCTGCTAAAGATATTCAGCTTTACGGCCGTAACTCTGTGTCTGGCACGTATGGTTACTTTAAGAAAAAAGCACTGTGTAAGGGTGACTTCAGAAATAACGTAAATGAGCAGCCTGGTTCTGCCTCTGTTGTACAGTCAATCTCTTCATCCGTAAACGCAATTGGTTATTCTGGTATTGGTTACAAGACGTCAGGTGTTCGTACCGTTCCGTTAGCGAAAAAAGGCGACAATTTTGTAGATGCAACATTAGAAAACGTTGCAACTGGTAAGTATCCATTATCACGTTTTCTCTATGTTTATGTGAATAAGCATCCGAACAAACCACTTTCTCCAATCGAAGCTGAATTTTTGAAGATGGTACTTTCTAAAGAAGGTCAGAAGATTGTAGAAAAAGACGGTTATGTGCCGCTAACAAGCAAGATGGCGAACCGCGAACTTAAGAAGCTAGGCCTGCTTTAAGCTTAAAGAATAGAGGTAAAAGGCCGCTCAGTGAGCGGCTTTTTTGTTAATAATGGCTCATTTAAATTGGAGTCGTTAATTTAATACCGAGCACTGCGCATTTTTGTTAGCTCTTCCGCTTGTGCTTTACAAGCATTGTATCGTTCAATGCATTCGCCACTGCATATCTGTCTTGTCATCGTTTGCTCTGTCGAGCTCATTGAGCAGTTCTGTTCGCATTGGAAGTTTTGTTGAGCACACTGATTGAGTTCCGGTGAATTTTGTTGATTACTACAAGCAACTAAGCTAAGCAATAAAAGGGGCAGCGCAAATCTCATAGTCGTTCCTATTCGTCAGCAGATAGAGAGTAATGTGTCTTATTTTAATCTTTTATACAGATTAAATTTAGCATACTTTTACAAAATGCTGCGTGTTAAGTATTCATGATAGATTTTGGTCATGGGGGCAGTGGAAGAGATTAGGCAGTAAAAAGCGCCCATAATGAGCGCTGTAGTAAAGTTATTGACCGACTTGTATATTGTCTATCAGCCTAACCTTACCTAAAAATGCAGCCGCCAGAATGACAAAGTCTTTGTCACCTTGTGTTGGCGACTGTAATGTGAACCTGTGCGCAACAGAGAAATAATCAGGTTTGAGGCCTGCTTGTTCAAGTGCTGTTTTTGCTTGCGCTTCAAGTGCATCAAAATCACGCTCACCCGCTTTAAGCGCCTGAGCTGTTTTTGATAGAACTTGATATAGGACTTTTGCAATGTCTTTTTCTTGCTCTGATAAATATCCGTTACGTGAGCTCATCGCCAGTCCAGAAACTTCTCTTTGAGTCGGCACGCCAATGATTTCAATGGGCATTGATAAATCATGAACCATGGTCTTGATGACTTGAAGTTGCTGGTAGTCTTTTTCACCAAAGCAGGCAAAGTCAGGTTGTACTAGGTTAAATAACTTGGTAACAACCGTGGCAACACCGCGGAAATGGCCACTGCGACTGCCGCCACAATAGCCTTCAGACACACCTGGCACGTCAACAAAGCTTTGTGTTGCCAGTCCATTCGGGTAAATGGTTTCTACACTGGGGGTAAAAACGATATCAGTGCCCAATTCAGCAAGCCCTTGCTTATCTTGAACTAGAGTACGAGGATAACTATCTAAGTCTTCATTTTGACCAAACTGCATCGGATTAACAAAAATGCTGACAACAACTTTGTCTGCGAGGGTTTTTGCCTTTTCAACGAGTGAAAAGTGCCCTTGATGCAAATTGCCCATAGTTGGTACAAATGCGATACTGAGATCCTGTTGACGCCAAGCTTTTATTTGGCTTCGTAATGACTTTATTTCAGTGATGGATTGCATTAATTAAACTCGTGATCTTTGCCTGGGAATGCGCCGGATTTAACATCGTCACAAAACTTTTTAACCGCATCGGGCATGTTTCCGGTTTCGGCTAAGTAGTTCTTTGAGAATTTAGGGATATAACCTGCAGATATGCCAACCAGGTCATGCATAACTAAGATCTGACCATCTACTTCTTTACCCGCACCAATACCAATGACAGGGATATTTACAGCGTCAGTAATTCGTTTTGCCAGACTAGAAGGAATACATTCAATTACTAGCATTTGAGCGCCAGCTGCCTCTAACGCTTGAGCATCTGCAATCATTTGCAGTGCTTGCTCTTCCTCGCGCCCTTGTATTTTAAATCCGCCAAATACATGAACAGACTGTGGCGTGAGACCTAGATGACCGCAAACAGGAATGCCTTGTTGAGTCAGTAGCTTGATCGAGTCAACAAGCCATGTGCCGCCTTCTAGCTTGACCATATTTGCGCCGCTGCGCATTAGAGTAGCTGCATTTTCGCAAGCTTGCGCAGGGTTGGAGTAACTCATAAAAGGCATATCAGCAATCACAAATAACTCTTTGGTGCCAGCTCTGACACTGCGAGTGTGATAGGCAATATCATCTGTTGTCACTGCCAGCGTGTCATCACCGCCTTGTAATACCATGCCTAGTGAATCACCAACTAAAACGACATCAACGCCATTATCGTAAAAAAGCTTCGCAAAGCTGGCATCATAAGCCGTTAACGCTGTGATTTTTTCACCTTGCTGTTTTTTCTTTGCTAAGGTTGAAACTGAAACTTTAGCCATTAAAGTATCTCCTTTATTTCTTTGCTAGGTAGAGTAGTTAGGCCATTTTTTGGTAATTTATCCGCAATCTGCTTGAGTGTACTGCCATTAGGGAGTACCAATTGAGGTGCTAATTCCAACAGGGGAAATACAACAAACTCTCGATCACAAAGACCATAATGCGGCACGGTTAAACGAGGAGTGGAGATAGTTTCATTGTTAAACAATAAAATATCTAAATCCAAGGTTCTTGGTCCCCAACGTTCGTCTTTACGCACTCTACCTTGACGTAGTTCAATATCCTGTAGTTGGTCTAACAATGCTTCAGGTTCTAATGCAGTTTCAAATCTCGCAACTGCATTTACATAATCAGGTTGATCTTGCGGGCCCATGGGTTTTGAGCTGTAAAAGCTAGACACAACTAGCGACTTAATCGCTGGATGTGTGCTTAAGGCATTGGTCGCCTTAATGAGTTGTGCTTGAGGATCAACTAAGTTAGCCCCAAGCCCGATGTACACTATATTCATGAATCTTGTTTTGGCTTTCTACGAGGTTTATTACGATATCTGCGCTTCGGGCGATCTTTTTGACCCAGGTTTTTCACCATGTCTTTTTGCCCGCTGACATCTTGCTTGAGATATTCAGTCCACCAATCAGCCAGTTGTTGCTGATCAGACTCACCACTCTCAACACGCAATAATAAGAAATCATATGACGCTTTAAATTTAGGTTGCAGGCTTAATCGATATGCACGTTGTCCACTGCGTCTATCTAAACGTTGCTGAATGTGCCATATATCTCTCGCACCTAACGTAAAGCGTTTTGGTACCGCGACTCTTTGCGCATTTTCGCTGAGCACCTGACTAATCGCTTGCATGAATGCATCGTACTCAGTCACACCTTGTTGCTCCAGTAGAGCGGCGCGCTTACGCAATGGGAACCAAAGCAGCGCAGCATAGATGAACGCAGGTGTGACTTTTTTGTTGTTGTTAATGCGCGCATCAGTATTGGCGAACATTTGTTGCACAAAGCGTCTTTCAAATTCGCTTTCGTCTTGCTCAAGGATCTCTTCAAGGGTTGGGAAAAGTTGTTTGAACAGTCCCAGCTCTCTGAGCATGAGGAAGTTTGCTTCGGCTTTGCCACCTAAGAACAGCTTGAGGGTCTCCTCAAATAGCCTTGCTGGCGGAATATTACCAAGTAAAGGAGCTAGCTCAGAAATGGGGGTCAATGTCGCCGGTGCGATTTCCATGTCAAGCTTTGTTGCAAAGCGCACTGCACGCAGCATTCTGACTGGATCTTCACGATAGCGTGTTTCAGGGTCTCCAATCAGCTCAATACGTCTGGCTTTGATGGCTTCGATGCCACCGGCAAAATCACGCACGCCGAAGTCATTGACGGAGTAGTACAAAGCATTGATTGAAAAGTCGCGGCGCTGCGCATCTTCTTCAATTGTGCCGTAAACATTATCACGCAATAATTGGCCCTGTTCACTGGCTTTGCTGGTTGGATCATCGCCTTGGCTCGATTGATGATGGCCGCGCATAGTTGCAACTTCGATGACTTCACGTCCGAATACAATGTGGGCAAGTCTGAATCGACGTCCAATTAGGCGACAATTTCTAAATAGGCGTTTTACTTCCTCTGGTGTTGCATTTGTTACAACATCAAAATCTTTTGGTTCAATCCCTAACAAAATATCCCGAATACAACCACCGACCAGATATGCGTCATAGCCGCCGTCTTTTAATCGATATAATACTTTGATTGCATTGGGGCTAAATTGTTTACGTGAGATGTTGTGCTCACTGCGAGGGATGATTTGAGGCGTTGACTTTGCCTCGACTGTCCCCGAAGTTTGCTTGGCACCAACAATTTGCCTACACAATTTGAATATTTTAGAAATAATAACCACTCTCCTAACTACTTTGAGTCCCCACCCGTAGCATCATTTATACTGATATTTTCATCTCGCTTACTGCTTTATTTTTTCTAAAGCGTAGGCGAATTAATAAGGCTCGCTATCATATACTCAAACGCCTTAAAATTGAAGTTTCAAAGGTGAATTAGCGATTAAATTTTCAACCAAATCGAACGATATGAATTATCGCAAAGTCCAGTCGTTTATTTTCTTGATAGCAATAACAAATGTGTTGCGGATAATTAATGGCGTTGTTTGTATTGCGGTGAAAACTTCTGTGTGGTGTCAAAATGTGGCACGTATACTTTTTTATAACGGTTGAAATTGATATTCCGACGCGTTGAGTTGATTCACTTGAATCTCTCTATGTTGAGGTAGATTCGTTTGCAGATAAACAGTGGTTGCCCAACTGAGTAAATCTACAACGGTGTCTATGTGACTAAGTTCAGTACTATCAAAGCCTAAAAATGAGAGTGCAGCTTTGAGCGCTGGTAGCGGTGCTTTGTTGTCTATTGCGGGCGCATGGTTTTGTTTGGACAGTTTAAATCCAGGTTCAGCGACAGCCAGTGGTACGTGTAAATATTTTGGAGGCGTATGATGCAACTGTTTAAATAAACTTAACTGCCTTGCTGTCGGTTCTAGTAAGTCTGCACCGCGAACAACATGGCTGATCTGTTGCTCAATATCATCGACAACGACCACAAGTTGATAGGCATATAATCCATCACGACGTTTAACAATATAATCTTCTTGCGCAATTTGTTCAGGTATTGAAACCTTGCCCAGTAAGCCATCTTTAAATTGATTAATAGGGTAATTCTGCCTAACACGCAGCGCATTGGACTCAACCGGATTTTGCAAATTACGGCAGTGGTTATCATAAAAACCTCCCCGTTGTTTGATTTGCTTGCGTGTACAGATACAGGGATATACATTTCCAGCAGATGTGAGCTCTGCTAGTACCTCTTGGTACAAGTGATGTCTTTGGCTTTGATAGACGACTTTTTCGTCCCAAAACAAACCATAGGCTTCTAGTGTTGTCAGGATTTCATCTGCTGCCCCCAGAACTACACGAGGGGTATCGATATCTTCCATCCGGACTAACCATTGACCATGGTGCGCCTTTGCATCAATGTAACTTGCAAGTGCCGCTATCAAAGAGCCAAAGTGAAGTGAGCCAGAAGGGGATGGAGCAAAACGTCCGCGATAAATGGGTGGTGTACCCAGAGCGGGTAAGTTCGTTTGCTCTGGGTATGATGTCTTTGGGGTCTGCATAACTGATGAGTTTAACCTATCGATTGCACAGGTTTAATACTCGGATTAACCTCGACCTTGTTGCTTTTCTTTGATCTCAGCAAGCGTTTTACAGTCAACACACAAATCTGCAGTTGGACGTGCTTCCAAGCGGCGGATACCAATCTCGATGCCACATGAATTACAAAAACCAAAGTCGTCTTCTTCGATTAACTGTAGTGTCTTTTCAATTTTCTTGATCAGCTTACGCTCACGGTCACGTGTACGCAATTCAAGTGAAAACTCTTCTTCTTGCGCTGCACGGTCAACGGGATCAGGGAAATTTGCCGCTTCATCTTGCATGTGGGTCATGGTGCGATCGACTTCATTACGAAGGTCGTTGCGCCACGCTTCTAATATTCTTTTAAAATGAGCTAGCTGTGCCTCGCCCATGTATTCTTCGCCCGGCTTTTCTTGGTAAGGTTCTAAACCGGCCTGAGCCAATAACCCTAGTTTTTTCTGGTCTGGCATAGCATTCTCCTAAATCCTTAATAAACAACCCCAGCTAACGCCGGCGGCTATAAATAGCAAAATCTTCAACCCTTAGCAAACACTTTTTGCATTGTCCCTGTTATAAAACAAGCCGTTGGGATGAGGTTTTTAACGGCAGATATATGAGGGTGAAGTTTTTTTTTTCAAGTATCAAATACAGATACTTGCTCAATTACTTTCACTTCTTCGGGTGTCACATGTGCTTTATATGCATATATTTCCACCCCTTCTGTTCTCGCTTGTGCCAACAATTGAGCATATTTTTTGTCAATATGCGCAGCCGCTTGAACTGAGTCAATGCCGTTATGCATAACTATAAATAATAGCACGGCACGCTTACCTTGATGTTTTATATGGATCAATTCTCTAAGATGCTTTTGACCTCGTACAGTTTCCGCATCAGGAAAGTACCCTTTTCCCTCTTCAAGAAGCGTGACGGACTTTACTTCGACATAGCATTCAGGCTTATCGTCGCTTGAGAGCAAGATATCAATGCGGCTATTCTCGTTGCCATATTTTACTTCACTGCTGATGGCCTTGTAGCCACTCAGTTGTTGAATACTGTTATGTTCAATTGCTTCATAGGCCACCTTGTTTGCCATAGCTGTGTTGACGCAGATAAGGTGGCCTTGGCTATCTTGTGTGAGTTCTAGTGAGTGTGGATACTTACGTTTTTCATTGTCGCTGGTGGAGTAGTAGGCTTTAAAACCGCTTTCTGCACAGCCAGTCATTTTACCTGTGTTAGCACAGTGCACCGTGAACTCTTTACCATCATTACTACGTAGGTCGACTAAAAATCGTTTATAACGCTTTAGCAAGGTGGCACTTTGAAGTTGGGATGAAAATTTCATAGTTTAGTCGCATTCGTTTTGGGGCTAAGAAAGTGCTAGTGTACACTCAATAGCAAATACAAGCGTAAGAGTGAAAACCTACATGTCTGATAAATTTATTGTTCGCTTAAGTGAACAGGCTCCAGCAACACATTGGGGCAATAATGCATCGCTGTCTTTTGATGAGCTGGGTGCAACCATTCATTTAACCGAACAAGAAACCCTTAAGCATATTCAAAAAGCGGCTCGTAGCCTAGCACAACAGGGGATCCCCGCGGTAGCGTTAAATGGTGAGGCGTGGTGTACAGAGTCTCAATGGGCATTTTACCAAGGTTTTGTTAGTCCAAAGCAACTAGATCCAGTCACTTTTGTGGAAAATGCACAATCAGATTTAAATGAACTACAAGCATTAAAGCAGGCTGCGACTTGGATGCGCCAAATGATCAATGGTACTGCAGAAGACATTTATCCAGAGAGCCTTGCAGGTAAAGCGGCTGAGTTTATTCAGTCTTTGGCGCCAGAGCATGTGAGTTATCAAATTATCAAAGGTGAAGCATTATTGGAGCATCAATGGATTGGTATCCATGAAGTTGGTCGTGGTAGCGAGAGAGCACCTGTTCTCCTTGAGCTAGACTTCAACCCAACAGGTGACGAAGATGCGCCTGTGAGCGCGGCATTAGTGGGCAAAGGCATTACATTTGATTCCGGTGGCTACTCGATTAAGCCAAGTGAAGGCATGTTGACAATGAAATGTGATATGGGCGGTGCTGCGACAGTAACAGCTGGTCTTGCATTGGCAATCCAACGTGGTATTGATAAGCGTATTAAGTTGTTCTTATGTTGTGCAGAAAACCTGATCTCAGGCCATGCATACAAACTGGGTGATATTTTAACATATAAAAACGGTACGACCGTTGAGATTGTTAACACGGATGCGGAAGGTCGTTTAGTACTGGCAGATGGCCTAATGGCGGCAGGCGAAACGGGGGCTCCGTTGATCATTGATGCTGCAACATTGACAGGTGCTGCACTGATGGCAGTTGGTCAAGAGTACAATGCATTATTTGGTCTAGACAAAGAGCTGGTGAGTGAAGTGCAGCAATTTGCCAGCGAAGAATTTGAGGCAGGGTGGCCACTACCACTTGAAAAGTGGCACCAGAATAATTGTCCTTCAGCATACGCAGATACAGCCAATAGTCGTGCTCAAAAAGGCGGTGGTTTTGGTGGTGCTTCTAATGCAGCAGGTTTCCTATCTCGTTTTGTGCCTAATGAAGGTAAAGGTTGGGTGCACATTGACCTTGCGGCAAGCTTTCAGAATAATGCGGGTTCGCAGTGGGCATCTGGCGCCACAACAATGGGTATGCGAACAGTTGCTCGCACATTAATTGCCAAAGCGTAATTGAATTTGAAAAAGCCTCTAACACAGAGGCTTTTTTACTATAAAGTAGACTTTAGGAAAGCAGTGCAGCGGCAAGACGCACAAAATCTGATGAAGTTAATATTCCTAACAGTTTATTGTTATCATCTACCACAGGCATGCAACCGTGGCGGTTATCAACAAAGTAAGTAACCACTTCATTGAGGTTTTGTTGTGGTGTTACACTGGCGAAATCTTCCGCCATGACATCACAGACCTTTTCTTGTTTTTCTTTTCGTTCTAAGGCTAAATTCCCATAGGTTGCTAAAATTTTCATCACTTTAGCGATCATTATCTTCTGCGTTAACATGCCGACTAAATGACCATCGTCATCAATCACTGGGATATGTCGAATGTTTTTCTCCCGCATTAAGTTGTGCGCATCGTGTAATGTATGTGACGTTTTAACTGCCAATGGATCTGGAGTCATTAACTGTTCAACAGTGTGCAGCATAGTCTTTTCCTATCAGTGAAGCTTATTAGTAGGTATAACTGAAAATGCTCTGGTTTTCCTGTGTCTGGATCAATAAAGTCCCTGTCTATTCATGTCGCTTACGTGTATGAGGTGCAGGTTTTTGCAATGCAGCCAAGCGTACATATTTATTTTCTACGAGCGTTGAAAGCGTTACGAGCTCAAACCCTTGGAGTTGTAATTCGCGCAAAGCATGCGTCAAAAACTGCTGTGTTTGTGGATATGGGTGAGCAATGCCTATGGCATATCCTTGCTCAGTTGCAATGGTCTTGAGCTGGTTTAATTGTATTTCTAACTGCGAACTTTCAAGTTCATTATCTATAAAAACATGTCTAGCAATATTATTTACACCATATAAGTTTGCCATTGTCTGTGCTTGGCTATAAGGCGTAGTACGGCTGTCTAAGAAGTATAGCGAGCGCTTTTTAAGTACCTCCATCGTCCACTTCATCGGTTCATCATGCTGTGTCAAGGCTGAGCCCATGTGGTTGTTTACACCTTTAACATGGGGGAGGCTAGAGAGCGCATGGCCAAGTGTTTTTTGTAGCTGCCACTTTTGCATATCGAGTGTTAAGCCACCAGGACCGAGAGCCTTGTTATCCAGTGACTGCATTGGGATGTGCAGGATCAACTCTTTCTTTTTTAAAGCTGCTTGATAAGCAAAATGCTGCGAAAAGGGCGTGTGAGGGAGTAGCGCATAAGTGACCTCACCAGGTAAGTTGAGCAACTCCAGGTCTCTTTGGTGATTTCCGATGTCATCAATGACTATGGCAATCTGCTTCGCATTGCAAGCAAATGCAAATAACCACAATATCATCAAAGCAATTTTTTTTAAGCGCACGAGTTAAATTATAATTTTATTATGTGTTATATGAGCCGTTTATATAACGACGCTTTTATCATTTAAGCTAGCATGTTTTGTATACTGATAAAAGCGCCTTTATGATCTTTTAATTTACTGTAGGTTGCTGTTTTACCACCAATTGGCGAGCAGCCTGCCAGTGTTTTTCAAGCCGAGCATACAAGTCCTTATCAGCTTTATCTGTGCTCATTATAGCTGTTTTATTTAGACTTGAGAGCGTGTTTTTACTGTACTCAATATCAGGCTTTATGCCTGTGCCCTCAATAGACTGCCCTGATGGAGTATAGTAGCGTGCTGTAGTGAGCTTTAGCGCACTCGTGCCATTTCCTATGGGGATCAGGGATTGCACCGAGCCTTTACCAAATGACCCTTGTCCTAAAATTAGAGCACGCTTATTGTCTTGCAATGCGCCAGCTAAAATTTCGGCAGCGGATGCTGACTGACTATTGATTAGAACCATGATGGGAGCGCCATTCAATATATCCCCTTGTACTGCGTAAAACTTTTGATTAGCGTCAAAAAAGCGCCCTTTGGTAGTTACTATGACGCCACTTTGTAAAAATAAATCTGAAATAGCCACCGCGCTATTCAGTGTGCCGCCTGGATTATCTCTTAAATCAATCACTAGGCCTTTTAGCGTGAGCCCACTATGTGCAAACAGCATATTAATGTGTCTGGCGACGTCATGATAACTGTGGTTATTAAATGATGAGATGGAAATATACCCGATGTCTCCTTTGAGTAATTTACTGGTGACACTCTCAAGGGTGATCTCTTGCCGTCTAAGAGCGAGTGTTACATGTGCTTCCTCGCGTTCTACAGTTATATGAATAATCGACAGCTTTGCTTCTCGTAATAATTTGGAAACTTCAGAGATACTTTTATTGGTGACATCATGGGTGTTCACCGCGACGAGTTTATCACCCCCCTCAATACCAGCTTGCTCAGCAGGTGAACCCGGCAATGTATCGACGATGACAATACGATTTTCTATTTCTTCAACTTCAATACCAATACCCGTGTAGCGACCATTGGTTGCACTGAATAAAGTTTCCAATTCGTGTTCATTTAAATATTTTGAATAGGGATCTAATTGCTCAAACAATTCATTGAAATTATGTTGTTTAATGTGCGAGGTAGGTACTTCTTCTACATAATACGTTTGAATGTGATAGAGGATCTCTTCCATATGTGCATGACTAATTTGCTTAGCTTGAACATGAAAGAACAGTGATATAAGAAATAATGCGCATAGGCAGGTCATCGCGCGCTTTAGGTTACAGGGCGGGGAAATAGAGACAAAAAATTTCATATGCTGCTCCTAGTGACGGGGCAGCATAGGTTATTCATTTAACTTGATCTGCACCATTTAACTGGATTCACAGCGCTTCCTTTATGCCGTATTTCAAAGTATAGCCCAGGATTTTGTTGTCCGCCGCTTTGTCCAACTAACGCAATTGCATCACCTGGATTTACATGGTCACCCACATCTTTTAGCAAAGTTTGCGCATGGCCATATAGGCTCATAAACCCCTTACCATGATCAAGCACAATGACCCAACCAAAACCGTTTAGCCAATCAGCATATACAACATGACCTGGCGCGACACTGTTGACTTCAGTGCCTGTTTTACCGGCAATCATAACGCCTTTCCAATTCATACCCACGTGCTTACGTTGGCCAAATTGTTTTTTGATTTTGCCTTTGAGTGGCCATGCCAATTTTCCTTTGAGCCGTTGCAGACCGTCTAATTTGGCAATAAATACTTCTTCTGAAGGTGATTGTACTTCAGCGAGGGCTTCTAAGGTGGTTTTTAAGGTGGTTTCGTTTTCTTCTAAGTAAGCAATGGCTGACTGTGTTTTTAGCAGTTTATCATTCAGCTTGCCTAAATGTGTTTGACGCTGCTTTTGCGCAAGCTGTAAATCATTTTGTCTGATCTGCTGTTGCTCAAGGAGTGCAATGAGTTGTTGCTGCGACTTGACCAGCGCTTGCTGGTTTTCTTCTAGCTTAACAAAGACCATTTTTAGATCTTCTAACTGTTGTATCCTTGCTTTGTTAAAGTAGTCGTAGTAGCTAATTGTGCGCTCAAGTGCTGCGGTTTTTTGTTGGTTGAGCAGCATTTTAGAATAGTCATGGCTGCCAGTAACATAGGCACTTTTTAACTGTGCGGCAAGCAGCTTTTGTAACTTGTGTTTACGGCGGTTAAGCTGCGTGCCTTCTTGCTCAAGCGCATACTGCTGTTGTTTGTTTTCGCTGATACCTTGTTGGGTTAGTGTCAGAGCTTTTGCGCTGCGGGCAATTTCAAGTTCAAATGACTGCAAGCGCTGTTTGAGAGCACTGAAAGACGCTTGTTGTTTTTTATAAGCTGCTTGGCTTTTTTTTAATTCTGCCTGAACCGCAGCCAAATCCGCTTTGGTTTGTGATTCATTGGCCTCAGCATGCGCCGAGAACAATGAAATCACAAAAACTAAGCTGGCGAGTTTACCTCTTACCATACTTATTTTAAGCGCATAATTGGCGAACCAGTCATCTCTGCTGGTTGCTCTAGACCCATGAGGTGCAGCATGGTTGGTGCTACGTCGCTCAGTGTCTTATTGGCTTGTGGCTCGGCATCACGGCCAATGTAAATAAATGGCACCGGCTCGCTGGTATGTGCAGTATGCGCCTGTCCAGTGCTTGGATCTTGCATTTGCTCTGCATTACCGTGGTCAGCAGTAATAAGTGCTTCACCACCGTGTTCTTTCAATGCAGCGACAACACGGCCAATACAATTATCAACAGCCTCACATGCTTTTACAGCAGCGTCAAATACACCTGAGTGCCCCACCATATCACCATTTGGATAGTTACAGATGATGGCATCATACTCACCACCTTGAATGGCTTCGATGAGTTTATCTGTGAGCATTTCTGAGTTCATTTCAGGCTGTAAATCATATGTGGCTACTTGAGGTGAAGGAATAAGTTCGCGTTTTTCACCTTCAAATAAGTCTTCACGGCCGCCACTGAAGAAGAAAGTAACGTGTGCGTACTTCTCTGTTTCTGAAATCCGTAGCTGTGTTTTGTCATGCTTGGCAAGCCATTCACCTAGCACATTATTTAATTTCTCAGGAGCAAATGCGATAGGTGCCTCAATGTCAGCAGCGTATTCTGTCATCATGACAAAACTGCTAAGTGCCGGTGCTTTTTTCTTCTTAAAGCCGCCAAAGTCAGCGTCAACAAATGCACGAGTCATTTGCCTTGCTCGGTCAGCTCTGAAGTTTAAGAATAAAATCGCATCACCGTCATTGATTTGAACGGCTTGCTGGCCCTTAGGCGTGATGGTAGTGGCTTTGATAAACTCATCATTTTCATCACGTTGGTAAGCCGCTTCTAGCGCTTCTACACCATCGGTAAAATCAAATTCAGCTTCACCACAAACCATCAGGTTATAGGCTTGTTCTACACGTTCCCAGCGGTTATCTCTGTCCATAGCGTAATAGCGCCCAATAATAGATGCTAAACGGCCTGTACCAAGGGTTTTAAATAGCGTTTGAATTCGTTCAATTGAGGCTTGTGCGCTACGTGGTGGTGTATCGCGCCCATCGAGGAATGCATGAAAGTAAATATCTTTAGCGCCGCGCTGTGCAGCAAGTTCTATGCTCGCTACAATGTGATCTTCATGGCTATGTACACCACCTGGACTCAGTAAGCCCATTAAGTGCACGGCTTTACCTTGTGCTACAGCATCATCAATACTTTTAACTAAAGTAGGGTTATGTGCAAATTCACCGTCATCGATTGCTTTAGTAATGCGAGTGAAATCTTGGTATACAATTCGACCTGCTCCCAAATTTACATGACCTACTTCAGAGTTACCCATTTGGCCGTCAGGCAAACCGACATCTAGACCAGACCCTGAAATTAGCGTCGTTGGTTGTGATTGCCAAAGCTCATCAAGTACAGGTGTGTTAGCAGCAAGGATAGCGTTGCTTTGTGTTTCTTCTCTGTATCCCCAGCCATCTAAAATGATAAGTACCAGTGGTTTTTTCTTCGTAGTCATTTGGGCTCCTGAAAAATGCACGATAGATGGCGCATAGAATACCTTGTTTAGCAGGAAAGTTCAGCCCTATGCTGGTGATTTATGTTCAAGATTAATTAATCTAATGGCAACACCTTTAATGTAGGACTTTCGTCAAAACTGAAAGGGTAAACGGTTATACGTTGTTGATGTGAAAAAGAGGGGCGTGGTTCGGGTGATTGTAGACTGGTGACAATAGGTTTGTACCAAGGGACGTAAAAACGTATACTCGCTGCACTGTAAGTTTTATCTGCTAATTAAGTGGCAAGGTCCATGGAACAATATATAACTTTTTTCACCAATCACCCTGTATTAAGTATTATTTGGGTCGTCCTAGCAATCATGCTAGTACATAGCTGGTATAAAAGCCGTTTTTCATCAATCCGTCAGATCAATCCGCAGCAATTAACTTTGTTGATTAATCGTGAAGATGCTCAGGTCCTCGATATGCGCGGTAAAAAAGACTTCACAGCGGGTCGAATTGCTGGTGCAGAGATGATGAATGTCGACAAAGCGAAACAAAATGACTTTGGTGGACTTGAAAAGTATAAAACAAAGCCCATTATACTGGTATGTAGTACAGGTATGACTGCCAATAACATTGCTGAAAGAATGCATCAACAAGGGTACGAAAAAATTCACGTACTTTCAGGTGGCATGAGTTCATGGCAAAGTGCAGGTTTACCAACGACAACTGGCAAATAATTGGAGTAGTAAATGAGTAATGATGTAATTATCTATACCAAAGATTACTGTCCTTTCTGTCATCGTGCGAAGGCGCTGCTCGATAGCAAAGGCGTCACATATACAGAATATGATATTGCTGTACAGCCTGAACTTCGTGATGAGATGATCGAAAAAGCAAACGGCGGGCATACAGTGCCACAAATCTTTATCAATGGGCAGCACATCGGTGGCTGTGATGATATGATGGCGCTTGAAGCTCAAGGCAAACTAACCCAGTTATTGGCTTAGTCGAGCGAAATTAAAGATTTCCAGTACTTAAGGAGAACATTAAGTACTGTTTAACAAAAATTTATAGGAATAATAATGACTGAACAAAATCAAAATGCGGCAGTAGAACAACAAGAAGGCCCACAATTTAACATCCAGCGTATCTATACTAAAGATGTATCTTTTGAAACGCCAAATTCTCCAGCGATTTTCCAAAAAGAGTGGACGCCTGAAGTTAAGCTAGATATGGACACGCGTTCAGCTAAGCTAGACGAAGGTGTGTTTGAAGTTGTTCTTGCATTAACTGTTACCGCTACAATTGGTGAAGAAACTGCATTCCTATGTGAAATTCAACAAGCTGGTATTTTTTCAGTAGGTGAGTTAGAAGAACTGCAACTAGCTCATATGCTAGGTGCTTTCTGCCCTAACATTCTTTTCCCTTATGCTCGAGAAGCAGTTGCAAGCTTAGTAAACCGTGGTACTTTCCCACAACTTAACCTTGCACCAGTTAACTTCGACGCACTATTTGCTCAGTACATGCAACAACGTGCAGCGCAAGAGCAAACAGCTGACGCATAATTTATGAATACATCACAGTCTGCTGTGACCGTATTGGGGGCGGGGTCTTATGGCACCGCCCTTGCTATTTGTTTTGCTCGAAACGGTCACCGAGTAACTTTATGGGGACGCACGCAAACTGATATTGAACAGTTAGCTGCCGAGCGTAAAAACCAACGCTATCTTCCTGATATTGAATTTCCAGCCTCTTTGACGTTAGAAACCGATCTAGCTAGCGCAGTTCAAGCGAGCCAAATTATATTAGTTGTGGTACCAAGTCATGCTTTTGCGCACACCCTGAAGAAAATTCAACCGCACATGCAAAATGGTGCACAGATTGCTTGGGCAACTAAGGGCTTGGAGCCAGATACTGGCAGGCTTTTAGAGGAAGTGGCCAAAGAAATACTTGGTGAAGAAGTGCCTTTAGCTGTTTTATCAGGGCCTACTTTTGCCAAAGAGATGGCAGCAGGCTTGCCAACGGCTATTTCTGTTTCAGCAAGAAACGAAGGACTTCGCACAGAGCTTGCTAGTTTATTACATTGTAGCCGCTCATTCAGAGTGTACAGTAACGATGACTTTATCGGTATTCAGCTTGGTGGCGCAGTCAAAAATGTGATTGCCATCGGTGCAGGTATGTCTGATGGATTTGGCTT
The DNA here is from genome assembly GCF_001750165.1 of Pseudoalteromonas luteoviolacea. Classification (NCBI taxonomy): domain Bacteria; kingdom Pseudomonadati; phylum Pseudomonadota; class Gammaproteobacteria; order Alteromonadales; family Pseudoalteromonadaceae; genus Pseudoalteromonas; species Pseudoalteromonas luteoviolacea. The sequence continues at coordinate 879,964 of NZ_CP015411.1, forward strand.
TGGTGCCAATACGCGCACAATGTTAATCACTCGTGGTTTGGCTGAATTATGCCGATTAGGATGCGCATTGGGGGCAAAAACTGAAACTTTTATGGGTATGGCAGGACTAGGCGATTTAATCCTTACTTGTACCGACAATCAGTCTAGAAATAGGCGCTTTGGTTTGGCACTTGGGCAAGGAAAAAGTGTTGATGATGCAATGAGCAGCATTGGTCAAGTCGTTGAAGGTTATCGCAATACCAAAGAAGTTTTTTTACTGGCAAAGCGCAGTGGTATTGAAATGCCGATCACAGAGCAAATTTATCAAGTTCTGTACGAGAAGAAAGACGTGAAAGAAGCAGCAATGGCATTGTTGGGCCGAGAGCAAAAATCAGAGTAAAAGATAAAAAACCACCAAATGGTGGTTTTTTGTTTTGTCTTCTAGGGAGAATTAGAAGACGTATTTAACTGAAAACTGTAGTCTGTCTAAATCACCTTCAGCACCACTTTGTACTTCTCTATTTGCCATTTTATATTCAGCACCAAAAGTCAGCTTTTTCACTGGTGAGTACAGTATATTGGCGCTATAGCTGGTGGTCATATCTGTGGGATCACCGGTAATATTCAGTAAGCTTGTATCATTGTCGGCGCTAAAGTAAGAGTATAAGAAAGTCGATCGCCATTGGGAATTCCAGTAGTGTTGGTAAGCAATAAACCCAGATGTAGAATCAACAGCGTGTAAATCTGTGCCGTCATACACTGCACCGTGTGCAACATTCAAACCAACGTAGCGTCCTAAACCTTGGCCATGGGTAAGCATAAACTTTAAGTTATTTTTACCAAAGTTCACGCGACCTGAAGCGCTAATACCAAAGGAGCTTTCAGTTTCATCTGCTGCGCCTGTTTTATAAGTAAGCTGCCTTGCGAGTGCTGCAATGGTAAAATGCCCCCAGTCGGCTTTGTAGTTATAGCGGGCGGTAAAGTCTGGCATTTGCGCATCATCGGTTACTTCACGTACACCGCCTGCGGTTGTGACCGTGCTCTCTGGATTTTCCGCAGAAAATGACCAGTTACCGACTGTATACTTGGCCATTGCCTGACGCACGAACACCGTGCCTTCAGCTGGCCCTACAAAGTCTAGTGTTTCAGGCAGAGCACTGACATTTTGGAAGTTTGACCAAGCTTGACCGAATAGCCACCCTTTATATGTAACAAATGCTTGTCGAATGCGCGGTGAGTATGAATTGCTCACCCTTTCATTCCCGCCAACAGATGCGATGAAGTCCAGCTCAATTTTGGTTTTTATGGTACTGCCATCATCTAACTTTGTTGCTGTGCCGAAGTTGAATCGTGATTGGCGTGCATGCATATCAAATACCGCATCTTCACCAGTACTTGGTGTAACAGGAGTTGTGCCTGGTACATAAAAATCTCTTCCTATATGTTGAGACCCCAATGTCCCGTCCGAAAAGTCACTCCAGATGGCATCAAGCTTGATATATCCGCCATACTTTACACTTGTGTTTCCGAGCTCTGCAGCCATGGCTTGGCCTGAGAGTAAACTCGACACTGCAATTGCAGCAAGTCTTTTCTTCATATTGATTTTAGTTGTCATAAGGTTGTTCCTTTAATACTGCCTATTCATTGCAATGCAGAGAATTATTTCGTCATTCACTGTTTATGATGGATGTTATTTACTCAATTACCTTTTGGTCTATGAGACTAAGGTTGAATGTAGATAAATTTCTATGAAAATCTCTTTGGCAATAATTAATTACACTTCAGTTTTTACTGTGATTATCAGTTCTCTGGTTTTAAGTTAAGAGAGTCAGTATGCTAATGCTCGTTAATGTATAGTTAATTTTCTTTGATTTGGATAAACTTAAAGCAACAATTACAACTAAGGTCTAATACTTAATCGCTTGGTTGTAAGTGATCCTTGAGTGAAGCCGTAATAGGCAAGTAATTAATATGGAGATGAGTATGTCACAGAGCATTTATCCGGTACCTGAAGCGATCAAACAGGCTGCACTTGTAGATGATGAACAATATCAAGCACTGTATCAGCAGTCTATTGACGACCCTGAGGGGTTTTGGGAAGAGCATGGTAAACGCCTAGACTGGTTCACACCTTATAATAAAGTTAAAAATACGTCATTTGATAAAGGTCATATCAGTATTAAGTGGTTCGAGGATGGCATTTTAAATGCCTCATACAACTGTATCGATCGCCACTTGGAAAAAAATGCCAACAAAGTGGCGATGATCTGGGAGGGTGACAACCCTGAGCACAGTGAGAATATTACCTTCCAAACATTACATGACGAAGTTGCAAAATTAGCAAATGGTTTGAAAAAGCTAGGCGTTCAAAAAGGCGATAGGGTCGCTATTTACATGCCTATGACACCTCAGGCAATTTATGCAATGCAGGCTTGTGCGCGTATTGGCGCGATTCATTCTGTCGTTTTTGGTGGCTTTTCACCTTCTGCAATTGCTGATCGAATTAAAGACTCTGGTGCAAAAGTGGTTATTACGTCTGACGAAGGTCGCCGTGGTGGGAATGCTGTGCCATTAAAAGCCAATGTGGATGAGGCTGTATCGCAGGATTCTGTTACTACTATTGAGCACGTTATTGTGCATCAGTTAACAGGTGGCGAAGTCGAGTGGAATGCACATGATGTATGGTGGCATGAACTTGTCGCGGATGTTTCTGCCGAGTGTGAGCCTGAGCCGATGAATGCAGAAGATCCGCTTTTTATTTTATATACATCTGGTTCGACTGGTCAGCCAAAAGGGGTCGTGCATACAACAGGTGGCTACCTTGTTTATGCGTCTATGACTCATGAATACGTCTTTGACTTAAAAGAAGATGATGTTTTCTGGTGTACTGCGGATGTGGGTTGGATCACGGGTCACAGTTATATGGCATATGGCCCATTAGTGAATGGTTGCACACAAGTTATTTTTGAAGGCGTGCCTACTTATCCAACTTCTGGCCGCATTGGTGAGGTAGTCGACAAACACCAAGTGACAACTCTTTATACAGCGCCGACGGCAATTCGTGCTCTGATGGCAAAAGGCGATGAACCAACAGCGAGTTCTAAACGCACGAGTTTGAGAATTATGGGCTCTGTAGGCGAGCCAATAAACCCTGAGGCTTGGGCTTGGTATTACGAGCAAATAGGCAATAGTGAGTGCCCAATTGTTGATACCTGGTGGCAGACTGAGACTGGCGGAATTATGATCACGCCACTACCTGGCGCAACAGATATGAAGCCTGGTTCTGCAACACGTCCATTTTTCGGTATTGCTCCTGCTTTATTTGATGCTGAAGGCACTACACTGGAAGGCGCGGCAGAGGGTAATTTAGTTATTTTGGATAGCTGGCCATCTCAAGCTCGTACAGTATACGGCGACCATGAGCGTTTTGAGCAAACTTACTTCTCAGCTTATCCTGGTGTTTACTTCACAGGTGATGGTTGTCGTCGCGATGAAGATGGCTATTACTGGATAACAGGGCGTGTTGATGATGTATTAAATGTGTCAGGACATAGACTGGGGACTGCCGAAATTGAAAGCGCCTTGGTGGCTCATGAAGCTGTTGCTGAAGCGGCGGTAGTTGGTTACCCGCATGATATTAAAGGACAAGGCATTTATGTTTACGTTACACCAAATGAAGGTGTGATTGTCACAGATGATTTAACAAAAGAAGTCAGGAGCTGGGTGCGTAAAGAGCTTAGTCCAATTGCATCACCGGATATGATCCAATGGTCTCCTGGTTTACCTAAAACGCGTTCAGGCAAAATTATGCGCCGTATTCTGCGTAAAATTGCAGCGAATGAGTATCAACAGCTCGGCGATACATCGACACTTGCAGATCCAACTGTGGTTGATGAATTAATTGAAAATCGTTTAAATCGTTAATTGATCGTTAAAAACTTGAAATTTAGCGAATTCTAAACGTACTATATCGGCTGTCTTTATACTAAAGGCAGCCGATTTTTTAGGAGCTATGCATGAATCAGTTTTTAATTGCGGATGATCACCCCCTGTTTAGAGAAGCGTTAAAAGGGGCGTTGCAAAATCAGTTTGAAGGCCTTGAAGTTATCGAATCTGAAAGCTTTGAGCAAACATTAGAGCGGTTGTCTCAGTATGATGACTTGGATTTACTGTTACTGGATTTACATATGCCAGGTAATGGTGATTTATATGGCCTGATCCGAATAAGAGAAGACCACCCTGCACTACCTATTGTTGTGGTTTCTGGTAGTGAAGATTTGAATGTCATCTCTAAAGTGATGGGCTATGGTGCAATGGGCTTCATTCCTAAAGCATCATCTTCTCAAGATATTGTCAGTGCGTTACAGCAAGTGCTTGATGGAGAGACTTGGCTTCCCGCAGACATCAAGGAAAAAATTGAAGAACTCGGGGGCGAAGATCGAGAGTTGGCACAGCAAATAGCCTCACTCACGCCACAGCAGTACAAGGTGCTACAGTATCTACACGAAGGCCTGCTGAATAAGCAAATTGCATATGAATTGAATATTTCAGAAGCAACGGTGAAAGCGCATATTACCGCTATATTTCGTAAACTTGGTGTGTATAACCGCACTCAAGCAGTATTGATCGCTTCCAAATTACAATTAGAACCAATCGAGGCGGCAAAGTAGCGCTAAGCTACTTTTGCACCTTCTCCACTGAGGGAATTACTTAAAAACAACGGTTTTGTTGTCATTGATGAATAGCTTGTGCTCTGAAGCCAGTTGCAACGCTTTACAAAAAACGGTTTTCTCAATATCCCTGCCTATCTTAGCCATTGCCTCTGCAGTATCAGCATGCGTTACTTGTGTGACATCCTGCACAATAATGGGCCCTTCATCTAATTCATTGTTGACGAAGTGCGCGGTTGCACCAATGATTTTAACACCACGCTCAAATGCTTGATGGTAAGGTTTTGCACCGATAAACGCAGGTAAAAAAGAATGGTGAATATTGATGATCTTGTCTTCAAATCGAGCAACAAATTCAGGGCTTAAAATGCGCATATATTTTGCCAGCCCAACTAAATCTGGGTTGTAACTCTCAATTAAGTCACCCACTTGTTTATCATGCTCTGAGCGGTTTAAACCTTCATGAGATAGGCAGTGAAATGGTACATCAAACGCTTTTGCGAGTGGTTCTAAATTCGGGTAATTAGCAATAACGGCCTGTACCTCAATATTGAGCGCATTTTCAAATTGCTTGAGTAGTACACCACCTAAGCAATGCGCTTCTTTTGTAGCGAGTAATACCACCTTTACTTTTGTGGGGTTGTGCAATTTAACTTGCGCATCACCAGGCAAGTTAGCTTGTAGCTGCGAAATAAACTGCTCGGTTGGTGTACCTGTTAATTCAGTTCGCATAAAAAAGCGCGAACCTTCTCTATCTACAAATTCGTTATTACGAACAATATTTAAATGATGCTCATGACATAGGCTGGTTATTTTAGCAATTAGTCCGATATCGTCACTACATTGTGTTGTTAAAATAAAACTCATGGTCCTCATTCCATTTGTTGAGCGGTTGTTCAGAGTACCTCATTAATTTTAAGCAGTATAATAGTCCTTTAGTCGCCTTTTTGATTTTATCTGTGGGAGCTAAAAACTTAAATTAGATAAATAATTTGAGTTTAAGTTCTAATGTTGGAAGTTTTACTACTCATTTAACTCTAAATTTGTGTTTTTTAATTGTTTTGTGAGTTTTTATTCAGTTTTATCTATTAACTTTTGTATCTATTTTAGGTAAATTTCCCGAAAAGGAGCATGTTGCTCAATGGATGGAAATTATGAACAATCATATCAAGCGAATATCGTTGCCTCTGGTGACTGGGGTCTTCTTATCGGCCTGTGGAGGCGGTGGTGGTGACGAAGCGAGTGCCAATTCAGCTTCCGAGCCTGTATCAGTAAAAGCCAGTTATACCGTCATTGCGAGTATCAATGGGCAAGGGCAGATCTTGCCTACAGTGAACACGGTTCAACAAGGTGATTCGGTACGACTAAATATTACTGCCAGTTTAGGGCATGAGCTCACTGATATATCAGGTTGTGGTGGCAGCCTCGATGGCAGCGTCTATGTGATCCCGTCGGTGACAGAAGATTGTGAGGTTACGGGTGAATTTCAAACCCAATCATTTGTTATTTCGACTAACCAAAATGGAGAAGGGGAGATATACCCTAACTCACCGATCTTAGACTGGGGTACTGAACAAACTTTCACTTTGAATCCAGCAGATGGTTTTCAACTAGGAAAAGTGAGTGGCTGTAGCGGAACATTAGAAAATAATAAATATATCATTCCAGCAGTTTCAGCTGAGTGTACCGTAAAGGTTGATTTTAACCCATTGAAAGTAGAGCTTAAAAATGATGCTTTAGATCAAAAAGTTGAGCTCAACGTAAAAGGCAATGCCGGTATTTCACCGACAAGTAAGGGTATTTTGAAGCCAGGTGATGAAGGTGCGCCTCCAATCCCAAGTGATATTGAGCTGCCATTTTTAGTTAATGATGTAGATTTAACAACTGAGCAAGGCGCAACGGTAGAGCTTGATATTGTTTATGAAAAACCACTGCCAGAGGTTATCCGTTATTATAAGTTTGGTCCTGCAGAGCCGGGAGCTGAAGACTCTTGGTATGAACTCCCTAGTGACTTATATACAGTCTCTGCAGATAGGAAAGTACTGACGCTTAAATTAACTGACGGTCAAATTGGTGATGCTGACTGGGAAGTCAATGGATTAATCCAAGACCCAGGAGGCCCTGGGGTACCTAATCAATATGAAGTTACTCTGTCAGCCTCGGAGGGCGGTGCAAGCGATAGTTTAAATCAGCTGGTTTATCATGGAGAGGTGGGCACATTTAACTTAATCCCAAATACAGGGTTTCATGTTAGTGGAGTTGAAGGGTGTGAAGGTACATTGGCTGGTAACACCTATACAACCGGTGTGATCACTGCGTCATGTGAAATTATGGCGTCATTTTCAATTAATCAATACCAATTATCAACGGTATCAACAGAAGGTGGATCTTTAGAAGCTGTCGACTCTGTGATTGAGCATGGTCAATCTGCGCAGGTCAACATTGTACCTGAACCCGGTTTCATTTTGAGCAATATTGCCGGGTGTGGTGGCAATCAACAAAATGGTGTTTTTGTTATTCCAGCGATGACAAGTCACTGTGAGGTAGCGGCAACTTTTGAGCTGACCCAGTTTGAGGTTAATGCGCTAGCATCTTTAGGCGGTATAGTTTCACCGACCACACAAAGAGTTCAGTACGGTGATTCAGCAACTTATACGCTGACGCCAGAAATAGGCTACCGCATTGGACATATTCATGGATGCAGTGGCACCTTATCTGGCAATACTTTTGTAACGGATGCGATCACCGAGGCGTGTGATCTTAGTGTTACTTTTGATTTGAACCACTATGCGGTGACAGGCAGTGCAGGCCCAGGGGGAAGTATTTCTTCTGAGTCACAAAGTATTGGCTATGGCCAATCAGCGACATTGACCGTTACACCTGAAACTGGGTATAGCATTGATGTGGTTGAGGGATGTGCAGGCACCTTGTCGGGTAATACTTTTACAACGGCTGCAGTGACGCAAGCGTGTCATGTGAGTGCGACGTTTAGTCTCGATCACTTTGATGTAACAACCAGCGCAGAAGAAGGCGGTGCTATAACGCCACAAACACAGAGCGTAGCTTATGGCGAGGTCGGCACACTAACTGTAACCCCAGAAGTTGGCTACAGCATTGATACTGTCAGTGGGTGTGCTGGTACGCTTGCTGGAAACACGTTTGTCACAGGCTCCATGACAGAGGCATGTCATGTTAACGCTACTTTTAGTTTGAATCATTTTGATATAACGAGTTCGGCCTCTGAAGGCGGCAGTATTACACCACCGTCTCAAAGCATTGGCTATGGTCAGTCGGCAAGTCTAATTGTCACACCAGATACAGGCTACAATATTGATTCTGTCCAAGGATGTAGTGGCACGTTAACTGGGAATACGTTTTTAATTGATGATGTACAAACAGCATGTCATGTTGAAGCAACATTTAGCTTAAAGCGTTTTGAAGTAACAGGCAGTGCAGCCACAGGTGGTGCCATCACGCCTGAGACACAAACTACCAACTATGGTCAAACGACAACCCTGACGGTCACCCCTAATGTGGGCTACAGTATTGATACTGTGGAAGGGTGTAATGGCACCTTGGTTGGCAATACTTTTACAACAGACACCATTTCAGGGTCTTGTCATGTGAATGCTACTTTTAGTTTGAATCACTTTGATGTTATAGGTAGCGCGAGTAAAGGCGGAGCAATCACACTAAGCAATCAAAGTATAGGCTATGGGCGCACGACTACATTCACATTGATCCCCGAAGAAGGTTATAGCATTGATAGTGTTGAAGGGTGTAACGGTACACTTTCAGGCAATACTTTTGTGACCGGCACTATTACAGAGTCGTGCGCTGTCCATGCAACATTCAGTTTAGATCATTACTCAGTGACATCGAGCGCAGGAAAAGGCGGAGCAGTTACACCGCAAGCTCAAAGTATTGCTTATGGTCAGACGGCACAAGTTACGATTACCCCAAAAGTTGGTTATAGCATTGATTTAGTTGAAGGCTGTAGTGGAGTGCTTAATGGAAATACATTCACGACAGACACTATTACTGATGCATGCCATATAAATGCTGGCTTTAGCCTTAATCAATATGCGGTTTCAGCATCAGCGACTACTGGTGGTCACATCACTGGGCCTACACACAACATTCCTCATGGTCAGTCAGCAACATTTACCCTTACGTCAGAGACTGGGTATAGCATAGCCGACGTGCAAGGGTGTAGTGGTGTACTTTCAGGAAATACGTATGTGACAGGCGCACTTTCGAGTGCATGTCATATTAATGCCTCATTTAGTCTAAATAATTATTCTGTATCAACTGCGAGCTCGCTCGGTGGTTCTATCTCTCCTCAAATAGAGTCTGTTGCGCATGGCAGCACATCTAAATTTACACTGACCGCAGATGAAGGGTATAGCATAGTTTCTGTAGTAGGCTGTGAGGGAACACTCAATGGCAATGTATTCACTACAGCAGCGGTAACCAATGCGTGTGAAGTAACTGCGAATTTTGAACTGAATAAGCATGTCATTTCCACCAAAAATAACACCGGAGGGCAAATATCTCCGTTGAGCAGCACAATCGATTATGGGACTGATTCGCTGTTTACCATTACGCCAGAAGTTGGCTATAGCATTGCAAGTGTTACTGGATGTGGTGGTATGCTTATTGATAGCAAATATCGTACAGGCACCGTGACATCTGACTGTGAAATTACTGCAAGCTTTAGTTTGAACCACTTTGCAGTGATCAGTAGTGCTAACGAAGGCGGTAATATTACGCCATCGACGCAAAGCATTGGTTATGGCCAATCGGCGACATTCACAGTGACACCAGATACAGGCTTTAGCTTAGAATCAGTGCGAGGGTGCCGTGGTACACTCAGTGGCAGTACTTTTGCGATTGGTGAGGTCACAGAAGCATGTCATGTCACTGCGACATTTGGTCTTAATCAATACACGGTATCTGGCTTAGCAGGTGCTGGTGGTGCAATCACACCGACAACGCAGCGTATTGGCCATGGTCAAACAACGACACTGACCGTGACACCAGATACTGGTTACAGTATTGAGTCAGTGCAAGGGTGTGGTGGTACGCTTTCTGGTAATACCTTTACCACAGGTTCTGTGACTGAATCGTGTACTGTGACGGCAAGCTTTAGTTTGAACCATTTTGCCGTGACCAGCAAAGCTAACGAAGGCGGTAATATTACGCCAGCGACGCAAAGTATTGGTTATGGTCAATCGGCAACATTAATTTTGACACCAGATACGGGCTACAGCATAGAATCAGTACAAGGCTGTAATGGCACGCTCAGTGGCAATACTTTTGCGATTAGTGAGGTCACAGAAGCATGTCATGTCACGGCGACATTTAGCCTTGACCATTACACGGTCTCTGGCTTAGCAGGCACTGGTGGCGCAATCACACCGACGACGCAACGTGCTGGTCATGGTCAAACAAGTACACTGACAGTGACACCACACACTGGTTACAGCATTGACTCAGTGCAAGGGTGTGGGGGGACGCTTTCTGGTAATACCTTTACCACGGGTTCAGTGACTGAGGCGTGTGCAGTGACTGCAAGCTTTAGTTTGAATCATTTTGCCGTGACCAGCAAAGCTAACGAAGGCGGTAATATTACGCCATCTACACAAAGCATCGGTTATGGCCAATCGGCGGCCTTAATTGTGACACCAGATACTGGTTATAGCATAGAGTCAGTTCAGGGCTGTAATGGCACGCTCAGTGGTAATACATTTGCGATTGGTGAGGTCACAGAAGCATGTCATGTCACGGCGACATTTGGTCTTGATCATTACACGGTCTCTGGTTTGGCAGGAGAAGGTGGCGCAATCACACCAACGACGCAACGTATTGGTCATGGTCAAACAGCTATACTGACTGTGACGCCAGATATAGGTTACAGCATTGATTCAGTACAAGGGTGTGGTGGCACGCTTTCTGGTGATACCTTTACCACAGGTTTAGTGACTGAGGCGTGTACAGTGACGGCAAGCTTTAGTTTGAAGCATTTTGCTGTGAACGGCCATACTAACGAAGGCGGTCATCTTACGCCATCTGCGCAAAGCATTGCCTATGGTCACAAAGCCACATTTGAGATTAAGCCAAATATTGGTCATCAGCTAGAGTCTATACAAGGCTGTAACGGCCAAGTCGTGGAGCAAAGTACTGGCACACTATTCGTGACGGATACAATTACTCAATCTTGTCATGTGAGTGCTCTCTTTAGCAAAGAACAATATACATTAACAGCCACGAGCTCTGCGGGGGGACATGTCAGCCCTGCAACGCATACTGTGACTTATGGGGATTCTGTCCAGCTGGTGATTTCTCCGGATGAAGGTTTTAGTGTCGACTCTGTTACCGGAAGTTGCCCTATTTTTAAGCATGGGAGCTTAGGTCACTTAGTACGGAATATGACTGGATCATGTAATGTGCATGTTGAGTTTAAAATCAATCAACATATTGTCTCCACTAGCCACAATGAAGGGGGGACTTTCTCTGATGCGAGCAAAGTGCTCAATTATGGTGAGTCGACAAGTTTTACTTTAACACCACAAGCGGGTTATGAAATTGAGCGTGTCACTGGCTGCTCGGGGTATCTGGAAGGCAATATTTATCATACTGCGCCTGTAAAGCAAAACTGTCAGGTCTCAGCTGTGTTTAAACGTAAAACTTATTTAGTAAGTATTGTCACAGGTACGGGTGGCAGATTGTCGGAAAGTGCTAGCATAGAATTGGAGCATGGTGGTGTTAACTCCTTCTATGTTGACTTGGAAAATGGATATGAAATACAGGAAATCATAGGATGTAACGGTACACTGAATGGCAATATTTATACAATTGGGCCTATAACAAGTGCTTGCTCTGTTTCTGCCAGCTTTAACTTGAAAAAATACTTAGTTACAGCCGTAGTGGGAGAAGGGGGCACAGTGGATAAGCAAAGTCAGCTTCTTTCCCATGGTTCAGATAGTGCTTTTGTATTCAAAGAGTTAGAAGGGTACAAATTTGCTGGCGTCACAGGGTGTAATGGTTCATTGGATGCTTACTATGGGACGTCATATAGTGAATTTGATGGTATTGGATATCGCTTATTTGATGTTACTAATGCTTGCCAAGTAACTGCGCAGTTTAAACTGAAGTATTATGATGTTGATATTTTGAGAAAGGTTGGTGATGCGCCTGTTCCACCTAGTTTGTCACTGCTTCATAAAGCACACGGCAGTATAATTGATATTGATTTGACCCCTTATGAAGATGGCTTTAATTTTGTATCGGCTTCAGGTTGTAATGGCACGTTAAATGGCTCGATATACAAAGTTGGGCCATTAAAAGACCGCTGCAGTGTTGAGCTGCAATACGAGTACAAAAATTTTGTCGTAAAAGCGACCACAGATGGCAATGGCAATGTGACACCTGCTGAACAGTCTATAGCTTATGGCAGCAATGCATCGTTCGCAGTGACTCCTGCAGATGGCTACACCCTTATGAATATATCAAGATGTGCTAATGGCAGCTTACCGTCTTACAGCAATGGTTACATTAATTTGCCAGTAAGGGGAAATTGCGAGTTCAATGTGGAGTTTGGTTATCAAATTAATGCTGCTATTGACAGTACTCTAGGTTGGTTTAGAAATAATGGAACCACACAGACTTACGATGAAGTGGCTAAAGCACATAGTCGGGTAGTTTTACCTGCTATCTCTTTGCATGCTGATGCGAGAATAAAGTCGGTAGCAGGCTGTGGGGCAGTGATTGATGAGAATAATGTCATCACTATTGAAAGCGCTACTTCAGCTTGCCGCATGGACATTGATGTCGGCCTTGTATTGCAAGCACCAACAATATCACTTGCAGGCTACTTAACGGATACACCAAAAATTATGTTTGATACGCGTATCATTGCGGATCAAACACTGATGTATGATTTGTATGTCAGCAAAGTGCCTGGTGTCACACCGGAAAATTATCAGCAGCTTGGAGCGGTTAAAATAACTGGCGTGCCACATATAAAGGAAGGTCAACAATCTTACATAGATCCAACTGTGCTTGCTCAAGTGGATATGGTCGGAAGAGTATACCTGGTAATGGTAGAGTCTCATGGCGGCGATATGTCTATACCAAGCAATGAGCTATTAGCCTATTTACCGAGTAAGTTGAATGACACTGGTATGTTAACTTGTATTGATGGAAATCGAGCTGGCACAGATATTACGCGCCATTTGGCATGTGAATTGAGTGTTGATCCTGAGGGGGATGAGATCCCTCGCGTGCAAGATGGACATACGGGTAGAGATATTGAAGCACTTTCCGGGTCACTGGTTAAAGTGGGCGCAGGTATCGCTGGGTTTGATTTTACAAAGCTCGACGGCAATGGCAATGCATTACCTGCAAATGCGCCTGTGTGGTCTTGTGTGAGGGATAATCATACTGGGTTGATATGGGAGTCTAAATCTTCAGAAGCAGGTCTTCACAATCGTCATAACACTTACTCTTGGCTGAAAGATGGATTGGGCAATAAAAATGGAGGAAGCTGCACAGGCTCTGATTGTGACACGGAGGCTTTTGTCAAAGCTGTGAATACGGCCCAGTTATGCGGTTATTCTGATTGGCGTATTCCGAAAGTATCTGAGCTCCATGGCTTAGTTGATTATAACCAACAAGGTACAGGAAAAGCGTTGATTGATACTGACTATTTCATAAATACGACTATCGATACTGAAGTAAAGGGCAAGTACTTTACTAATGCATCATCTCCCTCTACTGGCGGTACGTACCTTTACTTTTTCGTAGATTTTACAACCGGTGAGGTACGATTGACCCGTGAGTCGCCATCTTATGTTCGATTGGTTCGTTAGGTATAAGGAGATAAAGAAGATGAAGCAATTTTTAATTTTAGCGATTAGTCTGTTACTTTTTAGTTCATATGCATTGGCTAAATGCCAAGGGGAAGAGGGAAGGTTTGAACTTGTCACAACAGATCAATATTTTGACAGGTTGACGGGCCTGATTTGGTATCGATGTCCACGTATTATGGAGAATACATCCTGTTTTAATTTCTACAACCATATGACATTTTCAGAAGCGCTTGCTGTGGCACAGCATTATTCGAATGATACCGAGAAGTGGCGTTTACCAAATATTAAAGAGCTAGTATCCATTATGGATTATGACTGTGGATCATGGCAACCCCACATAATTGAGCCTTTGATGCCATTTGGCGCTTACGATTTCTGGAGCGCAACGCCAAATAATCATCCTCACAAGGTATCTGCATGGATAATGTCACTAAATGGAGTTGTGAAAAAAATGGATTATTTTAGTAGACCTATGGATGAGGCTTCGGTTTTTCTGGTGAGAGAGCCAATAAACGATACGGAAAGAAAGTAATTTGCTGTGTAATAAAAGCCAGCCTAATAGGCTGGCTTTTATCACTACAACGCCAATTTCCTGCGAATACGGCTGAGCGCAATGGGGGTAATGCCAATATGTGAAGCGACCATTTTTAGCGGTACGCGTTCACTGAGCTCAGGATTGCGGTCAATAAAGTTTAAATACCTTTGCTCTGCACTGTGATGAACAAAGGCATATTCTCGTTCTTCTTTTTTGATAAATAGGTTTTCCAGTAAGTGCGTATAAGCTTCTAAAAACCCCGGGTGTGCTTTCATGGTATGAAAGAAAGAATGCCATTCAAACTCAAGACAGATCACATCATCTAAAGCTTCAATACTAAATAATGCGGGCGTATCTTGTGTCATAGCGCGAGTAGAACCAGCGATACAAGGTGCGCTGGCAAAGGCTTGCGTAAACTCTTTCCCCTCAGCAGAGACGTTAAAGTAGCGTACGTCTCCTTGCGTGATAAAAAATAAGTTGGGGGCGGGGCAGCCTTGGCTCATCAGCAAAGCATTTTTTGGATAGTGTTTGAGCTTGCTCTGTAAGCCGTACTTTTGAAAATCTTCGGCGCAAAGTGGCTTTGCGTCGGTACTGAAAAAAGAGACGAAATCCGCGAGTTTGTGTTGTATGTTCAAACGACATTCCTTGATGATACGACTTTATAGGAACATGTTAGGGCGCACGCGTAATCAAGTAAAGTGCAAAAAATGCAACTAATACAGCGGGTATGATAAGTATCAACTGGGGCAATCCGCCTTGCAAAAAGAGCACAAATGCGGGCACCAAATAGGTCATGGCTAAAAAAGCATTTGGGCTCACCTTTTTTAATAAGTGTTGCTGCAAAAAGAAAGTGCCCAGTGTCGTAAACAAAGTTAAGTAGATGAGCCATGTCCAAAATGTGTGGCTCTGCCAAACTAAATGTGTGAGGTCACCATAAAACAGCATAATGGGTAAAAGCAGCAGGCTACCAAGGAGTGCAATATAAAATGTGCTTGTCAGGGCTGACTGTTTGGTTGCCCACTTCTTTATCAAAAGTACGTGTATTGCGAGACAAAAACAGGCAGCTAAAAATATAGAGTCTCCATATTGCCAATTGCTTAGAGCCTGCAGGTTATTCTGCCCATTTGTGAGCATCCAGATAGCGCTGACGGTGCCAATCAAAAAACCGAGTAATTGGCTAATGCGGGTTTTAATGCCCATAAACATAAAGCTCAAAAGCACACTAATGAGTGGCAGTAAGGTATAGATGACCGCCGTTTTTTCTGCGGTAATGGTTTTTAAAGATTCAAACAAGCCGACAAAAAACAGCACTAAAAAACCACTGATCAAAGTGTATTGCCCGAATTGCTTTGCGGTTAGTTTGACGTTGTTAGAGCGCCAAACAAGCGGCGCGAGGCAAAGGCTTGTGAGGATAAATCGCAGGCAAGTCGCTGCAATCGGACTGGCGTAAGGCAGCACTTTGCCAGACACCACAAACGATGAGGAGAGTAAGCCGATCCATACAAGCAGGAGTATGGGCTGAGCGAGTGCGTGATTCATAATTTTCACCTCGGTAAAGTGATCAGCTTAGTTGTGCAGGCTTTGCAAACTTGCTGAACAAATAGGCGGAGATTGCCTCATCAATATTGAGCGAAAACACCCCTGTAAGCAGCTGGTGGAGTTGCTCGGTATTATCAATTTCGGTGACGTCGGTGTGGCTAGCGGTAATATGGTGGTATTCACCATTTCTCAGCGAGTGTGTTTCATTCAGTGCTTTTTTACTGACAACCAAGTTGTTTACAAAAGCGGCATTAGGATGCTTGTGAGAGTAAAAGTGACTTAGCTCGCAGTCTGCTTCGCTATAATGATTAAGATCAAAAGTATAGAGTGTGAAATATTCCCCATTTTTTAATACATCAAAACAATACTCTTGGGCTTTATTTTGACTTATGCGATAGGTCATGTGCCCCTGTTGCTGTGGTACATCTAACACCAGCTTAAGCGGGAATACCGCACCTTGCGGTCCAAAGCCAACATCGAGTAAATACTGTGTACCTTGGTATGTGACGAGCGTTGCTCTGTGAGTTCTTGGCACTTCTACATCTCGGTTGTATACCACCTTGGCGAGCAGCAGTTTTACTTCAAAACCTAAATTTTTCAGGACATGAAAAACCAGCTTGTTATGTTCGAAACAATATCCACCAAATTGCTTCTGGATGATTTTAGTGAACAGATGGTCGACCTCCAAAGGCAAGGGGTGTTTTAACACTGCTGATACACTGTTGAATGTATGTTTGGCCACATGTCGGCTTTGCAGCTGCGCTAAAAAGTCCGCGTCAAATGGATGCTCGGTAAGTGCTAAATCAGCCAAATAGTCGTTTACGATTTGCATGTCAGTCATGGTGCTTACTCCTTGTTTTCATTGAGTGCCCAGCTTAATCGTGAAGGGACAGGTTGTAATGAACCTAGGTTTATTCCTTTGTATTTTTATTTTTTGCAGAAATAAACCTAGGTTAATTCCTGCGATTCAAAATACTTTTAAAGTGGAGGTGTTTCTTAAGCACATAGATTGAAAGGAGAAGTACATGCGTATCACAGTATTTGGTGCCACAGGTAATATAGGTCAAGCGGTCGTCAATGAAGCAATTGCACGAGGACATCAAGTGACGGCAGTAACGCGAGATGTGCGAAAAGTGTCACAGCTACCTGCTGAAGCCTATGCGCAAGTGGGTGATGTGAATGACATTCAAGATGTGATCCGCTTGAGTGAAGGACAAGATTTGGTGATCAGTGCAACCAGACCAACGGCGGGGCAGGAAAAGCAACTTGTCGATATTGCTGAGTCTTTACTGACAGGCTTACGTGAGACACGTACACGTTTATTACTTGTTGGTGGCGCGGCTTGCTTGACGGTTCCCAACTCGAACGGTGATCTGGTTTTAAACGATACGTCGCTGGTCCCCCTAGCATGGAAAGACATCGCTCAAGCCTGCTTTGAGCAATATCAACATTGTGAAGCACATGAAAATCAGAGTTGGAGTTATGCGAGCCCCTCGGCATCGATCGGTGAAGGCGCTCGTACCGAACAGTTTAGAGTCAGTGAGGGCGAGTTATTGGTTGATGAGGCGGGTAAGTCGCATATTTCATGGCAGGACTTTGCAATTGCGCTAATTAATGAGGCTGAGTCGGCGACGTATGTGGGGAAAGTCTTTACGGCGGGTTATTAATTTAGCCATTATCGCCAAGTGCAGGTGTTTAATACTAACTTGGCTGAATACTAGTGTGTGTTTGTTGTCGTTGGGCTGTTGAGACTGATTGTGATTTCTAGTGGTTCACCGTCACTGAAGGGATTATACTGGCCAAATTGGTATTGTTAGGTAGCGCTAATAAATGGAAAAGTACGAAGAACTTTTAGTTTCAATTCGAAAGGTGATCCGCGCGATTGACTTGCACTCAAAGCAACTTAATAAGTCATCGGGTTTGACTGGTCCACAACTGTTGATTATGCAAGAGATTGCGCGTGTAAAAGGCGTCACGGCTAGCCAAATTGCGAAGCATGTTAATTTAAGTGCCGCGACGGTGACCAACATACTTGATCGTTTGGAGAACCGAGGCTTGGTAGAGCGGGTTCGCAGCGCACAAGATAAACGTCGTGTGAGTCTGTTTTTGTCTCCACAAGGGAAGAATTTATTAATTGATGCACCGCAGCCATTGCAGGAGCACTTTATACAAAACTTTTGTGAGTTAGAGGAATGGGAGCAATCTTTGTTACTCTCATCTATGCAGCGGATTGCCACCATGATGGATGCAAATGAACTCGATGCGGCACCGGTGCTTGAGATAGCACCGATGAACCAAACCGAATCGGGAAAGTAACTGTGCTACTCGCGCAGCACATTTAAAAAGTGAAGATGCTTTTGATATTGCGCTAATACATCGCTGATGATGGCGCTTTCTGACCAACCCATGATGTCATAGTTTTGGCCGCCTTCACTGAGATACACTTCGGCGCGATAATACGAGTCACTGTCTGTGACATCACTTTGCGTAAAGTCTGGTTGCAAGGCTTCACTTTTATACACACCATAAATGAAGTCGTGCTCGTCACCGTGGTGAACCGTAAGAATAACCGCAGCGCTATTTACTTTGACTTCAGCCTCGACTTGGTTGCTTTCAAATTCATCCCTGATTTTTTTCAGCGCAGGCTTGACCTCTTTTAAGATAAATTTATCAACTTTACCTTTAGCAGGCGTTGCGATAAGTAGCGCAAGGCTTTCTTGCCATGTCTGCTCATCATTGACTTGGTTGTCAAACGTCATCGGCATGGTGTGTGTACTGCGTTTGGCATCGTCAATACGCAGCGCGCGAATGAGGCCATAACAGGCGACGAGCAACACCACTGAGAATGGCAGCGCACTGACGATGGTCAGTGTTTGCAGCGCATCAAGTCCACCTGCTAAGCTCAGCGCTGCGGCGACAACGCCAACCCCAATCGACCAAAATAATCGTTGCCAAAGCGGGGTATTATTGCTGCCGTTTGAGCACAGCATGTCGATCACCATGGCACCTGAGTCACAAGAGGTGACAAAAAACACCACAATCATGATGATAGATAGGCCGATTAAAAACTCAGACAGAGGGAAGTTTTCTAAAAATACAAATAGGGCAACGGCAGAGTTGTTGCTAACCATATCTGAGATCCCTGTCATGCCTTGCTCAAAAATCATTGCCAGTGCCGAGTTACCAAATATGGTCATCCACAATAAGGTGAATGCGGTCGGAATACAGGTGACACCAATAACAAACTCTCGAATAGTTCGGCCCTTTGATATGCGCGCGATGAAGAGGCCAACAAATGGCGCCCAAGCAAGCCACCAGCCCCAATAAAAAATGGTCCAGCCGCCAATCCAATCTTTTTTCTCATACGCGAATAGGTTGAACGTAGTAGACACAATATCCGACAAGTAATCACCGACATTTTGTACATATGCTTGCAGTAAAAACACACTTGGGCCAATAAAGAAGATTAGGGCTAACAGTACTACAGCGAGTATCATATTGGTCTGGGATAGAATTTTAATGCCTTTATCTAACCCCGTCGCCACGGAGATAGATGCCAGTGCCGTAATCGTGATCATAATGATGACTTGATTTTGCACCGAGACATCAAAAGAGAACAAGTAGGCTAGTCCAGAGTTGACCTGTGCAGCGCCTAACCCCAAAGAGGTCGCGACACCAAATACTGTGCCGACAACGGCAAAAACATCGACAGCGTGGCCCATCCAGCCATGAATTCTGTCACCAATAATCGGGTAAAGTGCTGAGCGCAACGTCAGTGGTAGTTTATGTCGGTAACTAAAGTAAGCCAAAATCATCGCCACGATGGCGTAGATGGCCCAAGCATGAAACCCCCAGTGGAAAAAGGTGATCCGCATGGCTTCTTTGATGGCTTCAACAGAGCCTGTGTCTGCAGACGGCGGCGAGACAAAGTGCATCACGGGCTCTGCGACACCAAAAAACATTAAACCTATTCCCATGCCAGCGGCAAATAACATGGCCAGCCAAGTAGAAAAACTATAATCGGGGTCGGAGTGGTCAGGTCCTAATTTAATCTCGCCAAAACGTGACATGCTTAAATACACGACTAGGCCCAAAATAATGGCGACGGTTAAGACATAAAACCAACTGCCATTTTGGGTGATGGCTGATTGAGTAACAGAAAAGAGTGATGAGGCGGTTGAGGGGCTGATCACGGCAAAAATCACCAACGCCATTACAATCGCTGAGGCGCTGTAAAAAACGGGGAGATTAAGCGAAGTGTTGTCTTTTTTCATAGTGAGACTCTATTTATTAGACTACAAATTATTTTGCTTGGCTAAAAATGAAAAGAAATAGGCAACTCATAGACCAGCATCTATCTGAGACTTGAGTTGTTTGTTGATAGGCAATAACAGCGATGCTTCGCAAATATTCATATATTCCTCATTGCCTGTGTTGCTGACAGAAGCCCTTATTATTAGAGCTCTAATAGTTAGTAGTGTAACTTTTTGAGTGTGATAATTAAAGTCGTGTAACAATTTGTTTTTCTTGTTGTGGTAAAAGCTTTTTTATTTCATATGTTTAATTTTTATTTTGAATTTATTTATGTGACTTTGGGTTTTGTTGATATTTTTTATTTTTAGAGTTGGTGTGTTTTTTATTTTAAGTGTAATTATTACGCTCCTCACGCAAGAAAGCTGATACTTTATTGTATGTGATTATTCAGTGCGCCTCGCAGCATGAGTTCGAGCTCTTTTGTATAAAAAGGCACATACCTTTGAATGTAGGTGAGTCGCAGACCTTGCGCATCCAGTTCATCGAGTGCAGTTTGCCACTTTGTGACGATCGCATTAGGTGTTTCAGCGGAAAAAGCCATAAAAACGGCGTGTGGAGATAGCTGAATAGACATGGGGGTCAGTGCATCAAGTGAGTAGCCAGAAGATGCGAGTATTTCCCGAGTGTTCATGAGAGAAATTATTGTGCAGTCAAAGCGGCTTCTAGGCTGCAATAACAATTGGATGGCTTCAAGTTGGCTGTCTGTTTCGTGAAATGGGATCTGATATTGTTTGTATATTTCTGTATCCGCGACTTTGCGCTGTGATACACAGGTTGCTTGGTGGCGGCGAATGTCTCCCAACTGTTTGAATACCCTCTTATCACTTGAGCGTTTATACAAAACAGACCCGTCAAATAAAAAGGGTCCAACCCATTTAAAGGAGGGGAGCCGCTCAGGGGTCTTGGCGACTATAAGGTGTGCCCTATGGTACAAAGTGACTTTACCTGAAGGTGATATGACTCTTTTTGGAGGTTGTTTTAATATGTTTAATCCACGAGCAAAGGAGCTGACTTGCACAGGCTGGTAATGAGAAAGCCGGCTTGCTATTTGGTTGTAAATATCTGCGACAAAACCTGAGGTGACTTTGCCGTTTTCAATATAGACAAAGGGCTCAAGCGGGTGCATTGAAACGATCAGTTTGTGCTCCACTGTGTTGGCATATAAGGTATGGCTGAGGATGCCAAAGAGTAAAAAGAAGAATGACCTAGCTTGCTTCATAGTCGCTTAAATAACTTTGATGACAATTTGAGTATTGTGGTCAATTTTATATTTGTCTATTTGCACCCAGTTTTTAGCGGGTATTTACCAGCCAAGCCTTAAACACAGAGAAATAATGAGCAGTTTGAGAGCGAATTAGTTCGTCATTTACACATTGTGAGGAATTTTTATTCTGATGTTCGGGTAGAGGATATCAAGTAGAAAGTCAGCGTATGAACTTAAGCCTATGATAGGGAAATAGAGCGGTGGGCTGGTCAGGCGTATTGCCTGACCTGATGCATACTTATTTGATGTAAAACGCCCCTTGCACTGTCGGTGCACTCGTGGAGCCTGCATCAATGGCATGTAGTGCAGGGAAACGCTCACTTTCAAAGGTGATCCCGTTACCACACTGGGTTACTTGATCGCTCTTACCAACATAAGTTAGATTTGTCGTCCAAGTTGTTAAACGTGTCGGGTAATGTACTAGACCATCAATTGAATAGTTGTGCCAGTTGGATTTGGCAATGTCTCGGCAAGCAAATTTGTCACCAACCGCCACGGTGGCAAATGGGTCTTTGCCATCGACTCTTTTGATCACTGTGTCATCAAAGGTGCTTTTTGCTCTGAAGAGCGCATCACTACGTCCATCAACAAGTGCGATGATGGCATTGTGATTTAATTTTGCGCTTTGACTTAACCCCGCATGAGACATGCCTTCAAGGTTACAGGCGTTAAAGTCAGGATAGTTACATTGACCACCAATACCTGAATACTTAGAGATCATGGTCCAGCCGCCGCCTTCAGTGGCCATATCACAGTACACATCGAAGTGTGCTTCCCCGCTTGTCCCATCTGGATCTATGGTATATGTGCCACTTTTACTGGCAGGTGCATTTTGCTTTATTTCTAAACAAGACTTTGGATATTTACCATTGTCTTCACGGGTGCTTACAAATTCTAATGCAATCCAGCTTTCACCTGGGTTAGAGAGTGCTTCATTTAAGTTTTCAGAAGAAGCTGTGTGGATAAGCTCGATATAGTCACCCGCATTGAGTTCAAGTAAAAAGTTGCCTTGGTTGGTGGCATTTTCAGCGTAATTCTCAATACGTGCATACTCATAAGAGGTTGCAGAGATATCAGTTCCATTGGTTAAAATATATGTTTTTATTTGGCGTCTTGCTGATGCGCCAACGCCTGATGTTCGCCAGCTTAGAGAATAGTTAACTCGATAAATACCTGCATCTTCGACAAAAAATTTACTCCCTTGTTGCGTGATTTTGACCGAGTCAATATCAACTTGGTTAAACACATAAGGTGTTGGTGCTGATGTATTGATATTTGCATTGCCTTGGCTGTCAATAAACTGCGCGATATTGGTAGCGGCAAAACTGCCCACTGAGATAAAAGTACAGGCTAATGCTGCTGCGAGTGGTTTTATGGTCATGAGAGTTCCTTGAGATTGTAGGGTATTGATTTGTCTTTATTTTAGATTGAGGATACTCGTTTATTCTGTCATACAATATCGGAAGTTGGTTGTATGTTTGGGGTAAATTAGTATTTTATGAAAAAGTTAATGGTCGGCGTGCCTGTGGGTTGAATTACTCACCTATGGTGTAAAAAAAACGGTGTTTAGCTTTGGGTTTGGCGCCTTGTGCTAAATAGAACTGTATTGCACTTTGGTTAGTGTCAGGCGTTTGCCATTGTACTTGTTGGTATCCTCGCTTTTTTGCTAGATTGAAAATATAGTGGATCACATACTTCCCAATCCCCATACCGCGATAGGTGTCCTGAATAAATAAACAATCTAGATATAGGTACTCTTTCATATCCCAGGTTGAAAATTGCGGGATGATACTGAAATAACCGATGGTGGTGTGTTTAAGCTCAATGATAAATAGCTCGATTGGGAGCGTATCAAGCGTGTCCATGGTTTGTAGTTGGTCATCAATATGAAGTGTATGCTGTTCAAGGTGTGCATGTGCAACGAACATGCTGAGCAGTTGCGGGTGATGTGTTTTGGTTGCTGGTATGATACTGACTGTCATTATACTTCCTATTGTTAGGGCTTGTGATCATCACAAGCCCCAAGTGGTTATTGTTGTGGGTCACTTAAATGCCGATTGACCGGATATCGCTCAAAGTCTTCCCAATAGTGGATCCCGCCAATCATCTCTTTGACTTTGTAACCGAGCTGAGCCAATTTAAAGCCCGCTTTTGTGGCGCCGTTGCAACCCGGCCCCCAGCAGTACACAACAAACAAGGTATCGGGCGCAAAGGGTGCCATACGTTCGGCGGTGATCTCGCTATTGGGTATGTTGATTGCAGTAATTGCATGGCTCTTAGTAAAGGCTTGTGCTGAGCGAGTATCTACTAACACAAAATTCTGTATGCCCTGTTTGATATCGGCATAAACATCACTGCAATCCGTTTCACAGTGTAATTTTGCGCTAAAATGCGCCAGAGCCTCATTTGGTTCTGCGGTATTGTTTACATGTACATTGGCCATCTATCTTTCTCCTGTTTCGTTGGTGTAGCTAAAGCCTACTAGGAGGTATTAAGTGGGTAAATTCATCATTTCTGAACACCGTATTCGCATTTTGTGAATAGGCCTTGAAGCCTGTATGTTGTATATTTGTGGTACAGCATCAAATTAGGTTGAGCACATGGAGTTTTATCATTTAAGGTCATTTGTGGTGGTCGCTGAAACGGGCAACTTAACCAAAGCCGCAAAACAGTTATTTACTACACCGCCCGCAGTCAGTGCACATATTCGAGCATTAGAAGATGAACTTAAAACGAACTTGTTTGAGCGTACCAGCAAAGGGATGCGTTTGACGCCAAAAGGCGAGCAGCTTCGTCTGCAAGCGCAAAAAACCTTAGATAGCGCGAGAGACATGGTGAACTTGGCGGTAGCAAACGCAGAACAAATAATCGGCACCTTTAAACTGGGCTTAAACCGAGAAGCGAGTACATTACGTGTTGCTGAACTGGTCAATGCCCTGGTTGACCGCTGCCCAGGTATTGAACTGGAATTGCATGCCCTGAACACAGGACAAATCCTTGAAAAAGTAGTTAGTGGTGAGTTGGATGGCGGATTTGTTTATGGTGATGGTGTCCCAGCATTGTGTCATATCGAGTTAGCGCAACAGGCGATTACCACGATAGTGCCTACCTCATTTGATGTCTCGACGGTTCATAGCGTATACGATCTTGCAGAGTTACCTTGGATAAGCGTCGGTGAGCATTGCCCGTTTGATGTAGCCCTGAAAAAGAAGGTAAATCAGCCAGTGAAATCACAGGTGCAAAGCACAGATAACGCCTCCCGTGCAAGCTTGGTTGCAAATGGTGTTGGCGTCAGTTTTATTGAGTTGGATGTGGCGCAAGTTATGGTTGCAGCCAAACAAGCACAGCGGCTCACTTTGTTGGATTTTGAGTTACCTTTAAATTTAGTGGCGAAATCGTCAGCGCTAAATAACCCAGTGGTAAAAGCAGTATTAAAAGAGATAGGTGCTGTGTGGCAGGTAGCGATATCGAAGCATAAAGAAACCAACTGAGCAGGTCAGTTGGCTTTTAATATCGTTATCTCATAGTGTTCTTGAAATGTTAACATCCAGAACTGGAAGTAATCTGGAGACCTACATCCCACCGAGTCTAGAGGACTTTTCCACAGAGGGAAAAAATCGCAAAGAAATTTGGACTTTTTTGAGGTCTGTAAAGTGGCTCTCCAGACTTTATATTTATAGTATTTAGTACCGCACTAAAGCTGGGGAAGTTACAGGTTACGATATATTTTTTCGATAAAGCAAAGGCTTGAAGTTCAATTGTTTAGGAAACAAAGCCTTTACATTATCTTTTTTATATATATGATGTACCCGATTTTTTTTACAGGAGGTAATATGAAAAAATCTACTTTAATAGCATTTATCTTAATTCTATTTTCTAACTCATCTTTCTCAGCTACTTACATTAAAACCTGTAACAATTGCTCAATAAATAGTGTAAAGCAAAAAGCACAAAGTGCGCCTGTCAAGCGAAATTCGAGCACAGATGTTTATGTATTTGATGAGCACAATTTAAAGTCATATAAATACGTCCTTTACGAACGTCTAATTGACGACAATATTCCAATTACAGATTCTTTTAAGTCTGATGTCCCTCGAGATGTACATACTGCATTTCTAAACTATGTAAAAGCCAAAAATAAAGCAGAAACTTTTTACAAGAATTCAACTTTGTTACTCGATAAAAGTGGGAGAGTTAGTAAAAAGTTGAACGTGTCAGCAAAGAGAAGTAGAAGTTCATTTGCTAGTAATAATCAATGTGTGGCTAAAGAAGTACCTGAAAATTATAAAACGGCACACAATTATGTTAATAACTCTAGAGAGCGCAGAGTTCTATTTCATAACTTGAGAAGAGAAATAAGTGCTGATCCATATGGGCATATTGCGGTAGCAATGGTCAAATATACTCAGTTTACTTCTGTTATGGAAAGTTCATCAAACTCTTTTGTATCAATGGCAGGGAGCACTTTAAATATACTATCACCTAATAATTTTAGATTACAAACTGCTGATGGTGGGTTTATGAAGGGGTACATGGATTTTGACAAAGAAACATTTGTTGTGACGACAGCCACCGACGGTGACTGTAATGATATCCCACTATCAAAACCGAAATCATCTACTAGAACAGAGCACTCTAACTCTGGCTCAGCAAACAGAATGCTCAAAGTATTTGAAGGATATGGTGGGAAGCCCGATGTACCAGTATGTAATAATTATGGACATACTTGTACCAGAGTAAGAGGTCAAACCGGGTGGCATTGCAATTATGTTTGTTTCCAGTGGCAATAAAATGTATAAATTCAATATTAATTTAAAATTTACTGACGTACTTATTCCAATTCTTCTTTGGCAGATACTAGTAGTTCTAACTTTCGGAGTTGCTTTACCTTTTTTTATTCTTTATTTGATAAAGTTGGTATTGAATAATTTAACGGTTAAGAAATACTCTATCTCTGATAGGTTAAACTAAAATTAAACTTTTTATTGAGCTCTGTATTTTAGATAGATGACCTCTATTTTTTTATAAAGTATCAGGCCTGAAATATAAGGTTAATTGGAGTGGACTCAGTGTTAATTTCGTCACTCTAAAATAAAGCTGGCCGAACTCGGTCAGCTTTATTACTTCAGATTTATCTCATAGTAACAAACTCTTCTGAGCCCGTTGGGTGGATAGCGACAACAGAATCAAAGTCTGCTTTGGTTGCGCCCATCTTCATTGCTACACCAAAGCCCTGGATCATCTCATCAACGGCAAAGCCAATGCCGTGTAAGCCAACAATTTTCTCTTCAGGGCCTGCACAGACTAACTTCATGCGACATGGTTGACGGTGCTGAGTGACCGCCGTGTACATGGCTGCAAAAGTAGAGTTGTAAACCTTGATATTGTCTTCACCGTATTGCGCTTTTGCCTCTGGCTCTGTTAGGCCGATGGTGCCGATTGGCGGGTGACTGAATACCACAGTCGGAACTAGGTTGTAGTCCATTTTTGCGTTAGGCAGTTCAGGGTTGAACAAGCGTTCAGCCAGCATACGACCTGCTTTGACTGCAACTGGCGTCAACTCAATGCCGCCTTCCATAATGTCGCCTAAAGCATAAATACCCGGCACAGAGGTGTTTTGCCATTCATCCACCTTCACAAAGCCTCTATCAGTGATGTCGACATCAGTTGCTGCAAGGTTAATTTTATCTGTCACTGGCTCACGGCCAATCGCCCAAATCACTTGGTCAACCGTGTGTGATTCACCATTTTCAAGGTGCAATGTCACTGAGCCGTCTGTTTCTTTGATTAATTCTTTTGGTGTTGAATTGGTGTGAAGCGTTGGGCCTTCTTTTTCCATTACCTCAGTGAGTGTTTCAACAACCATTGGGTCAAAGTTACGCAGTGGTGCATGTTTACGAACAAATAAGTGTGTTTCTGTGCCTAAACTGTGTAGTACACCAGCAAGCTCTACGGCAATGTAACCTGCGCCAATGACCGCAACACGTCTAGGTTGTTCGTTTAATTCAAAGAAGCCATTTGAGTCAATACCGTGCTCGGCTCCTGAAATGTTAGGAATACTTGGGCGACCACCGACTGCAATACAGATATGATCTGCCGTATATTGCTCGCCATTGACTTCAATGGTTTTGTTATCAATAAACTTGGCAAAGCCATTGATCACAGTGACGCCGTTATTGGCAAGGTATTTGTTGTACCCTTGGTGGATGCGACCAATATAAGCTTCACGGCTTTCAACCAGCTTTGCCCAATTAAAGTTTTTTAGCTCAACGTCAAAGCCGTAATCTGGTGCATAAAGCTTGATGGCTTCGGCAACTTGTGCGCCATGCCACATTACTTTTTTAGGCACACAGCCAACGTTCACACAGGTGCCCCCCATGTGTTTTGCTTCGACAAGGGCGACCTTTGCGCCACGCATTGCCGCTCGGTTTGCTGATGCGATACCACCGCTACCACCGCCAATGGCAATGTAGTCAAAATGTTGAGCCATAATGTTTCCTCTTCTGAATTCGCTGAACTAGTCTTAGTATGACAGCTTTTATACGCCATAACTTTCAACTAGATTAGTAAGTTTTACTTGTATTTGCGCTATTAGCCCTTATTTCAAGTTTATTCAGGAAATAAAAAATTAAGAGAGACACTATGAGTAACCCGTTAATTGGCCTTGAAGGACTACCGCCATTTTCAAAAATAAAGCCTGAGCATGTTGTACCTGCATTAAAATCAGTGATTGAGCATTGTAGAAAAACCATTGATACGGTACTTGAGCAGCCCCAACATACTTGGGATAACTTTGTTCAGCCTCTTGAAGATGCAGATGATAGGTTATCTAAAATGTGGTCCCCAGTGTCTCACATGCACTCTGTAGTGAATAATGAGGAGTTGAGAAAAGCATACGATGAGTGCCTTCCACTGATCTCAGAATATTCAACGTATGTTGGTCAGCACCAAGGTCTATACCAAGCATATCTGTCAATTGAACAAAGCGATGAATTTGAGCGCTTAAGTACAGCACAACAAAAAACCATTAAAAATGCGCTAAGAGATTTCAAACTAACAGGGATTGCCTTGGATGAAGCCGGACAAAAACGTTACGGTGAGATAAGTGCCAGACTCTCAGAGCTTGGCGCAAAATTTGGTAACAATGTGATGGATGCAACCCAAGCATGGCATTTACATGTCACTGAAGAAGCTGATTTAGGTGGATTGCCAGAGTCTGCATTGGCCCTAGCTGCGCATACAGCGCAAGCAAAAGAGCTTGAAGGCTGGGTATTTACGCTAGATATTCCTTCTTACCTACCTATTATGACGTATGCAGATAATCGCGATTTGCGTGAGCAAATGTATCGCGCATTTGTAACACGCGCTTCAGATCAAGGACCAAATGGTGGTGAGTTTGATAACTCAGCGATCATGACTGAAGAGTTAGCATTGCGTCACGAATTGGCTCTACTATTAGGTTTTGATAGTTTTGCGGATAAGTCGCTGGCAACCAAAATGGCTGAAACACCAGCACAAGTTTTTGACTTTTTGAATGATTTGGCGAAAAAGTCTAAGCCTCAAGCGCAGCAAGAGGTTGATGAATTGCGAGCATTTGCCAAAGATGAACATCAAGTTGAGCAGTTAGAAGCGTGGGATTATGGCTATTACGGTGAAAAACTAAAACAAGCCAAATATGCTATCTCAGATGAGTTATTACGTCCTTATTTTCCAGCGGACCGCGTCTTAAATGGTTTATTTGAAACCGTTAACCGCTTGTTCGGAATTAAAGTGACAGAAGAGAGTGAATTTGACAGCTATCACGAAGATGTACGCTTTTTTGCTATTCATGACAACAATGGCGTACTGCGCGGTCACTTCTATTTAGACCTATATGCACGTGAGCACAAACGTGGTGGCGCTTGGATGGACGATTGTATGGGTCGCCGCACATTGTCAGATGGCACATTGCAAACACCGGTTGCTTACTTGGTATGTAACTTTAATAAAGCAGTTGGTGATAAGCCTGCGCTATTCACGCACAATGAAGTAACGACTTTATTCCATGAGTTTGGTCACGGTATTCACCACATGCTAACGCAAATTGATGCACCTGCTGTTGCGGGCATTAATGGTGTTGCATGGGATGCGGTAGAGCTACCAAGCCAGTTTTTAGAAAATTGGTGCTATGAAGAAGAGGCGCTGAGCTTTATATCTGGACACTACGAAAGTGGTGAGCCATTACCAAAAGAGCTATTAGATAAGTTATTAGCTGCTAAAAACTATCAATCAGCAATGCAAATGCTAAGGCAGATTGAGTTCTCACTGTTTGATTTCCATATTCATGCCGATTATCAGCAGGGTGAAGCGTGTCAAATTCAAGCGAGATTGAATAAAGTGAGAGAGCAAGTCGCCATTATTAAAGCGCCTGAATTTAATCGCTTCCAGCATAGCTTTAGCCATATTTTTGCGGGCGGCTATAGTGCGGGTTATTACTCGTATAAATGGGCAGAAGTGTTATCTGCAGACGCGTATTCTCGTTTTGAAGAAGAGGGGATCTTTAACGCGCAAACAGGTAAAGATTTTATGGAAAATATCCTTGAGATGGGCGGTTCTGAAGAGCCAATGGTGTTATTCCAGCGCTTTAGAGGTCGTGCACCGCAAGTAGATGCTTTGTTGCGTCACAGTGGTATAGGTAAAGCCGCTTAGTACCTGACTGTCATAGTCTAATTAACAAAGCGCCCGATTGGGCGCTTTGTTGTTTTTGCACTCGCAAAATAAGAAGTTCCGTCTATGCTTTGGTAAAGACCTGATCTTGTAGGGAAAGCCATATGACAAATTTAGTGCTTGCCATTGACGATGACAAGCTCATTCACCATGTTATAGAGCAGTCACTGTCTCAACATTGCAAATTGATCCACGCTAAAAATGGCGAGCAAGGCTTAAGGTTGGCAATAAAATATCAGCCAGATATTATTTTGTTAGATGTTGAAATGCCTGGTATGTCTGGATTTGAAGTGTGCGAGCGCTTAAAAACCGGTGAGCACACCGCTGATATTCCGGTGATGTTCTTATCTTCAAAGTCTGACATCAGCGAGCGTATGCGAGGGTACAACGCGGGGGCTGCTGATTACATAGTAAAACCGTTTGAAGGCTCTGAACTATTAGCACGGATCAAAGTATTAGATGATTACCGGCGTCAATCAGTGGCACTCAAGCAAGATATGCAGCGAGCACAAATCACCGCAGAGATTGCCATGACAGACTCTGGTGATATGGGTCGAATCATGCGCTACGTAGGCCAGTCATATCATGCCCATGATCTGACGACATTATCTGAGTACTTTTTAGAATTCTTTACCCCACTTAATTTAGAAGTCGCACTGGCATTTTGGTATCACAATCAAGCGGTGTTCTTTTCTCAGGAAGGGGCAATACAGCCGATAGAGCAAGAGTTGTTAGAAACCAACAAAGAGGGCAGCCGGTTTGTCGACTTTGGTCGGCGTACCATTATCAATTACCCTAAAGTATCTCTACTTATTAAAAATATGCCAACGGATGATCCTGCGCTCTATGGCCGTTTTAAAGATTTGCTACCACACATCTTAGAAGCCACCAATGCCAAAATAAAAGATATGGAAGTGAGCGAAGTGGCCTTAAACAAAGTTGAAGAAATTGGCTTAGCGTTTGCCCAGTTGAGTGAGCAGCTCGGCGGTATTGGTGAAGTGTATGGTGCCAAGGTGACTGAGTTTGAGCAGTTCGTGAAAGATGAAACTATTACATCAACATTGGCAGAAGAACATAGAGTGTCATTGGCGAGATTGAGTGAACATTTTTTATTTGTGAATGATGAGTTCTCAATTATCCGATACAAATTGGGCGAGATCACACAAGTACGTCAAGAGCTAATTCAAAGCCTAAATCAAATGGCCAAGCCTTGGGGCGAAGATGAGGTGCCAGCACAAACCGATATAGAATTATTTTAATAGATGATACCGCAGTCTTTTTCTTGCATTCTTTTTTTATCAATTAAACGATATAATCTGCAGGCTTAATCGACAGGAGCCTGCAGTTGTATATTCACACGCCATTTGAAGAAAATCGTTCTTATTTAGATGAGTTAACAAAACGCTTTGAGCTAGATAAACATAAAGCACTGGATGAGGACTTTCGTTTGGTCTATGACGAAGCGGGTTTGGCACTATTCAAAAAAGATGAGCCTAAACTCGGGGCTATTCGTGTTGATTTTGTGACCGGTGCTAGCGCCCATAGACGTAAATTTGGTGGTGGAAAAGGTCAAGCTATTGCCAAAGCGGTTGGGCTGAATAAAGGCGTAACGCCTGTGGTACTTGATGCCACCGCAGGCCTTGGCCGTGATGCATTTGTGTTGGCATCTTTAGGGTGTAAAGTGTTGATGCATGAGCGGCACCCTGTGGTTGCTGCACTTTTGTATGATGGCTTACAGCGTGCTTATCAAGATGCAGAAATTGGTATCTGGATGCAAGAGAATATGCATATCGCATTTGGCTCAAGCCATTCTTTACTTGAACAGGCAATGCAGGATGAGTCGAGTCGTCCAGATGTCGTGTATTTAGACCCTATGTTTCCACACCGAGAAAAATCCGCACAGGTGAAAAAAGAAATGCGTGTTTTTCAGTCCTTAGTCGGCGCAGATAACGACGCTGATGCCTTATTGCCTTTTGCGACTCAACTGGCTACGAAACGGGTTGTCGTTAAGCGTCCAGATTACGCGCCGTTTTTAAATTCACAGACACCTAGTATGCAAATTACCACGAAAAAGAACCGCTTTGATGTGTATGTCAATGCAGCGATGAAGTAAGCACTGGCAGGCTAACCTTAACTTGTCGAGGTTTTGTACACAAAAAGCATACTAAAAAAGTATGCTTTTATGTGGGTTTGGTTGTTTGGTAATCAACTTACATCAAAATGTCATAAAAGGTTAATACGCTGACCCCGAAATTCACTTTTTGGGATTGTAGTACATATGCGTGTTTCATCTTTCACTCGGCTGCTGGCGGTGTTGTTAGCTATTGCCAGTATCATTCTTGCGGCTACCTTATTGTGGGCAAGCCAGGTCTTTAGTAAATTAGATCAGCAAGATAGCGCATATACACAGCTTAAAAACACCGTTTTAATTGACTTGGCGGGTACGGTGGAAGATTACCTGAGCTCAGGTGATAGCCAGTACTTAAATCACGCCAGTGAGCAGATCAATACCATCAAAAAACAGCATTTAGCGACCATGTCTAGTGATGTTATGATGGATATGGAAAAGCAACTCGATGTAATTAATAGTGATATTCAGGGGAAGTACCGAGCGCTTGGCAAATTATCAGGTAACGAATTAGCGCTGCTTGACAACGCATTGCGTCAAATGGCGGGTTCTGCGTCGTCATTGATGAATTATGTTGCACAGGCGAATGGCCATACGCTGAGTGAAGAGTATTACTCATTGGCATCTGATTATTATTTTGAAACCACGAATTTAAGTATTTATACCTACCAATTGGTGTTGCACTACGACCAAGCAACACAACAAAGCTTACACACGTCACTGAACCGGCTTCAAACCCTAGCATCGCAAATCGATCGACTAGATGATTTGGGTATCATGACAGAGGTCGATGAGGATGAACTCTTTTTAGGGGAAGAGCCTGAAGATTTAGCGCAAGAAATTAAGTCTGAATTGAGTAGCTGGCCAAACCGTTTTAGTCGTGATTTAGAAAATACTTTACGTCAGGCACAGCAGCGCCAGGCGGGGATCACAGCATTACGTGATGATATTAAGCAATTATCAGCATTGATGTTAGATGCGGGTGAGCAGTTAAAACGTCGTCAGGTAGAGTTAAAGTCTCAAGTATTTACGATTTTTGGTGCCGCCATTGGCTTGCTTGTATTGCTGGCTGTTGGTGTATATTGGGTGCAATTTAGTCAAGTGCTGACACCGCTGCGCAACTTGCGAGATGGCTTTGCCTTTTTAATTGAAAGTAATGAACTGAAACAAATTAAGTGCAAACGTGCCAATACTGAAGTGGGTGAAATCGCCCAATACTTTAACCAATTGATTGAAAGGCAGCGTGTTGAAGCCCAAGAGCGCGAACAAATGCTGCAAGTGATCAACGACTTTATGCAGGATATGAATCGAAATCTTGCCAGTATTAGTCAGCAATCAGAACACACTTATGAACAGGTAGCGCATAACCAGCAGCAGCTTGATGAAATTAAGTCCATTGGTTTTGAGGCCAGCAATATCAATCAGCAAGTGGCTGATAACGCCAGCGATACATTTAATGCAATGACACAAAGTGTCGGGTTCGCAGAGTCGATGCTTAAAGCCAGCTCAAGCACTCAAAACCGTGTTGATCAAGGGTTAGTGAGCCTCAATGAATTATTAGTGGGTGTTGAAGATGTCGGCAAGGTGATTGAGATGATCCATACCATTGCTGAGCAAACCAACTTATTGGCATTGAACGCAGCCATTGAGTCAGCGCGTGCAGGTAAGCATGGACGAGGCTTTGCGGTGGTGGCCGATGAAGTGAGGAAACTTGCCCGTCAAACGCAGGACTCGCTCACAGACATCAATGCTCAGCTAAACATTTTAAGTGAGAACTCCAGCAAGGTATCAAATCAGATAAGTGCATTAGCGCAAGAGGCGCAGCAGCAAACTGAGCATGCGCAAGAGCTAAAACGCAATTCAGAGGGTGTTGCTGAGCGTGCGCAAGGTGCAAGCCAAGTTGCTGCTGATGCGATGGCATTGAGTAATCAACAAACCGAATTGGTAGATAGTTTTAGCAGCTCTATGGCCACGATGAAAGCGCAGGTAAAAGGGTCAAACCAACAGATCAGTGAGATCCAATATCGATTAGAGCAGCAGATGGTGCAGATCAGAGCCAGCTTAGGACTGTCGTAATGTGTCTTGATTAACGTGAGAGTAAGCAAAAAGCCAAACGCATGTTTGGCTTTTTTATTGTCTTAATGTAGTTGACGCGGGAGTTAAAAAGCCGGAGTGACTCCGGCTTTGTGTTGTTACATTAAGAACTAGGGATTATTTGTACTGTGCGTCAAGTGTTACGCCAGAGAAAGTACGGTATGCACGTAGACCAATGTGCCAAACGCCAGCAGCTGGGTTGGTGATTGTACACGTCTCAGCATTACCACCTTCATATGGACGACACTGATAAGTAGAAGTCGAAGGTGCGCTACCTGGATTTACATATAGGTCTGCATCACCTGAGCCACCTGAAATTTTAACCGTTAGGCTCGACATACCAGCTGGGACAGTCACTTGGTGACGGCTCCAGTTACCTGTTGATGCCGACAGGTTTGTTTCAGTGATACCACCAGGTTGTGTACCTGTTCTCTCTGCGTTCGCTACAAGACTTACACCGTTATATGCTGAATAACCGCGCATCATTACATGATATGTGCCAGATGCGTTATCAATAGTACATACTTCGTTGTTACCACCTTCATAAGGGCGGCAATCATACGTAGATGTTGTTGGCTTTGCACCCGCTCTAACGTAAAGGTCAGCATCACCTGTGCCACCGCTCATTGTGAAGGTGACTTTGCTTGCGCCAGCTGGCGTTTCGAAAGTGAAGAAAGCTTCAGCATCTTTGGCACCACTTAGGCCTGTTTTCGCTTCACCGTCAACTAATACGTTGTCACCTGGGTTTGTGTTGTCATTACCAAGTGCTAAATCAACAGCTGCGCTTGCATCAACAATACCAGTACCACAGTTAGTACATGTTGCAGGGAAGCTACGCGTCGTATTTTTTAGGATGGTTTCGATTTCGTCTGGTGTTGCTGTTGGTTTCGCTTGTTTGATAAGTGCCGCGATACCTGCAACATGAGGTGCTGCCATTGACGTACCTTGAGAGTAGCTATAGCTATCGCTCACAGGTGCGTTGCTACCAGAGTTGTATGTAGAAAGGATACCTTCAGGGTCATTTGCAAAGCTCTGTGCGCCACCCGGTGCTGCAACGTCAATTGAAGAACCGTAGTTAGAGTAGTATGCACGGCCACCGTTACGGCCTACAGATGCAACGTTTACGACGCCAGAACAGTTACCTGGGTTGTAGTTATTGGCATTGTCGTTGTCGTTACCAGCCGCGATAACAACTACAGTGCCGTTAGCACGTGCTTGGTTAATCGCATTTTGCGTTGTAGAGCTACATGCACCACTGCCACCTAAACTCATGTTGATAACATCTGCTGGGTTTGCGTTCGCAGGTACACCTGATACTGAGCCACCTGATGCCCAGATGATGCCATCTGCGATATCAGATGTTAAGCCACCACACTTACCAAGTACACGTACTGGTACAACTTTAGAGTCATAAGCAACACCGGCAACACCTTCACCGTTGTTCGTTACCGCAGCAACTGTACCTGCAACGTGAGTACCGTGCCAGCTTGAGCTACGAGCGCTGTGAGTGTAACCACATTCGTTTGCTGTAACTGCGTCACCCGGGTCACGTGCATCACTGTCGCGGCCACCGCCATCGTTCGCGACCGAAAGGTTAGAGATCATGTCATAACCTTGTAGGATATTAGGGTTTAAGTCAGCGTGTGGACGGTAACCAGTATCTAGTACAGCGACTACTACACCACTACCTGTTGCTTTGTCCCATGCTGCTGGTGCGTTAATACCACCAGCTGCTTCAAAATAGTGCCACTGTGAGCTGTAGCTAGGATCATTTGGCGTTGCAAACGGTTGTAGCATTTGGTCAACTTCAATGTGCGCAACATTACCTGAAGCAAGCATATCTTGCATGAATTTTTGTGTTTCAGCGGCGCTCAGTTTTTTATCAGCACGCATTACGTGGTGGTTTGAAAGCGCCATCGGACGAACGTACTGCGCTTTTGCTGCTGCACGTTTGCTGTTGAAGCCTTTTACGAAACTACGAGCACGTGTATTCATCATCGTTGCAGACATATCAGCACTAGAAAGTGACATGATGTCATTGTTGTTGTTTTTATATTTGATGATGAACTGAGTACCAAAACCGCTTTGTGATTCTAGTTTTTGAGCAAGTTGTGCTTGGCTTGGTACTGCTTGAGCGAATGCTTCTGTTTGTACGTTAACATTTTGTGGCATTGCCATTACTGCGTTAGCTGAAAGTAAACCTGTAACAGCCATTGATATTGCTGCTAATTTAAAATTTCCTGTTGTCATTTTTTTACCCTTGTTTTACTTGTTGTTTTTCTCGGCAACCTGTTTGCGCCAAGTGGTTAACAAAAGTAAATTCATTGTGGGTTATGTGAAAGTATTGTTTTGTTATTTACACTATTCATTTGGTTATAAGGGGATGGATAAAAGTCTTTATTATTTCATTATCATTATGTTTTTATTAAACTTTATCAAAATATTCTTTCTCAAAGAATAAATTATTTGCCATTGTAAAAGATTGTAAATGATTTATCTCATATTCTAAAAAGTGATAGAAATATGCTTTTTTGGTTGTGTTTTGAACTATAAACTCCCACTTAAGCTTAAAAAAAGTTATAATTGCGGCATAAGTTTTTCGTTTCAGAGTATACAATGTTGCAATTTGACGTGGTGATTATCGGCGCAGGTGCCGCTGGATTAATGTGTGCGGCGCAATCTGGTTACAGAGGCAGAAAGGTCGCTATTGTTGATATGGGTAAAAAAGTGGGAAGAAAAATTCTCATTAGTGGCGGTGGTCGTTGCAATTTTACCAATGAAAATGCCAGCCCAGAAAACTATCTCTGTGCCAACCCTCATTTTGTAAAGTCCAGTTTAAGCCGTTACAGCCAGCATGATTTTATTGAGCTGGTGGATCGTCATGGCTTAAATTATCACCACAAAACACTTGGGCAACTATTCTGTGATAACAGCGCGCAAGACATTGTTGATATTTTGATGACAGAATGTGAGTGGGCCGGCGTTGAAGTCTTTTTACGCAATGAAGTACTTAATGTGGAACGTGACGAGCAAGGCTTATATATAGTCACCACATCCGAGCATACCTTTAGTTGTGCATCTTTGGTTGTTGCGTCTGGCGGCCTAACCATGCCGAAGTTGGGTGCAACGCCAATCGGTTATAAAATTGCAGAGCAATTTGGCTTAAAACTCTTACCTACTACCGCAGCGCTAGTACCCTTTACCTTGCACGACCACGATAAAGCGCGTTTTGAAGGCTTGTCTGGGATCAGTGTCGATAGCCTAGTGACCAGTGATGATGACACGCAGTTTAGAGAAAATATCCTCTTTACTCACCGCGGCCTATCGGGCCCTGCAATCTTACAAATATCCTCTTTTTGGCGAGCAGGGCAGGCGGTCAGTATCAATTTATTACCAGATACAAACGTTGCAGAGCTACTGCACGACTGGCGTCAAAACCAAGGCCAAAAGTCTGTTAAAAATCTACTTGGACAGCTGCTACCCAAACGCTTTGTTGATGCACTAATTAACGACAACAGCGTACCGGATAAACCCGCTAACCAACTAACCCATGGCGAGATTGATACCATCGCAGCGACATTAACTGCTTGGCAAATAAAGCCCAATGGCACCGAAGGCTACCGTACAGCAGAGGTCACGTTAGGTGGTGTTGATAGTGACGAGCTGAGCTCAAAAACCTTTGAGGCGAAAAAAGCCAAAGGTCTGTACTTTATTGGTGAAGTCACCGAAGTTACTGGCTGGCTTGGCGGCTATAACTTCCAATACGCATGGTCAAGTGGTTGGGCGTGTGGGCAGGTGTGCTAGTTTTTGTTTTGGAACAATAAAGTTTGCAACCCTGGGGTGATCGCTTCACCCCTTTGTTGTATCTGCACATAGGTGCAAAATATACGTTGCGAAGCAAGGTTACTTTTGCGCAAGGTAAAATAAGCAACTTACACACATATTCAAAAGTACTGATTTGCTCATTTATGTGTTTGTATGGCTTAGCTTGCATCAATGCCAGCACATTGCTCATCAATCGCTTATTCTCAGGCGCTATAGCATGGGAAGTGGCGTTGTCTGAAGCCTTCATATCAAAGAATCTGACTTCTTTTACTTGGTGTTTTAAATTCAGCCATAATCTGCCCCTCGTCATTCTGACGAAAGTCAGAAACCATGTTACAGAGCTGTCAGTTTGAACAATGACTCTAGCCCTTTTGATTACTGAATAACAGAAATGAGAAAATATCTGCCGTTGAAAAATGTAATATCACCATGCAAAATGCGGGGCCTGACTCCATTTGTTTCTAATTTGGAGTATTGGCTTGGCGACTTTATGGGCATGGATTACGGCGATGATTCAAAGCAAATTGTTCAATCAGATAATTTGTTGGATTATGCCAAGAGTAATATCTGCAGTTGTGAACGTTTATTCGGAAACAAGATTATTGGCCTCAGCGCCTAATATTGAAAGGAATATAAAAATGAAAAAAATATCCGCTATGGCCTTTTCGTTACTATTAACGGGCTGTTTTTTTGACTCTCACTTTGAAGCGCCAGCAAGCTCTCAAAAGCAACATGGCTCAGGGTTAGTGCAATCATCTGATCTCTCTCATGATGGTGCTTTGTCTATTATTGCTAGGCAAAATGAAGTTTGCCTATGGAGTAACCTCTCAGATAAAAAAGTATTTCCCTGTATCGCTGAGGGCAATATTGAGTTGTCAGGGATAGCTGAAAACGCCAATGTGTTTTATATATCTAACAGGCTGTCTGTCAGCCTATTTTCTACAAAGTCTGGCAAGCCGTTAGGCGCATGGTCAAGTGGTGAAAATATTATTAGAGATATTGCGATATCTAATGACGGCGAAACTTTGCTGTTAGGGTATAGAAGCGGCAAAACGGAAGTGATCAATGTCAAAACTAACAGCCGAGCACTATACAAATTACACGACTTAGATGTAAATACCGTGGCGCTGTCCGCTGATGGGCGTACAGCGATGACAGGCTCCAGTGACAAATTCGCTAAACTGTGGGATGTACAAACAGGCAAAGAATTACAGTCTTATAAATTCTCTACCAGAGTCAACCATGTTTCTCTTAATGCAGACGCGACTAAAGCATTTGTACTAGACTCTGTGGATGCTCGTCAGTTTATTGATTTAAAAGCGCAAGAGTTAAGCTCGTCCTTATCTACATTTGGTAACTTCATAGAATTTAATCAGTCGGCATTTATTAACAATGATCAGTGGTTACTCACCGCTTCTCCAAACCAAAAAGTGCAGATCTGGCGTGTTACAGATGGGGATTTAATTGCAAAGTTTATGGCGAATAAAGTCGATGGTCGAAATCGAGCTTCAGTATTAAGCATCGCGGTGAATGAGTCTAAGCAAGTTATTATCAGTGAAACAAATGATGGCGTTGTAGAAACCTGGCCAATAAACACGCTGCTTTAAGTCCAGATGAGGCGGTTACAACAACACAATGCTGTAACTGCTTTTGTGCTTCTAGAACTTTTTAATCTCAAAGTAGCGCTTAATTGAATATGGCATTATCAGGCTACTTGAACCTCGTTAAGGTTAAAGCAATACACAGCCCTAACCCATTAATTTGAAAGTTGTAAGTAGCACAATTTAAGAAAAGGCACTGTCGACAACGCGATTGCTCAGCAACACATGCTGAAAAGCCACATTACATAATCCTTATCTCTTCTCTCTGCAACTCATCATCATTGGGCTTGCCATGATAGACGTAGGCGATAATCGACAAGGCATTGTTTTGCTCCGAAATATCGACTACCAAAAAGTTATTTTCCCCTGCCATTTCAAATATGTTTTCTATCTCAATATGGGGTGAGCGATACATCTTTTTGCTGCTATCGATGGCAACGGCAGCCATTTTTGGTGGTGGTTTGCGAGAGATGGCACTGGAGGTGATGTTCATCACCTTGGCGTTGGGGAAGGTCGGGGATGAGAACTTGAAGGCAGATGCACAGTGCACATCGCCGCTTAAAAAGGTGATGGGGACTTGATGGGTATGGGATAGCTCAAACACATGGTCTAACATGATATTGCGCTCTTTGATGTTGGTGTCATTGCCCCATTCATCAATGGCATCGTCCATGGCACCAAAAATCTTTAACAGTAGGTCCATGTTATTCATCACTGCGTCATTCCAATGCACGACCGGCACGGCAGTGACAATAAAAATGGCTTTCACACCGCTGGTTGCTGTGTCGCTAAGCCACTGTGCAAAGCGTATCATTTGCTCTGGGCCTAATAAACGCGCGCCGTCTGGTTGGTTTTCCACATCATGGTGCGAGCGTGTATCAAGCACATAAACACCGATAGGGCCTTTTATAAATCCGTAGTCCCATTGCTGCTGGCTATCTTCGATATCATAGTGTCTGTTCGACACATTCGTATCTGGGTTATGCAAATGCTGATAATCCAAATAAGCTCTCTTAGCGGCTTGGTATGCCAAGCGCGCGATGGTCGCGTTTATATGGTCATCATCGTATCCCCAAAAGAGACTGAGTTTATCTATGCGCTGCGCTTTGGTGAGTGAGCCCCAGCCGTCCATAATCTCATGGTCGTCCCACATCATGTATTGAGGGTAAGCGCGATATACCGATTGCTGCGAGCCGAAGTTCCAATAAATTCGATAGTAGATGCGATACAGCTTGGCTAAGTAGTCTATAACGCCTTCTTTGTTGAGTGTGCCTTGCTCTGTATAAGCGTCATATAACGCGTTTTTGTGGCGGCTGAGCCAATCCCATAAATCTTCAATGTCAGGTTGAGCCGGTTTGCACTTTGATTGCGCTCTTTTACCATGGGTATCACAGTAGACTTGGTCGCCGCCGCCTAT
This sequence comes from Pseudoalteromonas luteoviolacea, assembly GCF_001750165.1. Taxonomy (NCBI): domain Bacteria; kingdom Pseudomonadati; phylum Pseudomonadota; class Gammaproteobacteria; order Alteromonadales; family Pseudoalteromonadaceae; genus Pseudoalteromonas; species Pseudoalteromonas luteoviolacea. Next base: position 920,909 of record NZ_CP015411.1, read on the forward strand.
TACAAAGCGGGTGTTCCTTGCTTCAAGTGCTTCGCACAGATCTGGCCATAAGCCATCTGTAATCGACTTCTGTCCAAAGGGGTCGTGACAGCTATAAAACCCAAAACTAAAGTCACGCCAATTGAACCCTGACTGATCCGTATAGAAGGTGTGCTCGATACGATAACCTTTTTCAATTTTTCTCGGCAGAGTCTGGTGGGTATCGCCATAGGCAAATAAAAAGTAATGATAGCAAGTGTCTGGACTTAAGTGTTCTAGCGTGACACAGGCACAATTGTCATATTTTTCTTCTGTATCAATTGGGTACTTTACTATACCTGCACCACTGAAGCAGACATCATCAGGGTGAGAGTTAAATTCATTAAGGCGGGTTTTGATTGTGTCTATGTGGGCGGCTTCAACGAGGACGATACACCATTGCCCAGGCGTGAAGGTGCGTAGCCAAATCTTAGCGGTGGAGTCTGTGGTATGCCCAACAATACACATAGAGTTGAGTTTGGGTAGAGCTGACTCATATTGGTTGGGGTCGGGTAATCTTGTCATGTCTACTCCTTGGGACGACAGGTTTATCAATGCGGACGGTAGGGTTTAACGTTTGTGATAGTCAAAATTATAGTGCGGTTTTCAATAGGTATTGAGATTTTTGGAGTGAAAATGATGTTGAGTGGCGGCGCATGTACGAGCGCATAACTTGACAGTAATAGGCCGTAATATCTTTTTGGCCTGGCTCAAGGATATAGTGGATGCATACCGATGTGATGACATTGAGTTGTGACTTAGTTCAGGTGTACAGTTTTCTTGAGAAGCCAATAGGCAAGCAGTGTGGTTGCTGCCTGCCTATTTTTTTTGTTCTTCTTGCTTTGCAAAACTGACTTTATCGATATCTAACTCGTTTAACAGCGACATTAAACTATGCACATCCTGATACTGGGTTTTACTGCCCACATTTAAATGCACACTCAAATCAGTCTGCTCGGCTTGTTCAGTTAAATAGTGTCTGACTTGCGCTTGGTTAAGCGCTTGGCCGTTTACTCGCCATGTGCCCTTGTCATTAATTGACAGGGTGAGCTGTGCAGATTGTACGGCTTGAGCTTGTCCATTGCTGACATCGACATTAAGCGCTTTGGTAAGTAAAGGGGAGGTGATCAGAACAATGACCAGTAATACCAGCATGACATCAATCAAAGGCAGCATATTGGGCTCTTTAATGCTGGAAGTCTGTGCATCTTGCTGATTAAAATCCATATTAAGACCCCGATAAATGTGCAGGCGAGTGGCCAGTTAATAGGTAATTATGCCACTGCTGGGCAAAATAATTGAGGTCAGTTTGTAGCTGCTCATACTGCTTGGCAAAAAAGTTATAAAACAGCACCGCTGGAATGGCAACAGCGATGCCCACACCAGTAATAATCAGTGCCTCAGCAATGGCGGGGGCAAGGGCTGTCAGCGTTGCCGTTGCTTGCTCGCCAATGACATTCAGTGATAAGTGAATGCCCCAAACTGTGCCGAGTAAACCGATAAAGGGCGCACAGGCGGCAGTGGTCGCAAGCAAGTTTAAGCCATATTTAGGTAAGGCGCGCTTACTGTATAACGTTAATTGACTGGCGAGAAAGTCAGACAGTGACAGTTGTTCACTTGGGGCATCTATATATTGCTGCTTTGCCAAGTTGCCGACTTTTGCAATGTGGTAATACAGACCAAAGCGTTTGAAAAGTTTAGGGCTTGGCGATGTATGTGCTTGAGTAAAAGCGATTAATGTTTCTTGCTTATGCCACAGTTGCTTTGCGTGATTTTGCTGGCGCTTGATACATAGCAAAGACCAACACAAGTGAAGTGCTCGGCTCCAAGTCAAACATGACATGGCTAAAAGCAGTAAAAAAATGGCAAGAATGATAGGGTCAAACTGGCTGAGATATATAAATATGTTTGTCATTATGGGGTGGGCTCGATGGTTTTATTGGTATGTATGTGGACTTTTTCTATTTCAAAAATAATACGTTGCTGATACCAGTGTGAAACTGCCTCTTCATTGACTAATGTGGGATAAAAAGACCAATCTAAAATGGCGTTTTTCGCGGCCATATCTAGGGCATCAAAACCACTGCTTTTAACAATGTGTGGAGACTCTACACCACCACGAGCATTGACCAAAAACTTGATAGTGACGACACCTTGTTGACCCGCGGCTTTTGCATCTTCTGGGTACACTGGCTGCGGCGCGTTAATTGGCCTAGCAAGCTGCTTTTGCTGTGCAGGTGTTGATCTTGCACTGATATCATTTTGTTTAGCTGTCTCTGGGTTGTGAGTGCTGACTACTTTTTGAGGTTTTGCATTTTCATCTGGTATGGCGTGCTGTTGCGTGTTTGTGTTCGTAAAGTCACTTTTCTGCAGTGTTTTTGCTGCTGGTGGCGGTAATTCTGCCAGCGTCATTGTAAGGTGATTAGGCGCTATAGAGGTTGCTTCTCTTTTATCGTCAGTCAAAAACCCCAGTACAAGTACATGCAGGGCTGCAACCAATATTAGCAAAACAACAAATCGCATCATCCAATCACAGTCATATGGTTTAAATCATGCTTATGGTATTGAATTGTTTAATACTAATCAATAATTAGCCCGCCGAGCAACATACGACATTGACGGCGAGCTAGGCATTAAGGTGTTACTTTGTGGTGCCTTTGTTGTAGTGCCTTGCGATTAATAAGCACAGTATTGCCATGGTAGTAAGCGCGCCATTGACCCACCATATCGCTTTGTCGGCTATTAATAGTGGCCGTATGGCCAACATGCCATTGAATAAATCATAGGCGGGTGCCAATAAAAAGAGTAAAGCGGCCATTATTAACTGCTGGATCATGACTTTCCTCGGTGCGTTTTTAACAAAAGCATGGAGCATGGCAAAAAACCAACTGAGGTGAAATACCGGCACAAGTATAGTTTGCATCGCAAAGTACTCAGACAAAAAGCGTGTTATGACAAAGCACATGGCAACTGAGATGAGTACGCCGCTCGAAAGGGCTAAAGTCATTGCACTGACAAAGCGCAAACCTACTTTGCTTTGCTGACGCTTTTTTGCCCGCTTTTCTAACCAGATCAAGTTACCAGTTAAAATCAAGTAACAGCACGCGAGACCCATTAAAAACATTAAAAAGCGCATGAGATCTCCGCCAAATGTGCCGTAATGTAGCGCTTCAAACGTTGCCGCGCTTGCCTGGGCTGGATGATGCTTAATGGTGTCACCGCTCAATTGCGTAAAGTCATCTAATGCAAAGCGCAGTCTATGATATTCATGTAATGAACCAGGTTGGCGCAAGATCACTTCAACGTGAGCGGCTTTGTCTGCCATACCATATGAAAATAGATAGGTGAGCTGATGTGTTGGGTAGCGCGTTTTAATGTGTGATATCAAGGCATCATATTGTTGCGTTGGCAGTGTTAGGCCCCTGGCTGTATGTTGTATTACATCTGGTTTGCCAAGTACTCTATTTAGCTCGGTAAAGTCGCCATTAAATGCTGCAAACCCAAAGCTGGCTTGAAACAATAAAGCAAGATTGAAATAGACGCCGGTCAGTGCATACATAAAGGTATAGGGAAACGCGGTAACCCCAATCAAGATGTGGCCATCAAGGTATTTATCTTTGGCTTTGTCGGTCCGATATTGATAGTAATGACTGATGATTTTTTTTAGGTGGATGAGTAACCCTGTCAGCAGCACCACAAAAAAAATTAACGTAATTATCCCGACCAGTTCAAATCCAATGCTTGGAATATACAAGTGATAGTGCATGCGATACAGCATGTCGGCAAGAAAAAACTGATTGCGATCGAGGTCGAGTAAACGGCCATCATCGGCGGCAAAGCTGTAGTTTACATATTGTCGTTTACCGTCTTGTATAGCGGGAAAAAACACCGTGTAAAACGGTTTATTTTCGCTGGGTAAATCAATACTGACTCGGTCATTGAAGCGAATGTCATAGCCAAGCTCTTGCAATTTATCAATGACGTGACTGACGGGGATTTGCTCTGTGGGCAAGGCTTTATGAAAGTTATGAAATCGGTCCCATTGATGAATCTCAGCGCGATAAAAAGAGAGACTACCACAGACAAAAATAATCATGAGTGCGCCAGAAATGATCAAACCAAGCCAAGTGTGCGCATGGGTGAGGTTTTTTAACGTATCTTTAGAAAACATGAAGAAACCATTAGGTAAAAAAGGCTATCAGATAAATGAGCACAGCGGGCGTAGCGCAATAAAGGCCTCGAAGCCAAGCCGCTTTAGGACTGTTAGCGCCATAGCAATATGTCATGATGCATGCCCAACCAGTTAGACCAACAGTTATGAAAAAAGCGGCAGAGATGGCGCTTAAGTCGCTATAAAAATGGATTAAACTACTGGGGAGTAAGGTGATGGTTATTAAGCCGAAAATGAAGCCCGCAAACGTTTTATGCCACATAAAAGCCTCCAAAAACAAAGTGTAATGTAGTGGCAATCAGGACAGCAACAACCAAACTTGGCCAAACAGCGTGATTAAAATGGTGAATTAAAAAAATCGGTGCCGCGAGGGCAAACATACTTAGTAGTAGGGTATAAGTAAGTGCGGCACCGATTGTCATACCTATTTGCACAAAGCCCCACACTGCAAGTAGGCAAAGGCTCAGTGCAAATAGGTGTAGCAATAGGCGTCCAGATAAGGGGCGTGTTAGCCACTTCTGTCGTGTGCTTGTCGCATAGTACAGCACGCCGCATAGCCATAAACTGGGCAGTAAATAATACATCATGATGGTTACGTATTGGCGGCTTACGCCGCCTTATTGTTATTAGAATTTATAGTTGGCGTTGATAACCCAAGTACGTGGAGAACCAGCTTTTTTAGGTACAAACCCGTATGTATCGTAGTAAGATTCATCCAGTAGGTTGCGTACATGCACCTTCACATCCAGTTGTTCGGTGACTTGATAACCAAGGTGAGCTGAAATCAGGGTTTCCCCTTGTTTGGTATCGGCCAGTGAACCACGTCGAGTACCAGCGGGTATGCCAAGATCAACGCCACGCGGCGCTAATACATTCACTGTAGTGTCATCGTTCCACTGTAAGCCAATACCTGCTCGCCAGTCGTTGTATTGATAGCTTGTATTTAACTTCAGTAACTTGCGTGGCGCTTCTTTGTTAACGTCTTCACCTTGTTGATCTTCAAGTGAGAACTCGCTGTAACTGGCGTTAAGTTGCCAGTTCTCAGTGATGTCACCCGCTATTTCAAGTTCAAATCCGGTTGAGTTTGCACCGTCTACTTGGCGGTATCGGATTGGATTTGAGTTGGCATATTCTGGAATGGCTTCAGCGACGTTTTTTAGCAAAGTATCAAATGCGGCAATGTTGATATTAAACTTATCGTCAAATAGTGCGAGCTTTAATCCAAGCTCAATGTTCTGGCCGGTAATGGCTTCAATCGGGTCAAGATTAATATCAACCAAACCAGGTTGGGGTTTGTATGTATCTGTGTAACTTGCATAGATGTTTAAAGTGTCGGTTGGACTGTATACCAGACCTAAGTACTTACTGTCACCGTCATCAGAAGACGAAGAAGCCGAATGGCCTTGCCAAGACGTATAGTTTTTATTGTGTTGTTTGAATTTATAAAACTTGATACCCGCGATCACATTGACCTGATCATGCACATCGATATTGGTGCTCAGTGCCAATGTTTCCTCATCGACGGCTTCCATTCGATCCATGATTTTTTGGTTCATGTTTGGCGCATTGATGCCGCGAGCAGGATTTTCGTTAAAGATGCTATCAATTGGGTGGAAAGCACGGCGACCCTCAGGGGTTTCTTTTTCGTACGTTACATTCGTGTACTCTGTCTCGTTATTTAAATATGTAATATTTATCTGGTGTTCTCGGCCAAGGAGCTCAATTCTACCTATCGCGCTGGCGGTAATTGTGGTGACTTCTCCTTCATCGGCAAACAGTGAATCAATACCAAATAGGCCTTTTCCTGTTTGAGGGTCTGGTGCAAATGCGAAGTAAGTAAAAATTGAATCTAAATCATTGGTACCATGATAAATCGCACCGTTAAGTTGCCAATCGAGGTTGAGCTGGTGAGAAAGCTTAAATGTATACCCTGTATGTTCTCTATTTTGAAATGCATTGGGAGAAGCTAAATTGGTCGATTTTGGCAGATCTGTGCGACTACCGTCTGTATTGAAAATAGGCACCCCCCAATGTACACCATTATGGTCTAGCTTTTGGTGATGAAGTGTCAGAGCGGCTTCAGTTTGCTCTTGTGCGCCAAAATAGCCATGAAACTGGGTATAGATGACTTGCTTTTGGATGTCCTCTCTATCGACATACGTGTCGCTATCTTCAAAGACAAGCACGACACGAGCCGCATATTTACCATCTTCGGTCAATGCGCTGCTGGCGTCTAATTCTGCACGTTTGTGATTAAAACTGCCGAGTTCAGCTGATACGTTCAATAAACGCTCACGAGTAGGCTTTTTGGAAATAAGGTTAACAGTTGCCGAGGGCTCACCTGCACCAGCCATTAAACCAGCCGCACCACGCAGTACTTCGACGGAGTCATAAACGGCGCTGTCTAAGCGAAATTCTTGTCCACGAGAAAAACCAGCTGGCATGCCATCTTTAACATATTCATTGACGTAAAAACCGCGAGAAGAAAAGAGTGTATCGTCTGATGTCCCATATTTATAGCGATAAACACCCGCACTATTATTGAGCACATCCTCTATATCATCTAGCCCATAATATTCAATAAAATTAGCATCTAAGACTGAGATTGATTGAGGAGTTTCCTTAACGGATAGATCAAGCCCAGTCGGGGAGGAGCTGCGCTCAATGGGTTGACCTAATACCTCTATGGTCTCGACCGCTTTCACATGCATATCTGGTAATTGTGCTACGGGGTCGCTGACACCATTGTCATTGATAACATAACCTGTATCTGTTTTAGAGTATTTCAGGTTTGTACCAGCGAGCAATTGCGCTATTGCTTGCTCCACACTGAGTGTGCCTGAGATTTGATGACTTTTCAGGTTTTCACTCAATGTGCTATTAATAGAAATCGAAATGCCGGTTTGCTCACCGAGTTCTGAAATCGCTTGATCGAGAGAGCTGGCAGGTAAACTCAGTGAATAGACCTGATCATTTGCATTTGCATGGATAGAAGAAGTCAGTAATACACCGGATAAACTGGCAGCCAGTAAGCTAAATTTAAACGATTTGATAGGTTGAGCAACCATGGTTTTCCTTAGTTTTAATTAATGTGTCACTCTATATGCCCCGCCAGTGAGGAAAATCTGCCAATTTTTTTTTATTAATTTAATATTTTTTTTATTACACTGAAATATAAGTATTTTTATGGCTAATTTTTATTGATAACTTGCCACACACTCGGAATGCCAGTGAGAGTAAGTTCTGGAAATGTGTTGATAATTTGCCTAAGTATTTGCTTTGGAGCCTCAAGAGAGAAAGCGCCACTGATCCGCAATTGAGCAGCCGCAGGGGCAACTCGAATGGAGCCTGATAGGTAACGTGATAACTCAGAAATAAACTGCTCAAGAGGCATTTGAGATACGCTCAGCATGCCTTTCGTCCAGCTTGTCGCATGGCGCGGTGTGCTAATAATACGTGCACCGGTATGATCAGAAATGAGCGTATTTCCTCGTGCCACTTGATAGTACTGTCCGTTAGTATAGATATTAAATTGTTGGTTCAATGCACTAAAGCGCAGCTGTCCTCCTTCATCAAAAAGGATAAACTCACTGCCCTCTGGCGCTTCTAGGTGACATTGTGGGCTTGAAATTATCAGACTGATTTGGCAAACAACATGTGCTTCACCATATTTCAGTTGTAGTGCTGTGGCAGAAAGGTTGATAGCACTGTGCGTGTTGAGATGGACCTCCGCCTGTCTTAAGTCAGATAATTTAACTTGTTCGCCAACCTGTGCATGATGGTCGGCTAGCTTGGCACTGATCCCTAACTCTTTTTGGTAGCGCCAAGTGAGTCCGCTTGATATAGAAATCACAGCAATTGATTTTAAGATATGACGGCGACTATGCTGTGCTTTAGAGAGTGTATTTAATGATTGTTGACCATCAAGCTGAAGCCCAGAAAACATTTGCTGTGAGCGCTGAACCTGTAGCCATGCTTTTTGATGTGTTGGATCTTCCTCTAGCCATTGAGTGAAAGCCTGTTTTTGAGTGCGTGTCAGAGATTGTGCTTCATGTTGCACATACCATTTAATCGCTTGTTTTATCGCTGACTGTGTTGGCATTGTTTCAAATTGACTCACTTTGCACTTCAATACAAGCCATTATCGCCTTACACATGGCTTTTTGAACGATATTAACGCTGACATCTAGTTGCTTAGCAATGTCTTTATAAGGTAGCCCATCAATACGTGCCATGATAAATATTTGTCTAATGCGTTGTGGTAGTTTTTCCAGTACCAAAGAGAGTTGCTCTAACGTATGGATAATCATTTGTTGTGTTTCGGGGCTGGGGACTAGGTGCTCAGGTTGTTGGGCAAGCGTTTCGAGATAAGCTTGCTCTATAGATTGCCTGCGCCAATGGTTATTCACAAGACCCGTTGCCAATGTTGTTAGATAAGCTCTGGGAGAATGGATAGGTTCGAGTTTTTTAGCCGCTTGTTTATTCAGTACTCTAAGGAAAGTGTCTTGTGCAATATCTGCAGCCTGTGCTTGACAGTTTAGCTTGTTGTATAAAAACTGACGTAACCACGAGTGATGATCTTGATACAAAGACTCTATTTGCAAAGTATTTCCTTTTTTGAGTGCTTATTGGGAATAAAAATTGTTCGCAATTATAAGGTTTATTGCAATTTAAGCAAGTGATTGAGAGTGCCATAACGGCTCATGTTGTATCACAGTCTATTTAAGAGCTTGCTGACTTATTATTTATGTAATGGCTTGTTTGAAGTGGTGTTTTGCTGCGAACTTGACGTAGTGATATTTATTCCTCCTCCGTTTTTTTGACGATAATGTATGAATGGAAAATGTCTGTAAATCCCACGACATAGTCGGGCAACGAACACTGTGGCATCCAATATTAGGTGTGTTATTATCCGCAAAGGCAATGGAAAATAGTTTGAGAAATGATGTTTAATAAAAGAGATGATTTAATATTAGCAACCCTTAGTAATAGTCAAAAGCTACACAGTGAAAGTTTCGACTATAAATCTCTATTTTTAAACTTAATTACTCCAGATGATACCAATGCGCGCTTTTTGCCTAGTGTATTTATAGAGAATGAGCATGCGAGACAATTTACATCTAGGAAGCTTACTAAAAAGCAGCTAGTTGATTTATATGACGCAGATGGCAAAGTCATTATCGGTAAAGATTGCATTATTAATTGTCTCAAGTACGGGACAAGTGATTGGAAAAAAGCGAACCAAACCATTGAGTCGATAGTTGAGCTGGGTGAGAACATTTCAGTTTCTGAAATCATTCAAGTACCTACTGTATACCCAGTTGAAAACAATAAATATCAAATTTTGACTGGCCACAGACGTTTCTTTGCGCTGATTTTCACATTTGGTATCGATCATGCTGCGCAATTCAAGGTGTATGACTCAAAGCCTTTATTATATAAAGTAAAGCAGTTTCAAGAGAACGCGAGCCGAGAGGACTTACCACAGTATGGTAAGCTACAAGCATTTCTCTCCGCAATGTTGGAAATGGAAGGTGTTGACCAAGCGCGGTTAAAAATTGGAGAGAAAAAATTAACCGTCAGAGATAAAGCGAAGAACCTCGGGATCTCTATGGGAGCTTATGACAATTACAATGTCCTAACGCGTTACTCTGAAGTGATAAAAGCTTATGAAGGTGGCTTGAGTGCTTCATTTGTTAAGGTCAAAAAAGTTATCTTAGAGTGTGAGCAAAACTACAAAATTAAACACGACAAGAAGTTACTTAGTATTGGTGATAAGAAGCAAATAGGCGAGCAAATCGCCACGCGTTTATCAGGGAAAAAGCCGCCGAGTGAAAAAGTACCTACATACCAGTTGAAGAAGATCAATCAGGTAGACGTGTTGAGAAAATTGTTATTTACCGATGTCTCGCAGTTAGACACTGATATCGATTGGACCACATTAGATTGGGATGACCATGAGCAAGTTAACAAGGTGCTGGAAGGCCTGCTAGAACAGCTGGTTTGATAATAAACTAAATTGTTTGTCAATCTAGAAAAAGCAGGGCGGTTTCCCTGCTTTTTTTGATTTTGACTCTTTAATTGAGTGCGGTAGTTTGTCTAGCGAATCGAAAAACTTGTTTAATTGCTTTTTGGTAAATAGTGAGGTGTGTATATTTGATTGGTGTCCTCAAAGTATTGTTGATTTTAGGAATGAGTAAGCGCTGCTAATTAAGTGGTTTATTATTACTCATTGAGGACAGCGAAAATGCTAAGCTATTCAATGGTAATCGCTGATTTTACGATCTAAATAGATTTTAATTGTACATTGGTAGGGCATAGATATAGCTTGAGAGGCCCGTTTTTACAGTGATCTTTCGCAATACTGAAAGAACTACATTGTTTTTGATAATGTAACCTTGTGAGTATTCTAAAGCATAAATGATGTTTTCATTACTGATGTTTGACAGTGCGCTTTAAATGTTGTTTTTACCCTGTAAATTATTACAAGTTCTGTGTTTTTTATAGGTTTTTTACTTCTACCTGCAAAATAATCGTGTTACTTTTGACAACAGATGTTAATAAGGAAACGCAAACATATGAGCACTAACAACGAGTATTTTAATGATGTAAACGCTTTTTCTTCGAGAGAACATGAACTGATCAGAAAAGCGTTTAAGCAAGGTTATCTTCAAGGCAAAGAAGATGGTATCAACGGTATACATGTAAGTAGTCGAGTAATCGAAAATGCGCTATTTACTGAAGAAGAGACTGCATTAGCATTCTGATCATTGCATAACGTGGCAAGAGAGTTCGCGTGTCTAAAAGCAATCTCACTTTACCGTTATGTAACGCTATCTTGGAGTCAATAGGCGATATAATGACTGTTAATATGGTGGGCATCTTTTTCATTGATTCAAATGAAGTTTTTGTAAGATGCCCATACTTTAAATAGGCTTGCTCGTTGGTTCTATCTGATTTCGTTAATGCGTTTACATTCAAACCCGCAGGCGCTCCACTTTAGTCGTCCTCATTTATCTTATCTTTTTTATGTCCCAGATTTTAAAATAGTGAACCTGTTCCGAGTACTTTTACTGAATAGAGTATAGCCATAACTGCTGGCGGTATGACATAGTGACGTTAGTGTTTAACCGAATTTATAGCGTCATGATTCGTCTTTTTTCGCGCTTTTCGAGAGCTGAAAATTTTCAGTTATTTTGTAAACCACTGTCTATACTTGGATGAATAGTCAATCAGTGCAAGGTGTTTCAAGGATGCTGATATGAGTAGTAAGTACATCGTACTCGTTGCCATCACACTAGCTGCAATATTCCTAATACTGGCGATTCAGTTTAAATCGGCTCAACAACGTCATCATTGGCAACAAGATGTCGTTGAGGTGCACTCTACTGAGATCGTGTATCAAGAGCGCAAAGTGGATGCGCCTATCCAGCCTTTACCTATTGTGAAGCAATACGATGTGGCATGGGCACAATTAGGTAAAGCTTTATTCAAAAGCCCATTGTTGTCTGCTGATAATTCGGTGTCCTGCGCATCTTGCCACGACTTGTATAATGGTGGGGATGATGGTTTTTCTGTGTCTGTTGGCATCAAACAGCAACTGGGTGAGCGCAATTCTCCAACTGTGATTAATTCAGTCCTTAATTTTCGTCAATTTTGGGATGGTCGCAGCCCTAACTTAGAGTCTCAAACGCCTGAGCCTATTCATAATCCAATGGAAATGGGCACAAATTGGCAAGCGGTGATCGAAAAACTAAATGCGCAGCCAGACTTTGTGAAAAGTTTTAATGCGGTTTCAAATGATGGCATTACCGTAGAAAACATCATAAAAGCGATTGTGGCTTTTGAGGCGTCGCTCATTTCTCAAAATACGCCAATTGACGATTTCCTGTTGGGTAAAACCAATGCATTAACTACCCAGCAGAAGCGTGGGTATGAAAAGTTTATGTCTTATGGTTGTGTGACTTGTCATCAAGGTCGCAATATTGGTGGCAATTTATATCAAAAAGTGGGCCGCTTAGATCAAGTACCAGCTCAATTGTTAGATGATTTGGGCCGCTTTGAATTGACACAAAACCCTCTGGATAAGTTTGTGTTCAAAGTGCCTAGTTTACGTAATGTTGCTTTAACAGCACCCTATTTTCACAATGGTTCAGTGGACAATTTGTCTGATGCGATCCGGATCATGGCCAGAGGTCAGCTGGGTTTAGATTTAAGTGATGAAGATGTTGCAGACATAGAGGCATTACTGCACTCTTTCTCTGGTAACTTACCGAGGTCTTTAGCGGAGTGAAATATTTAATAGAAGGGTGTTTATTGCTGTTAATTTGGTTTTTTGGTTCGCAAGCCATTGACGGGTATTTTCTTGCACAGCATCAGCAGCAGGAGTTACAGATTAAGCGGCAACTGCAAGGGGTTGCCACTGAATTATCGTTAGAAACATTTTCTGCAATGGACCGTAATGTTTACCATTTTGATAGGCATGCACACAAGCAACTTGAATTTGAACGTTTGATCAATGAGCTTGAGCGCAATGAAAGGCTAAATACAGAGCTCTCAAGTGCCTTGGGGTCATTCAAAAATACCATTGATACCTATATGCAATTGGCCTCGATGTTGAAAACTTCTTATCGTTATATCGCCAAGTTAGAGTTAGAAAAAGCAGAGTTTAGCCCCGATGTACAAGCTTTACTAAGTCGCGTCATCGCATTAATATCAAACTTACACATGACGAACTCATTGCCCGTGATAGAGCAAGTTAACCGCGAGCTGTCAGTATTAGTGCCTCAAATTAAAAACTTAGAAGCTAATCTACCACGCCTTAGAGTACTGCGTTTACATATCGAATTTGTATTAGATAATGCGCTCAAGGCCTCAAATCTACTTGTGCCAATTCAGCAAAGTAATATATCAACCGTGATCTTGCGAGATATTAATGCGCTGGTGCGTTCAACGGATGAATCAAGATGGCAAATGATGCGCGCAGTATTTATGCTGCTTTGCGTTGTTTTTTTATTGATTATTCTCGCGTTAGCAAGGCTATTAATTGACCTTAAACAAGCTAATATGATGGCGAATCAAGCTGCCGAAACTAAGTCTCTGTTTGTATCAAATATGTCCCATGAAATACGCACTCCTATGAATGGTATTTTGGGGCTGACAGATATTCTTTTAACGACAGAGCTGACAGGGGTTCAGCGAAATTACTTAGAAAAAGTACGCTTTTCAGCCAATGCACTCACAACCATCATTAATGATATTTTGGACTTTTCAAAAATCGAATCTAAGAAATTGCATATTGAGCGTGTACCTTTTCAATTTGAAGACTTATTAGATAATTTGCGCTCTTTAATTACACCACTTGCAAATACCAAAGGGGTTAAGCTGGTTTTCGATTTAGCCCCCACACTGAGTAAACAGTATGTTGGCGATCCGGTTAGAATTAACCAAATCATGCTGAACTTTGCATCGAATGCAGTCAAGTTTACTGAAGATGGTTCTATTACTCTGAGTGTACAGCAAGAAAAACAGGAAGGAGATACTTGCTGGGTATCCATTTCTATAACGGATACCGGCATTGGCATTGCTCCAGATAAAGTCGACATGTTGTTCGAACGATTTACTCAGGCGGAGTCCTCTACAACCCGTAAGTATGGAGGGACTGGATTGGGACTGACGATTTGTAAACTGTTAACAGAGCTTATGGGAGGGCTGTTAGAGGTAGAGAGTGAACTTGGGAAAGGATCAAAGTTTACAGTCAAATTACCGCTTTGTGTGATAACTGAGGAGGTAGAGGAATCTGAGCAAATTCAGTTGTCTGGTTCGATATTAATTGTTGAAGATGACCCGATTTATTTAGAGATCAGCCAAAATATTGCACGTTCAATAGGGTTAGAAGTTACCGGAGTGAGTAATGGCGATGATGCATGTATCGCATTGCGTGAACGCAAGTTTGATATACTTCTGGTGGATTGGATTTTACCAGACTGCCATGCCAATGAGTTACTTGCAAAGTTGGGGGGGGATAGTTGCTTACCCGAACGCGTTGTGGTTTACACTGCGCATACACGAGAGAGTATTAAAACAGAGTCTGACTTTCCTATTCTATATAAACCGTTACTAAAAAGAGATTTAATTGATGCGTTGAGTGAGGCGAAACAAATCAGTCAGTCAGCAAGTGCGGCGCCTAGGCCAGCAGAGGCCGCTATTCATGCTGTAAGTAAGTCAGGTTGTAGCACTAAACCGGATACGCCAAGTTCAGATATCTTACAAGGTGGCTGTATGCGTGTTTTATTAGTGGAGGACAACGAAATTAATCGCATTGTTGCGCTAAAATTGCTCAGTCGTATTACTGGTGTGGCAGTGGAGGTGGCTGAGGATGGTCAAAGCGCTGTTGATATAATCACCCATAAAAAAGCGGACTTTGATATTGTGTTTATGGATATTCAAATGCCAGTTATGGATGGGGTTGAAGCGACAAAACGAATTCGAGAAGTGTACTCTGTTGAGCAGTTGAAAATTGTTGCTCTGACAGCCAATGTCATGCAATCAGAAGTGGATAAATACCTAGAGATTGGTATGAATGGCCATCTTGGCAAGCCATTTAAAATGGATGAGTTGGAAGCAGTGTTTAAGCAACATATGACAGAACTAAACTTATAAAAGCACCAAGTAATCTAACAATAGACTACTTGGTGAGAATAACTAGCCTTGCTTTAAGTCAAGTAAATGTGCCATGTCATACAGCTTGTAAATATGTTGCATAGCTGCTTCTCTTGCTTGGTTAGTGGCTTCGATCACAGGGTTAAGTCCAGTACCATCGACAGTGGTTCTAAATGGGCGTTGTGTTGCTGGCGTTTGTAGTAAGGTCAACACTGCATCTGCGACCATTTGTGGACTTGGCGCGTTGTCTGCATCGTGTCCAGCTTCTGTACCTGCCCACATTTTTTCGGGCGCATCTGCAAATTCTCCATAACTTACTGTGACGGCTTGGTCACTTGAGCGCAGCAGGTTTGCGCCAAAGTCAGTACCAAATCCGCCCGGTTGTACGATCAGTGATTGAATACCAAATTGTGACAGTTCAACGCGATAGTTTTCAGCTAACCCTTCAACGGCATGTTTGGTGGCATTATATGAGCCTAAAAAGGGGAGGACAAATTGGCCTAAAATACTTGAAACTTGGAGCAAAGTGCCACTACCCCGTTGCTTCATATGTCCTAAAATAGCGCGTGTCATACGCTGTACACCAAATACATTGATATCGAATACTTTTTTAAAGTCATCAATATCGAAACTGTCTTGCCAGCCGAGAGTACCGACACCCGCGTTATTGATAACAATGTCGATGTGCCCTGCTTTTTCGATGGCCAGCGCAACGCCTTCATTGACGCTGTTATCATCGGTGACGTCAATGTCGACAACCATGATGCCGTTAGATTTGAGTTCGTTGGCAATGGAAGCATTATGACCTTGTGGATCACGCATAGTGCCAACAACTTTAAAACCGTGGCGTACAAAGGTATTTGCGAACAGGTAACCAAAACCACTGTTAGAACCAGTAACTAAAACAGATTGTGTCATATCTTTATTCCAAAATTAGGCTTCTGCTGAATTGCGATTAGATTATCGAGTTGAGTGCTATTAATGAAATTAATCCAGGTATTTAGTTTTGGGCGACTTAGGGCTAGGTTGTGACAGGAGAATGTAAAGTAGATATTCGAGTACTGGCAAAAGGGGCTGCGACAAAAAGAATGAAAATGGCGCAGGAAAATGGCGTGGCAGAAATAACAAAAGCGTGCCGCGGCACGCTTTTTTTAAAAGAGGAGATTATTGGTTAATTTGCTTGAGAAGTGTTTTAGCTACGCCAACAGCAGATTTATTGTTTTGACCTGTGATCAGTTCACGGTCGACCACAATATGTGGGTGCCAATCTTGCTCGCTGCGTGAGTAATTACCTCCAGCTTTGGTTAGGGCATCTTGTGGCCAGTAGTGCAATTCATCGTCACCGAGGTAGTACTTGGTCGCCATGGTTTCTTCAGAGTTACTGAATGTGGTCATTTGATAATCGGCATAGATCCAGCCTTTTGCGGGTTGAGCATTTTTACTTTGTTTCATTTGCACTTCAATTTCTGCGGCATTTGGCAATGTAGATAGCAGTGCTACGGGGCCATGGCACATTCCGCATCTACTTGCTGGAACGGGTAAAGATACCCGAGGTATGGTAGATGATGCGCTGAATGCACTTGGTCTTTCGCGCACGGTACAATACAAGGTCGCGAATTTTTTAACAGCCCCTTATATCGTTGAAAAGAGCGATGCCATATTTACTGCACCGCGCAGGTTTATTAATGCGATAAGTCAGCAATTTCAAATCTCACAATTTGAAACACCGGTCCCCATGGAGAGTTATGCTAT
This sequence comes from Pseudoalteromonas luteoviolacea, assembly GCF_001750165.1. Lineage (NCBI taxonomy): Bacteria > Pseudomonadati > Pseudomonadota > Gammaproteobacteria > Alteromonadales > Pseudoalteromonadaceae > Pseudoalteromonas > Pseudoalteromonas luteoviolacea. The sequence continues at coordinate 937,512 of NZ_CP015411.1, forward strand.
GAGGCTCTACTGGCATATAAAAAATAAAGATGAGCAGGTTATTAAATGGTTTCGTGAGCAATTAGTTGCGGTCGCGCGTGGCAACTAAGGGGTCAAGCTGGTCATTGATCGGCGTGATATTGTGAATAGCCGCAATTTCCTGTAAAAAAATACTGTCTGAATTATCATCAGCGCGTTTATTCATAAGGAGAGCATAATGCGCGCCATTTCTTTTTTCAGTGGTTTATTACTCGTGGGGTGCAGTAGTGTGCAAACGCCCCCTTCGTTCGATGCAAAAAACTGGCGTTATGCCACTGATCCACATGGCAGTCAGGTTATTTTGACGGAACCACTTGTACAAGAAAACCGTGTCAAAATAGGGTTTGATCGTGTCCCCAGAGTCGATAAACAAAATAACTCTTGGGTAGAATTGATTTATGATATTCCCCAAGGCAACTTAAATGGTTTGTCGCGCATTGAAGTGACCTACCAAAGTGATAACCCCCTGGTGATCAAGTTGTCGCAAAAAGAATACGGCGGTGCCGGAGATAAGAGTTATGCTCATTATCAAGTCATTTTACCGCAAGCAATGCAGCCACTGACGAGAGAGGTTACTTTGTCTGATTTCACTAGACCCGATTGGACGCCTCATTGGTCTAAGGACAAAGGGATCATTAATGCCTCGGTATCTGCATTGTACTTTGTGCCTGATTTGACAGATCGTGCTGGCGGTAGCGCGACAATGACCATTCATCAGCTGACATTGAAATAAAGCGATAAAATATAAAAATTGTTTTGTATTGTTGCCATTAAATGACGCCATGGCCTAGAAAAGCTAGATATGGCGTTTACTCTTCTAAGTTTTTGTTCTCTCAATATTGTCTGCCATTAACTAGGTCTGCTGTGGCGCTCTTAAACATGGCTTTTTCATCAGGCATGCCCCTTTCGACATTACATGATTAATTTGAAAATTTAGTATTTTTGTCAATGATTATATAAATGCATAAGTGGTTGATAGGTTATGAGTCGTTGCCAGCTGAATGGGGTCGCTATGTTTGACACTCGGATGACTGAGTCCTTATGCGCGTAAAGTATCGCACTACTCCTTGGTTTGTTCCTGCCATTTCTGCAGTATTGGTATTAGCTATCTTGCTTTACTTTAGTATGTTAGAGCAGTCTAAATTGATAGACAATGCGCTTTTTGAAATAAAAGAGCAGCGTGCATGGCAAACAGAAGTAATTGCAGAGCAAATTGAACAAAGGCTGCAATATGCGTCAAACTCATCTGAGAGATTAGGCAAAGCGCTGCAAGCTCGCCTTAAGCAAGGTGACTCCAATACTAAGGCACAATTATCTGCACTGATTCAACCTCACCCTGATGGTTCACTGCGAACACGACCAAGTGGCTTTGATGGGCAGCATCAAGCGGGTATTTATCTCCCCCCCGGTACAGCGCTTTCAACACTCCATTCAGAACAGCTTTTAACGGCCAAGCAAACGGTGGAAACATTTGGTCAAGGGGCTCTGTCAAATCAGTTTTCAGATACCTGGTTTATGGGCCCATCGGGCGGCATAGTTATCTATTGGCCTGAAGAACCTAACTTTGTATTTAAAGCCCCTGATGGGTTTAGTTATAAAGGGACTCCTTGGTTGGTGCCAGACGTGGCACCAGGTACTTATTGGACGCCCTTAATCGAAGATCCTATCTCTGGGTTATTAATGCTCTCGGCGGTAACACCTGTGTATCTTAATGGTAAATGGCAAGGAAATGTTGGTCATGACATTACATTGCAAAGCCTATTGGATAACGCGAAGTTGTTAAAAGGAGATCCTCAGAGTGCGTTTATTTTGCTGAATGAGCAAAGTGACATTGTTGCCTCTGATATGGCAAATTTACTGAATGCTGATACGCAAATGAACTTTCAGATTTTAGAGCATGGCATTTGGTATGAAGCGTACCAAAAACTTTGGTCGCATGATGAATCGTATTTTGCTTATCAGTCACGGCTCTTTACCATCTCTGTAATTAAATCTCAAGGTTGGGTTTTAATGACGTCAATGCCATTGCAACCGGCTATACAAAAAATTGAACAAGCGTTTACTGCACTGCAAACTATGGCATTTATTAGCATTGCTGCTGAAGTGATTATTTTAACTTTATTGTTTGCCTATTTTCATCGCAAAAATAAAGCCTATGTTAAGCACCTCAAAGACATCTCACATACTTTAGCGCAGGAAAAGTTGCGTTATGAAACCTTAGTCGATCGAATTCCGTCAATAGTATACCGTTGTAAGAATGATAAATATTGGACCATGATGTATTTAAATGGCGCCATTGGCTCGGCGACAGGGTATCAGGCAGATGATTTTATTCAAAATAAAGCCTTGGCATTTGCGGACATCATTTATCCAGATGATCAAGGTATGGTGTGGCAGGTTATTCAAGATGAGCTTGAGTCAACGGGGCGTTTTAAAGTGATTTATCGAATCATCCATCGTGTTGATGGGATCCGTTGGATGATTGAGCGTGGTGGCTACAGTGAAGACAAAGAGAGTATTGAAGGTGTGATCACCGATATTACGGAATTAAAGGAAACTGAGCAGAAATTACAAATATCCAATATGACGCTCGATGAAAAGGTTGCTCTAAAAACCAAAGAGTTGCAGGTGGCCAATCAAGCGCTCACAGATAAAACAGACAAGTTACAAAACTCATTGCAGGTATTGCAGCAAACACAGAATGAACTGGTAGAGGCAGAAAAAATGGCTTCAATGACCAGTATGGTTGTAGGTATGGCGCATGAGATTAATACGCCGCTTGGCAATATTGCTACAGCAGAATCTGTGATCTGCTCAAAGTTAGAAAGTTTGCAGAAAATGATACAAAATGGGCAACTCAAAAAGTCTGAGCTGATAAATACACTGGGTGTGATTGAGCAAAGTTTACACTCAAACCATACGAGTTTGGAAAAATTACTTGGATTGAGCGAAAAATTTCAGAGTTTAGGTTATCGACATGAGTTTGATACTGAGCGTACTGCGTTTTCATTAGCTGAACTATGTCGTCAAATTATTGAGAAATATACTCGGCAATTTGCATTAAACAAGATTGAATACAGCTTGAATGTTGATCCTGCAATTACTTTATATGGTCCAGCTGAAGCCATGGATGAAGTGTTAAGTAAGTTGATAGATAACTCAATCAAATATGGTTTTGCTTCATCTTGTGGGGGCTGTATAGAGATATCAGCTCAGCTTAAAGCAAATGAAGAACAGCTTGTGCAGCTGAATTATAGTGACAATGGGTGTGGTATTGAGTCTGCTATGGCCAGCCATATTTTTATACCGTTTGCAGCTCAGGCGCTCGGAGCAGGCAGTAGTGGACTTGGCTTATCTCGAGTGTATAACATCATCAAAAATGAGTTTGCTGGCAAAATTGAATTGAAAACACAGCAAAAGCAGGGAACGAGCTTCGTGATCCTGTGTCCAGCTAAGCCATCATCTCTGCTGTGAGTTGGTCTTAAAGTCTTACCTTATTCAACGAACTACTAAATATTTAAAAATAATATGCCGTCTGCTGTCACAGATTTCTTGCTCAACGTGACTGTGTTTATAACGACACGTGAGAAGGAAAAGATATGATAAAGTCGATGGTATGTTTAGCGGTTTTACCGTTAAAGGGAAGGAGAAAAAGCGATGGATATTGAAAGTCAACTTATTCAATTGGTTGAGAGTGCAAAAGCGGGTGATAAAAAAGCATTTTCTGCTTTGGTTACGCGGCTATCTGGCGTGGTGAGTAGTATTGCATTGGCAATCACTAAAGATGTGGCGCACAGTGAAGATGTCAGTCAAAAGGTGTTTATTAAGGCATGGCACAAGCTGGGAGAGTTAAAGAGTAACGCCAGCATTTTACCTTGGATAAGACAGTTAACACGTTACACCGCCATCAACCACCTTCGTGATCAAGGGGCTGTATCACATAAACAGGTGAGTTCTGCGCAGGCTGATCTAGTGCTACAACAAATAGTTGATGGGGCAAATGAGTTAGATGATATGCTGATTAAGAAGCAGCAATCAGCGCTGCTGTACCATTTCTTAGAGAAGTTACCTGATGAGAGTAAAGAGGCTGTGTTACTTTATTATCGAGAAGGCCAGAGTACAGCGCATGTGAGTACCTTATTGGGGATAAGTGAAAGCGCGCTGAGAAAGCGTTTAGAGCGCGTTCGTACCCAGCTTAAAAGTCAAATGATGGCGAACTATGGCAAGCTAATTTTAGCGACAGCGCCAGTTGGGCTGTCATCATTGGTTTTATCCATTACTGTGACCTCCACACCAGTGGCAGCGGCGACGTTCAGTGCTGCGACACAATCTCAAGCATCATGGCTATGGAAGCTTGTGAGTATTCTCGGTGGGGCCGCGGCTGGTGGAATGATGGCACTACTTGCCAATGATATAGGAGCAAAGAGAGCACTTAAATACTTTGATGACCCAGACGAGATTGCAAGGCTACATCGTGCCCGAAGGGTAACCAATGCATGGATCATTGTCAGTGCTCTGCTGATGGTGCTGGCTTATCAATTTAGTGCAGGTTGGCTATTTCCTACCTTGAGCTATTTATTTTTATTGATTGGCGTGACTCGGTTTACTGTGACCATGGCTGCAGCAAATAAGCTGCGGATCATGAAGCAGGCACAAGATGATGATATTGCGTATAAACAACTCTCAAAGCAAAATAAATTTGGGATGTTAGGTTGGGGCTTTGGCGTCATTGGAGGCACTGCGGGATTACTTTGGGGGTTTGAATTGAGTGGTCGCTTTGCGCAGTGGATATGATGTCGTAATTTAGCTAATTGGCATACAGGTATTAAAAGCCGTATTTTTGATAAAACGGCTTTTGACTTTTTTGACTCACTTAATATTGGTTTTACATTTATTTTAGTTATGGGAGTTGAGTTATTTAAAGGCGTTTTGGGCAGGCAGGGCACAATAGATGTTCACGATTAAGTTTATACTTTTCCATGAGCGCCATTTATTTTCATGTACAATTCGTATTCACTCACATCTGCTATTTAATTTAAGGCGATAATAATGATTTTAGATTTTAAGGAATTATCTCCAAATCATGTTTACCATACATTGACTCAAACTGTCGTGCCTAGACCAATCGCTTGGGTATTATCAAAAACAGCAAAGGGCACACTTAATTTGGCGCCTTTCTCTTATTTTACTGCGATTAGTTCAGACCCAGCCATACTTATGTATGCAGTTGGTCAAAAGCCTACTGGTGAATATAAAGACTCCGTCATTAATGTTGAGGCGACAGAGGAGTTAGTGATCCATATTGCGGACAGCACTCTAGCGCATGAAGTAACGCAATCAGCGGCTTCACTACCCAATGATGAGTCTGAACTTGACCTACTTGATTTATCTTTAGTTGAATTTCCAGGGTCGTCATTACCAAGGTTAGAAAAAGCCAAAGTTGCATTCGCTTGTAAGCTGCATAAGGTGGTAGAAATGGGTGAGCTGCCAATGAAGTTAGTCTTTGTAGAAGTAAAGCACGCTTATATTGACGATAATATTGTACAGCTTGATGATAAAGGTCGCAGTAAAATGGATGCATTAAAACTTGACCCATTAGCGCGGTTAGGCGGTGCTGAGTTTGCAAGTCTAGGTGAGGTGTTTAAATCTGCACGGCCAAAATAACCGTGCAGCAGATGGGGCGCTAGGAGGCCCCTATTTTTGGGTTATTGAAAGTTAACGGTAACTTCAGGAGAACATATATCACCTGCTTGGCATAACTTATAGGTATAACTGGTTGCAGCTGCATTACGTGAGTAATCACGGAACTTACCAGTGTTATTCACCGTTTTGATTATTTCCCCATCACGATAAATAGAGACTTGATCTGCGTTTGAACCACTCCAACGCAATTCAACACGAATTGACCCTAATCGTGTTTTATTTGCTCTGACGACTTCAAGTTGTGGGCTATCTGAGCTAACAGACACTGTTTGAGTGATACTATGCGTGTGGCCCTTACTGTCAGTAACAGTTAATGTAACATCGTAATCACCAGATGCTGCAAAAGTATGTAAAGGGTTTAGCTGGTCGCTTGTGTTGCCGTCACCAAAATCCCAAGCTGCACTCACAATATCATCATTCACATCTGTACTGGTATTTGTGAATGTGACATCTAGTCCGTCACGTGAGAAATTGAAACCAGCGACAGGGGGTTGATCTGATACTTCACCTACACCAGTTAAAGTCACTGACCAGTTATTTAACGTACCTGTATCAACCGCTGCATTATCTACGACTTTTAAAGTCCACTCACCCGTCGCTACCTCACCATTGAAGGCGTCAGAGGCGAAATTACCGACGATATCATCTGTACCACCACCGCTGCGATTGTGCAGTGTTGCAACGGTACCACTTGGTGATGTAAGTGTAACTAATAGGTCACCAATATAGGAGTGGTTGATATTCAATGCGGTGCTTGAACCGAAGATAGTGATGGGATCGACAATATTGATTTTCGATATCGCTCCTTCTGCTGCATTGTCAGGGATATCAACACTCGTTGTATTCTCATAGGTAAAGTCGCGCAGACCTTGCGGAAGTACTGAAAGCGCTACCTGTTTCTGTTGGCTAAGCTGACCTGATGTGGCGTTTACTGTGAAGTTATAAGCGCCCCATTGTGTTTCTGCAGTGGTTGGCACGCTCAGTATTGCAGTCTCACCCGGTGTAACCGTTGTTTTTGAGAGTGTTACGCCATTTAAATCGCCTGCTGCCGTCAAGGCAATCTCACCTTGCCAGTTTGCAATAGAGCTGAATGTTAACTCGTAGTTTGCAGTATCACCAGCTGTGATTTCTTGTGCAACGGGTGAAGCAATGACTCTAAAACCAGGCTCTGGATCTGCGTCAATAAGCGCTTGATGTACGTCTAGACGTTTACCAGATACTGTTTTACCTTCTAAGTCAGCAATAGGCTTACCTGATTGCATTAATAGGTTTTTAAGTTCAAGTGTCGTTAGACTAGGGTTAACTGCTAACGCTAAAGCTGCGGCACCAGCGACATGAGGTGTGGCCATGGATGTACCAGAATACGAAGAGTATCCGCCACCAGGTACAGTCGATAGTATATCACTACCTGGTGCACCTAAATCCACAGACTGAAGGCCCCATTGCGAGAATGAAGACATATTATCTGTGTGAGTTGTCGAAGCAACCGCAAGAATGCTGTCATGGTCATAGCTTGACGGGTAGCCAGGTGATACGTCATTGTCTCTAGCACTGTTACCAGCTGCTGCGACAAATAAGATACCAGCTTGTTCACTGGCGGTGATTGAGTCATATAATGCTTGGCTAAAGCCGCCGCCGCCCCAGCTGTTATTTAAGATACTGACATTGTGGCCTGAATTCTTTAAACCGACCATGTAATCAATACATTTGATTGCATCAGATGTTGAACCACTGCCTGAAGAGTTCAAGAATTTACAACCGACAATAGAGACTTCGTGGTTAACACCGACAACCCCTGTTGTATTGTTGCCTGTTGCGCCAATCGTCCCCGATACGTGTGTACCGTGACCTTGGTCATCCATTGGGTCGCCGCTGTCAGTAATGGCATTGATACCATACACGTCATCGACATACCCGTTACCATCATTATCGACCCCATCGCCTGCGATTTCGCCAGGGTTTATCCACATATTTGCGCTTAGGTCTTGGTGTGTATAGTCAACACCAGTATCAATAACCCCGACAATTACATCACGAGAACCGACACTAATATCCCATGCTTCAGGCGCATTGATGTCTGCATCGTTTGTACCACCAGTTTGTCCGGTATTGTTTAGGCCCCATAGCTGATCAAACAGGCTGTCATCTGGAATTGCCAGAGCTTGGACCATATAGTTTGGCTCTACATAAGCAACTGCGGGATGGTCTTCAAGTAACTTAATGGCTTCTTTTGGCGATACTGCACTGAGATCAAATTTAGCTAAGCGGCCTTTTAAAATATGATTGTAATTGTCATCTTTTTCGTCAGCATTATTGTCTGAGATACGTGCTTTTACCAGTTGGCGAGCTTGTGCTCGCATGGCTACGCTAGCATTGTCTTTGAACACAACCAGTACACTGTTATCAACAGTTTTTGTTGTAGATTGAATTTGTACTGCCGCATGAGAAGTAAAAGCGAGCAAAGGCGTGAGCGCCAGAGTTAAAGCTGTAAGTTTAGTTTTCATCATTCTTCCAATATTAGTTGTTCTAAGTCTTTAGAAGTTGTGCATATACGCACGACTGCTAATTTATTAGAGCTTCTATTTTAGAACTGATGACGGCATCGTTTTGGCAACGGTTATCAACTTAGTATAGAGAGAGACCCGACATCAAATTGAAATTAGTTCACAGCATGAATTTCATATTATTTTGTGACCTTTTGATGTGTTTAACCGGTTTCCCTCATGCTTTTTTTGTATTGTTTCAAGAGGGGGAATCAATTTATATGCGATTTTATTACTCATACTTTTTTTGTATACGATAGAGATTAAATATGATTTACCGAGCAGCTGATTGATAAGGTGATGATAAATATGAATTTAATTATTCAATAAAATTTCTCATTTATCTTCATTAAATTGCAAATTAGAGTGAATACGTGACTCACTTCAAAGTCTACCGAGTGTAGTAAAAGTAATTACTGAAGTAGATCAAAAAGTGACTAAACAATAATTAAAGAACTTCTAAATAAGAACAGGACGCATCATGATTTATTCTCAATTTGTGTTGTTTGAGGAATAAATAAACTTGGTTTTTATGTACCTTTTTTCTTGTGTGTTCTTTATTTAAATTTGAGTTTATCTGTCTTGGCAACGATGGGTTTACTCAGTGTTAATTTGAATAAAGCTGCAGCTATATAGGTACTAATTTAAAATTAAAATGCTTAAACACTAAGGAGAAAAGTGTGAAGTTTTCTAAATCAATCATTAGCTGTGCGCTTGCTTTGGCTTTCACTCAATCAGTTGCTGCTCAAAACATTGAGCAGACCAATAAAGTTCAATCTACTTCTAACTTAAGTCAGATAGAAAGAGGTTTGACGACGGGGAACTCATTAACCGTTACTCAGAATTCATCTGTAGGTGGTAATACACTAACAAGCTTTCAAGAAGGTACAAGTAACCAAGCTGATGTTACAACGACAGGCAGCTTTAATGAAACAACCACAAACCAAACTGGTACGAGCCACGCAATCGTAGTTACCACAACAGGGGATAGCAATATTCAAAGCTATGCGCAAGAAGGCGACTCTCATGGTGCAGAGACCGTAATTACGGGTAATAGTAACCAAGTTGCTATTGCTCAGAGCGGTGAAGGTTACTTTGGCATCAATAACGAAGTCGAAAACGTTATCAATGGTGATGAGAATGATGTGCGAGTTTCTCAAAGCACAGGTGGTCACTGGTTTTACAATAAAAATATGCAGGGTAACCAAAACACGGTTACAGGTACACAGTCGGGTCAGTGGCATGAAGTACACCTAAACGATGTTAATGGTGATCAGAATGCATTCTCGGTAGATCAAAACGGTATCTATAGCACGGTTACGCTGGAAACGGTTGCTGGCAATGATAACGACATCGAAGTATCTCAAATTGGCGATGAGCATCGAGTTGAGATTTCACAGCTCGCAGGGGATGACAATGATATCGACCTGGAGATGAGTGAAGGTAGTGAAAGTGCTATCAGAATTGCAGGCATCATAGGGAGTGATAACGATCTCCGAGTTGATCAAGAAGGCAGCAGAATCGAGTTTGAAAGTGGTATTTTTCAGGGTAGTGATAATGATGTGACTGTGACTCAAAAGGGTGATGATTCATCAGTTGCTGTTGACATTCAAGGTGATAACAACGCTGTAACAGTTGCACAGCAAGCGGTTAATCAAGACTCTGGCTTAAACTCGGTTTATGTTGGTTTAGCGGGCGACAATAATGAAGTCACAGCAATGCAACTTGGTGAAGAAAACAATGCGCATGTTGCACTTTTTAATAGTGATGATAACGATGTAGATTTGGTTCAAAATGGTTTTCAAAATGAATTCTTACTACAAACTTCTGAGCCAGATCCAAGTATAGAGTCAAACAATAATGACATTTCAGTTGTGCAAAATGATATGGGTAATAGCGCCGCTGTCACAATGGGATATGTCGTTGCAAGTTCTGATAATCAAATTGATATCGCACAAGCTGGTGAGTTAAACGTCATCGATTTATTGCTTGAAGGCAGCAATAATTCAATCGATTTAGCTCAAGATGGTAGCAATAACTTTGTGGCAGGTATTGAGTCTGGTGGCTTTGTCGTCGCGGGCAATGACAACGTGGTCTCTATTAGCCAGACTGGTAATGGCAACTTAGTTGAGGGTGGTGTTTCTGGCAACGCTCAAACCTTGCATATTACACAGATTGGTGACAACAACGTTGCGACGATTACGCAGCAATAACAGGAGGGGGCTTAGCCCCCTTATTACGATGAAGTATATATTTTGCTTGATGATATTGCTGGTTTTACATAGCCACGCTGTTGCAAAAACGCCCTCTGATCATGGCGAAGTTGAATTAGGTGGTCTTGTTATGGACCAAAGTATCAGCCGCTTTGGATACCAGTTTTACTATGACTTTTCGCAGCTTTGGCGTGAAGTACCGAATACTTCAGGTGTAAATATCACAATTAAAGAAACTGTATTACCCCGAGCAGGCACGAGACTAGATGTGCGTATGAATCGCCGTTTAGTTTATAGCACTGCAATGGGGCGTCGAGGAGGTCCAATGGATGAGCGAGTTGAGGCGGCATTATTTGCAGTAATGGATGCGATGGCCAGTGACCGTTATCAGCAACGATCTCCAGATTTAGCTGAAAGTGGATGGTAGTAATGAAAACAATAATATTAGCCTATTTATCTTTTTTCATGTTGAGTGCATCTGCAACTGAAATTGTATATAAGCCCATCAACCCCTCATTTGGTGGTAACCCATTAAACGCCAGTATGCTGCTTAATAAAGCCAATGCACAAAATAAACATAGGGCGCCAATCATTGAAAAATCTTATGGGGAGCGGTTTCAAGAGTCATTAGAGCGCACCTACCTCAATCGGATGGTGAGAGAAATATCTGATATGGCATTTGGCGATGATGTAGAAGACAGCATTTTTAATGAAGATTCAACTTTTACCAGTGGTGACTATGAAATTCAGGTGATCACCAGTACACCAGACTCCATCACAGTACAGATCAAGCATATTGATAATGGAGATACTACCATCATTGAAGTACCGAGGTTTGGTTAATGTTTAAAGTAGTCGTATTATGGTTGTTAGTATTATTAGGCGGATGTAGTCGTATTGGTGCTGTACTGCCACCAGAGCAAAGCTTGCCTGAGCCACTTGAGCAAAGCCATGAATTTTCATCTCTAAAAGCGCTTCCTGAACCAATTGGCAAGATCCCAGTTGCGGTATATTCATTTCGAGATCAAACTGGTCAATATAAGCCGAAAGATAATGTCAGCTCTTTTTCGACAGCAGTCACGCAGGGAGCAAATTCTATATTAATCCAAGCTTTGCATGAGACTGATTGGTTTATCCCCGTCGAACGAGAGGGATTACAAAATTTATTAACAGAGCGCAAGATTACCCGAGCTGCAATGAGCGATGAACAAAAGAAATCGTCGAAGTTACCCCCTTTGACCATGGCAAAAATCATTTTCGAAGGTGGGATCATCAGTTATGACTCTAATGTTAAAACTGGGGGTCTTGGCATGGAGTATTTTGGCATTGGCGCGTCAGAATTATATAGAGAAGATGTGATTTCTATTTATATGCGTGCGGTCGATGTTCGAACAGGGCAAGTACTGCTGTCTGTGGCAACTACCAAAACGGTCCTTTCCATGGAAATGAGAGCCGGTTTTTTCCGTTATGTGAGTTACAAGCGCCTTGCTGAAGCAGAAGCAGGTTTTAGTGAAAACGAACCAATGCATATTTGTGTTACACAGGCGATTGAAAAAGCACTCACGATGTTAGTTACACAAGGTATAGAGAAAGGCGTGTGGGCAGCTAAAGAGCAAGTAGCAGCCCAGCAAGTTAACCTTAATGACGGTGCAGCGATACAGGCACGGAGTTGAGTGGAATATGCTTTTGTGCCCAATTAGCCAACTCAATACGATTTCTTGAGTTGGTTTTTTTGAAAGCGCTGTAAATATGAGTTTTAACTGTGTGGCTGCTGATATTTAAAGAGTCAGCAATATCGTCATTTTTTGCACCACTGGCAAGGAGTTTAATGACAGACTTTTCTCTCGCTGTGAGCAATGCAAGTTCAGTATCCTGAACATCCAGAGGCTGAGGGCGTGATATGTTGGGCAATTGTTGGATCAATTCATCAAATGCTTGTGATATTGAAGTACGGCAAAACCATAACTCGCCGTTGAGTACGCGTTGGATCCCTTTAAAAATATTTTCAGCAGAAGTGTTTTGATATATAACGCCTTTTATTCGGGCCAAAAGTGCGGTTTGTTCATTGACTAAGTTGGGTTGCGCATTAAATAGTAATACGTTTTGTTGAGCTGCTAATGCACTGACCTCTGCACTAAGTAAATCTTTGCATTCGCGATGACTTATATCGACTAAATATAGATTGAATTGATCACGCGCTGTGATGTCAGGCAAGCGTGTATCTATTTTAATTTGGCTGCAGGTTGCCTCGAGAATTTTTACAAATCTCACAAATTCAATGTCTTGTGTGTCGGTTTGATTGTGAGTTAAAACAAATAGACTAACTTCCTTGTTGCTAGCTTGAATCGCTTTCATATTATGCGACGACCTCTTATTGTTCCCATTACCTTAAATATACATATTTTTCACAATAAGTTTAGCTTTAATTTTCAATTTATTTTAATAGTATCATTGGTTAGTTATAAAGTATTATTCAATTATGATGGGGCAGGGCAATAAACTCGGCACTGCTATTTGGACTAAAAGTATCACAAGGCCGCATATATTTGCGGCCCAAAAAAAGCTTAATCGGTGTATGAGTTTAATGGTATAGCCTTGACCAAGCACACGTTCTGTAACCGTTTTTCTCAAAATAGAAACGGTAGCAGTTATCGTCATAATTTGAATTACCTACGTCAATCCTGTAGCCACTAATATAGGCGTTATGTAATGAAACAAACCTACCGTTATACAAAAGTGAAAAGTGTACATGTGGTCCACTAGATTGACCGCCTTGGCAAAGCGCCATGTTTCGGTTGTTGGCATAGCGTCCAAGCCAAGCACCTGCTGAGACATAATCACCCGAGCTGTATTGTAAATTATCCATGTGGTAGTACTGAGTTGCGTATCCACTAGGGTGCGTTACGCGGATGTTACAAGCGGAATAGCGGGTGACTCTGCCTTCATGAGAAGCTTGCACCCAAGGGGTATTGGAGCCCCATCCACCAGAACCATTGTTAAAATCTAACGATGAGTAAGGATAACCAGAGCCTGTATTTGAGTGTGCCCCGCCACTAGTCCAAGAATAGCCAGAAGGCCATGGCAAGTTCATTGAAAAGTTATTGTTAGGTACATTGTTGGTAGATGTGAAGTGTGTTTTTTTGGGTGAGAATAAATTTCTTGAAACTAATAATTTATATTTAGATGCAAAGGATGCCAGTGCTTGTGGACTGCCTAACAAGCTCGAAAGTGCGACCGTAGCTGCGTTACTCTTGACTGTATTGTGATGAGCTGCATGTTCCTCAAAGGCATAGAAACGCTGGTTCAGTTGCAATGCCACATCTTTGAGTTGTTGTGAAAACCCCGTTTTTTCAGACCAATTATTGAATGGCTTCAAAAAAGACTTTTGATTTGGTGCACTGATGAGCTGACTTGCATGCTCCATGAGGGCGAGCAGTAGCTTGGGGTTGATGCTGGTGTATCCAGCCCAGTGTAACAGTGCTTCTTGGTACTCAATTAGATGCGGCGCTTCGCTGTAAAGAAAAGCGCTCCAGTCTTCATTTACTAATTCATTGGTAAAAATAAATTGTGTTTCATCTACTTGAATAAGTGGGTTGATGGCCAGTTGTTCTAATGTTTGCTGGTTAAAGTTGAAGGGCGTGATATCAAGATGCTGTCCCTCTGAATGTGCTGATATTGAGGTGAATAAGAGTGCAGGGAGCACTGCGGCCATTTTATTAATAGGTGATTTCATGTTGTATCCTCTTGATTGTTTTTTGTACTGCTTTTATGTATATATCGAGAAGTAATAAAATTGTAAAATAAGAGCTTAAGCACTAAATGAGGGCGTTTGTATAATAAAAAGTACAAATTGAGAGGATAATTAAGGATGTCGCAATAATGGCTTGGCGCAGTGGGCAAACACCATCTGGAATAATGGTGTTTGCCAACAAAAAGATTACTGATCTAATTGACCGGTTAGGCGAAGATACTTGTCCGCTAGGGTATCTAGGCTTTCCAAGTGGTTGGGGTCTGGCTTAATGCAATCTATGGGGCAAACGCTGACACACGTTGGCTGGTCGTAATGCCCGACGCATTCTGTACATTTATCGGGGTCTATTTCATAGACTTTACTGCCCATGTAAATTGCTTGGTTTGGACATTCAGGGTCGCACATATCACAGTTGATGCATTTGCTGGTAATGAGCAGCGCCATATTTATGCCTTTTTAAATGGGTTGCGCGTGTCTTCGTCGGTGCCCAAATTACGCATTAAAATAGCATGGTCTAAGTTGATGTCTTCTGGCAACGGAATTTGCACTATATGTCCAGAGCCTTTGGCATCTATGATGGTTTCACCTTTTTTGTTTTCCATATGCTCTAGGTTAAAGGCAATATTCCCTTGTGGCGTCATGAGCTCTAAGCTGTGGCCAGTACAGAATTTGTTTTTCACATCAATGTCGACCAAGCCATTATTATTTCGGCCTAAGATTTCGCCGACAAATTGCTGCTTGTCAGAAATCGAGTGACCATATTCATAGTTTTGATAATCTTGATGCGCGTGACGTTTTAAGAAACCTTCGGTATAACCGCGATGAGCAAGGTTTTCTAACGTGCGCATGAGGCTCGGGTCAAAAGGTTTACCTGCAACGGCATCATCAATGGCTTTGCGGTATACTTGAGCAGTTCGTGCAACGTAATAGAATGACTTTGTTCTGCCTTCAATTTTTAAACTGTGCACGCCCATTTGGGTGAGTTGCTCAACATATTGTACAGCACGTAGATCTTTTGAATTCATAATGTAAGTGCCGTGCTCATCTTCAAATGCAGGCATATACTCACCTGGGCGGCCTTGCTCTTCTAACATGAATACCTGATCAGTGGGCTGACCTTCGCCAAGCGTTGGGATCACTGCGTTTGGATCTACTTTATGGACGACATCACCTAATTCAGTTTCTTGCCCTGGTTTGGCATCGTATCCCCAGCGGCACGCATTGGTGCAAGTTCCTTGGTTTGGATCGCGTTTATTAATATAACCTGATAGTAAGCAGCGGCCAGAATACGCCATACACAGAGCGCCATGGACAAAGACCTCTAACTCTGTTTGTGGGCACAATGAGCGTATTTCTGCGATTTCTTCGAGCGAAAGCTCTCGAGATAAAATGACGCGCTCAATCCCTTGATTTGCCCAAAACTGCACAGAGGCATAATTTACAGCATTGGCTTGCACTGAGAGGTGAATGGGCATATCAGGCCATTTTTCACGTACGAGCATAATTAGACCAGGATCTGACATGATCAACGCATCTGGTTTCATTGCGATAACGGGCTCAATATCCCTTAAATAGGTTTTTACCTTGCTATTGTGCGGCGCAATATTCGACACCACATAGAGCTTTTTGTTTTGCTGGTGGGCTTCATTTATGCCGATCTCAAGGTTCGCTAAATCAAATTCATTGTTGCGCACACGCAAACTGTATCTTGGCTGTCCGGCATATACCGCATCTGCGCCATACGCAAAAGCGTAACGCATATTCTTTAAACTGCCTGCGGGTGAAAGTAGCTCTGGTACAAACATGTCTAGACCTCATACATTGAACTGGTTACAAGCCAGCTGCTGGGGAAATTAAAAAGCGGCGCAGTATAAGGGAGATTGGTATAGGAGATTTTGACGTAGATCAGGTTTAATTCAGAGCAATACACAGTGTATTTTAACAAGGGTGTGGGCTTTTACGTCTAAAGCGCGTATAATTCGCGCCCGTAAATATCAACAATTATTATTGGAGCTAAAAAGATGGCTTTAGAGCGTACTTTTTCAATCGTTAAGCCTGATGCGGTAGCTAAAAACCACATCGGTGCAATCTATAACCGTTTCGAGTCTGCTGGTCTTAAGATCGTTGCTTCTAAAATGGTTCACCTTTCTCAAGAGAAAGCTGAAGGTTTCTACGCAGAGCACAAAGAGCGTCCTTTCTTCGGTGCACTAGTTGAGTTCATGACATCTGGCCCAGTAATGGTTCAGGTTCTTGAAGGTGAAGACGCAGTTCGCAAGAACCGTGAAATCATGGGTGCTACTAACCCTGCAGAAGCACTAGCTGGTACTTTACGCGCTGACTACGCTGACAGCATCGACGAGAACGCGGTACACGGTTCAGACGCGACTGAATCAGCTGCTCGCGAAATCGCTTACTTCTTCAGCGACGAAGAAATCTGCCCTCGTACTCGTTAATTTCGAGTTGAGCAGATGAAAAAGGGCTCTAGGGCCCTTTTTTAATCTCTTTAATACGTATTGATCGTTTTGAAAAGCAATTGGGGTGTTTTTGAAAGCGATTACATCATTGCGATGTTTGATTGATTTTTGTACAATTGCGCGCTTTTATTTATGTTGTTCAATCCGTCACCTGAACTGAGGTTGTTTCATGGCCACGACTGAGAAAAAAATTAACCTATTAGATTTAAACCGCGAGGGGATGCGCGAGTTATTTGCTTCATTTGGCGAAAAGCCATTCCGCGCCGATCAGGTGATGAAGTGGATATACCATTTTGGTATCGATAACTTTGATGATATGAGCAATATCAATAAAAAGTTAAGAGCAAAACTGCAAAGCCAGTGCGAAATTAAAGCGCCTGAAATTTCAGTAAAGCAGGTTGCAAGTGATGGCACGATTAAATATGCAATGATTCTTGAGGGGGGTCAGGAAGTAGAGACTGTATGGATCCCTGAAAAAGACCGTGCTACATTGTGTGTTTCTTCACAGGTTGGCTGTGCACTAGAGTGTACTTTCTGTTCGACTGCTCAACAAGGTTTCAACCGTAACTTGAAAGTGTCTGAAATCATTGGTCAGGTGTGGCGTGTTGCGACCGACATTGGCCTTCATGATGGCGACAGCACCAAGCGACCCATTACCAATGTTGTCATGATGGGCATGGGTGAGCCCTTGCTAAACATCAATAACGTTGTACCTGCGATGGAATTGATGATGGATGACTGGGCGTTTGGCTTGTCTAAGCGTCGAGTCACGTTGAGTACATCAGGGGTGGTACCTGCATTAGATATATTAAAAGAGAAAATTGACGTTGCTTTGGCGATTTCTCTTCATGCGCCTAATAACCCTCTTCGTGATGAACTGGTGCCAATCAATAAGAAGTACCCAATTGAAGAGTTTCTAGCAGCATGTCGTCGCTATATTGATGGCTCAAAGGCAAACAAAGATGTCACCATTGAGTACGTGATGTTGCAAGGGGTGAACGACAGCACAGATCATGCACATGAGTTGGTGCAAGTGTTAAAGGGCACACCGTCGAAAATTAATTTGATCCCATTCAACCCGTTCCCTGGTAATGAGTACGGTCGTTCGAGCAATAGCCGAATCGATCGCTTTTCTAAAGTGCTACAAGCTGCGGGCCTAACTTGTATTGTTCGACGCACACGTGGTGATGATATTGACGCTGCTTGTGGTCAATTAGTAGGTGATGTCGTTGACAGAACCAAACGTGTTGTGAGAAAGCAGCAAAACCAAGACAATGCAATAACAGTAAAAGTAGGCTAAAAAATAGATGAAACACAGTGGCTTTGAGGTAATATAGAGTCACTGTGTCTTAGCAAAAAGGTGGTCAATGCCTGCTTTAAAGGATGGTTTACTCACTCAGTTATCATTTTGTACATCTCGGCGTATGCTGAGCGGTATCTGTGGTGTTGTGGTATTAGCGAGTCTAAGTGGTTGTGTAACTGAAACACGTTATGCAAACAACAATAAGCCAGTAGTGCAAAAAAAGACCAACAATAAAGATGCGGCTAAAACCCGTATTGCCCTTGCCTTACAGTATCTCAACGCGGGTAATAATACCCAAGCGAAATATAATCTTGATAGGGCTTTGAACTTAGCGCCCAAATTGCCTGAAAGCCATTATGCGCTTGCGTATTACTTTGAACAAGTCGGCGAAAATGAAAAAGCGCAAAATGCGTATGTCAGTGCCTTGAAGTACGGCCCAAATGACCCCAACACACGCAATAACTATGGCGCTTTTTTATGTCGTATCGGAGATTACGACGCTGCGACTGAACAATTTTTTAAAGCCATTGATATCCCGAGTTACCTGCGTGTCGCAGAGAGCTACGAAAATCTTGCACTGTGCGCGCTGCGTCAGGACAACTTTGATCTCGCATTAGAGTATTTGAAACGCGCCTTAGATCATAACTCTCAGCGTCAATCTGTGCTGATCTTGATGGCCAGTGTGTTTTATGCGAAAAGTGAGTTACACCGAGCTGAAGATGTACTCAAGGTTTACGCCAATAAAGGGTTCGTTTCAGCTCGAGGGATGCTGCTTGAGCATCTATTGTCTGCCAGAATGGGGCGCTTGCAATATGCGCAAGAGCTAGAGACTTTGCTGTTACAAACTTATCCAAGTTCTGTTGAAGCACGCTTGATGTTAAATAACACATTGCAGTTGAGTGAATTCGAGCAATTGAAAGAGCAATATAGAGTCGCTCAGCTTAATAAGATCACTCAACTTGATGACAGCCGCGTGGTGGCTAATCCGCAAATTAAAATAAAGCGTAAAGTACCTGAAGTTGCACACAATGAAGAGAATCGTGTATTAGCAGATGATGCAAATCAAAAAGCGACGTCTTCTTACTCATTGCTCACAAAAGCAAAGCACTCTGTTTCTCAGGCATCGAATGAGCAAAGTCAACAGAGCGCAGTGAGAGACAACTCTGAAACTGATTCTGCAATATTCACCGATGGTTCACGCGCACAACGTACAGTAGCACTGCGCGAAAATACAATAGACCCCGATATTGTTATTACTGAACAACAGGACGAGTCCAAAGTACGTTTTATAACGACACCCAAGAAAGTTGATACTGAGCAAGTGGTTTTTCATCGGGTAGATCCGAGTGAGATAACTTTTTCCCGAGAGCCACTAGCGAGCAGCATTGAGTTTGATGATTCAGGGCGAATGCTGAATGAGGAAGTACTGCTTCCTGAAGTACCGACACACCGTATTGAAATGGGAGAAAACCTGTTCAGTATATCAGTAAAATATAATATTAAGCTTGAAAAGTTGCTAAAATGGAATGCGCTAAAAAAGTCTGATCGGCTTACAGTCGGGCAAGTTGTTTTTTTAAATGACCCTATTACGACACATGCTATCGTACAAGGTGAGTCATTGTTTGATATTGCCATAAAGCATAAGTTATTAATTGATGACTTAATGCGCTGGAACAGATTAACACCTGATGTTGCCCTAACGCCTGGGCGACGCATTTTAATAGTAGACCCTAATAACTATATTTTATGAATCTAGAAGAGAATGAAACGAAGACCGAGTCAATATCGCTCGGTCAGACCTTAGCAAACGCCAGAACAGAGCAGAGTTTAAGCTTTGATGATATTGCTGCTCGTTTAAAACTAAATCACAGCCAAATTACTAAGCTAGAGAATGATGAATATCAAACTTTGGGACCAGAGACGTTTGTAAGAGGTTATATCAAAAGTTACAGCTCGTTACTCGGGTTAGACAGTGAAAGTGTCTTAGCCCTATATGAGACGCCTGATGTGCCAGAACAGAAGCGCAATATGAAAAGCTTTTCTCGGCGCACAGAAAAAGAGGCCAATGATAATCGGCTGATGGTCGTCAGTTATTTGATGCTCATTGTGTTTGTTGGCTTGTCGGCATTTTGGTGGTGGCAAACAGCAAGTAAAAAGGACTCTAGCGAGGAAATTAGTGGCTTGAGTGAGGCAATTGCGACGCAAAGCTCGTCAGTTACCCCTACTTCAGAAGCATCTCCGACAAAGGCGATTGAGCCAATGGTTACTGAGCAACAAACTGTGGCAAGTCAAAAAAATGAGCTTAGTGAGTCATTCAATATGGAAGTTGCACCAACAACGGAATCAGTAAATAGTGATGCTCAGCAAGTCACCGAGCAACAAAGTAGCTCAGTTAATCCAGTTGCTGATGAAAGCTTCAATGTACAAATACAAGGCTCTGAGTCACCTGTTCGATCGCCAGAGTCTCAAAATACGCTTGCTACACCTTCTATGAGTCAAGTTGTCATGTATTTTGAACAAGATAGTTGGGTAGAGATCTTTGATGCAACCCAAGAAAGAGTTGCATTTGGTGTAAAAAAAGCTGGTTATACAATGACAGTCACAGGCCAAGCGCCTTTTTCTGTTGTGCTAGGTAAACACCAAGTGGTAAGTATTGAATTGGATGGTCAACCGATCGATATATCTGGATTACCACGAAATCGTTTAGCAAAATTTAAATTACCGTTAGCAGAGTAGTCGTCATGTTTTCAGAATCTCCCATAAAACGAAGAAAGTCCACACGTATCAATGTTGGTAATGTTCCCATTGGCGATGGCGCGCCAATTGCTGTGCAATCGATGACAAACACGGACACCTTGGATGTTGATGCCACTGTGGCGCAGATCCGTGCTATTCAAGATGCTGGCGCGGATATCGTGCGTGTTTCTGTTCCGACGATGGATGCAGCGGAAGCATTCAAAAGCATTAAAGAACAAGTGGATATCCCACTTGTAGCGGATATACATTTTGACTATCGAATTGCTTTGAAAGTGGCGCAATATGGCGTTGATTGCTTGCGTATTAACCCCGGAAACATTGGTAGCGAAGACAGAATAAGAGCGGTTGTTGACGCAGCGCAAGAGCGTAATATTCCAATTCGTATAGGGGTAAATGGCGGATCACTGGAGCGCGATTTACAAGAGAAATATGGAGAGCCGACACCGGAAGCGTTGCTTGAATCTGCAATGCGTCATGTGGAAATTTTGCAGCGATTAAACTTCGATCAGTTTAAAGTGTCTGTGAAAGCATCAGATGTATTTTTGGCTGTTGGCGCCTATCGCTTACTGGCCAAAGAAATTGATCAACCTTTGCACTTAGGTATTACCGAAGCAGGTGGCTTTAGAGCCGGTTCTGTAAAGTCAGCAGTGGGTTTAGGTATGCTACTTGCCGAAGGGATTGGTGATACATTGCGTGTATCACTGGCAGCAGATCCAGTACAAGAAATCAAAGTTGGCTTTGATATTTTAAAGTCTTTGCGGATCCGTTCCCGAGGTATTAATTTCATCGCTTGCCCTAGTTGCTCAAGGCAAGAGTTTGATGTAGTCAATACCATGAACCAATTAGAAGAAAGGTTAGAAGATATCATCTCACCAATCACGGTTTCTGTTATTGGTTGTGTTGTAAACGGACCTGGTGAAGCGCTGGTGAGTGACCTTGGTTTAGCGGGGGCTAATCGTCGCTCAGGCCTTTATATCAATGGTGAGCGTCAAAAGACGAGAATTGACAACGATAACATCGTTGAACAATTAGAAGAGCAAGTACGAGATTACGTTGCTAAAAAAGAAGCTCAACCGAGCATAGATGTTAAAATTATCGAAGAATAGGCTTTTTGTAGGCAGATTTAATTCGTTTACGTTTTAGGCGAGCTGGGTATAATAGACGCATTTTATCGTACCGCATTCAGGGTTTTGTTGTATCCTGCGCTTGTATTTTTAAGAAAAGCATAGTTAAAAATTAGGAATTTCAGTGGCAAAGCAAATTAAGGCAATTCGTGGCATGAAAGATTGCCTGCCGGGCACGACTCAGATCTGGCAAAAAGTTGAAGCGGCATTAAGAGATACAATGGGCGCATTCGGTTATCAGGAAATTCGTTTCCCTACTGTCGAATCAACAGATTTGTTTAAACGCTCTATCGGTGAAGTGACCGATATCGTTGAAAAAGAAATGTATACATTTGAAGATCGCAATGGTGACTCACTGACTTTACGTCCAGAAGGGACTGCGGTATGTGTGAGAGCCGGTGTGGAAGGTGGATTACTTTATAACCAAGAGCAAAGACTTTGGTATATGGGTCCAATGTTCCGCCGTGAGCGTCCGCAAAAAGGCCGCTACCGTCAATTCCACCAATTTGGTGTCGAGACTTTTGGTATTGCGACTGCTGACATCGACGCTGAGCTAATCATCATGACTGCAAGACTTTGGAAGTCATTTGGTATCTCAGAGCATGTTAGATTGGAACTTAACTCATTAGGCTCTAATGACGCGCGTGCGGCATATAAAGATATTTTAGTGGCGTATCTAGAACAGCATAAAGACAGGTTAGATGAAGACTCATTACGTCGTATGTATACTAACCCGCTTCGTGTTCTAGATAGTAAGAATCCAGAAGTTCAAGCTGTGGTAGCAGATGCTCCAAAGCTGTCAGAGCATTTAGACGAAGAGTCAGTTCAACATTTTACAAATTTATGTGAACGTTTAGACGCGGCTGGCGTCGAATATCAGGTTAATGATAACTTGGTACGCGGTTTAGATTACTATAATCGCACTGTTTTTGAGTGGGTAACTGATAGTCTTGGTGCACAAGGTACGGTCTGTGCCGGTGGTCGCTACGATGGCTTAGTTGAACAACTCGGTGGTAAAGGTACGCCTGCTGTTGGTTTTGCAATGGGCATGGAGCGTTTAATTTTACTGCTAGAAGAATTGAACAGTGTGGGTGAAATTCGTCGTAATGTAGATGTTTATGTTGCGGCGATGGGTGATGTTGCTAGTATCAAAGCGCCAGCAATTGCAGAGGAACTTCGCGATAGTGTGCCTGGGTTGAGAGTTCAAGTACACGCCGGTGGTGGTAACTTTAAGAAACAATTAAAGCGTGCAGATAACAGTGGTGCTGTTGTTGCGCTTATCTTTGGTGAAGATGAGATTGCAAACAATACAGTGACAATTAAGTATTTACGCGAACAAAAAGAACAATTGACTTTGCCTATGGTTGAAGCTCATGCGGTTTTGGCACAATTGGTAGGGTAAGAGGTTAGAATGGAAATTTATTCAACAGAAGAACAACAAGCTGAAGCGATAAAGAATTTTTTTAGAGAAAACGGGACTTCATTAGCCTTAGGTGCTGTTTTGGCTCTAGGTGGCTTATATGGTTGGAAGGCTTATAACCAAAATCAAATTGCATCAGCTGAAACAAGCTCAGAAGCGTATAATACTTTAATTGAAAGTGGTGAAGTATTATCAAAAAGTGATGCCTTTTTAGCGGATAATGCAGATTCTAACTATGCCGTGCTTGCTGCGTTTGTTGCTGCAAGAGAGGCGGTTGAAGCTGGTAAATTAGAACTGGCAGCAACAAAACTGCAGTTTGTAGTTGATACTGTTAAAAGCCCAGAACTAAAAGCAACGGCTTTACTTCGCTTAGCACGTGTTCAAGCTGCACAAGGTGAGTCAGAAAAAGCATTAAGTACGTTATCTCAGTCTGTTCCTGCTGGCTTTACAGCTCAAGTTGCTGAAGTAAAAGGCGACATTTATTTGTCTCAAGGTGAAAAAGACAAAGCACGCGAGCAATACCAAGCAGCAATAGATGCGGATGGCGCTGAAAATAACGCGTTGCTGCAAATTAAGTTGGATGACTTGGCAATCGTGTCAAACTAAGGAGTAGCCATGAAGAAGTTGACAATGGCCTCACTGGCATTGTGTATGGCATCGTTAATGGGGTGTTCATCAAGCGATGATGAAGAGGAGTTGGTACTCCCTGAGATCGTCAATCAATTTGAACCTCAGACAGTTTGGCAAGAATCTCTTGGTGATGGAGTTGAGCATTATTTTTCACGTCTGATACCAACATCACATGACAATCGTGTTTTTGCTGCAGAGCGAAAAGGCCTTGTTGCTGCTTACAATGCAGAAGATGGTGAGCAACTGTGGGTCATTGATACGCGTAAAGATACTTCAATTTGGCCATGGGCAGATGATGACTCAGCCAAGTTATCTGGTGGTATATTACAAGCGTACGGTAAGATATATATTGGTTCAGAGCACGGTGAAGTAATTGCATTAGATCGTGAAACTGGCGAGGTCGTTTGGCGTAAATCTGTGCCTGGTGAAGCTTTATCGTCACCGAGCGCCGGTGATGGACTCGTTTATGTCAACTTAGGCTCAGGAAAACTATTGGCCTTACACCCTGATACTGGTGAAGAGCGATGGAGTTATGAGCAGGAAGTACCTGCGTTAACACTGCGTGGTCTTAGTTCACCTACTTCAGCAAATGGTGGGGTTTTGATTGGTGAGGAAAGCGGTAAGCTGAGTGTACTTATTGCTGATAGCGGATTTACTGCTTGGAGTACCGATGTTGCCTTAGCCGAGGGTGCTTCTGAATTTGAACGTTTGGTCGATGTCGATACAAAACCAATAGTATCCGGTGCGTATGTGTACACGATAGCGTATAATGGCAAGCTTGCTGCTATTGATGTGCGCAATGGCAACGCAGTTTGGGATCGAGAGTACAGTAGTTATCGTGATTTGGCGATTGAGCTGAATACTATTTACTTGGTAGATAGTGATGGTGTGCTCTATGCTCTAGATAAAGACTCTGGAACAGAACGTTGGAGCCAAGCAGGCCTGCGTGGTTGGTATTTAACCGCGCCTGCGGTTGCTGGTAATTATGTTGTCGTTGGCGATCAGGAAGGTAACCTGCATTGGCTCGATAAGCAGACTGGTGATTTGGTATCTCGTCAAGAGTTTGATGATTCGGGCTTTTTTGTAGAACCCATCGTGGTTGATGATAAGTTGATCGTGTATACCCGAGATGGTGAGATCAGTGCGATAAAAATCCCTTAATCATCCCTGACGAAAAGGTTTTAGTAAGGCTTCGCACTGCGAAGCCTTTTGTTGTTTAATGAAGAGGTAGTCTATGCTTCCTGTGATCGCTCTGGTAGGGCGACCAAATGTGGGAAAATCCACATTATTTAATCGTTTAACGCGTACTCGTGACGCACTCGTCGCTGACTTTCCTGGTCTAACACGTGACCGTAAATACGGTCAGGCTGATTATGATGGTTATGAGTTTATTGTTGTAGATACTGGTGGTATTGACGGCAGCGAAGAAGGCATTGAAACGGAAATGGCTGAGCAGTCGCTATTGGCGATTGAAGAGGCTGATGTTGTCTTATTTTTGGTCGATGCTCGTGCGGGTATGACTGCAGCAGATCAGGCCATTGCGCAACATTTAAGGAAGCAAGAAAAGAAAAGTTTCATTGTTGCTAATAAAACAGACGGCATAGACGCTGATTCTAGTTGCGCTGAGTTCTATCAGCTTGCATTGGGCGACATTCATCAAATCGCAGCAGCTCATGGTCGTGGCGTAACACAGTTATTGGACGCAACACTTGGTCCAACGATTGCTGAACTTGCACAGCAAGAAGATGAAATTGTACAAGATGATGATAGTGTTGCGGAGCTTTATTTTGAAGGTGAAGAGGCGCCTGAAGAAGGAAAAACAGGTTTTGAAGATAAGCCTGTAAAGCTGGCGATTATTGGTCGTCCGAATGTTGGTAAGTCAACACTTACAAACCGTATACTTGGTGAAGAGCGTGTTATTGTATATGACATGCCCGGCACCACTCGCGACTCTATTTATATTCCAATGACGCGTAACGAGCGTGAATACGTTTTAATTGATACCGCGGGTGTTCGTAAGCGTAAGAAAGTCAGTGATGTGGTTGAAAAGTTTTCAGTGATAAAAACATTGAAGGCCATTGAGGATGCTAACGTTATTTTGTTGGTTGTTGATGCGCGCGAGGGTATCTCTGATCAAGATCTGAGTTTACTCGGTTTTGCGTTAAACTCAGGGCGCTCTCTCGTGATTGCCGTAAATAAATGGGATGGTTTAGACAATTACGTTAAAGAGCGTATTAAGTCTGAGTTAGATCGTCGTTTGGGTTTCATTGACTTTGCTCGTTTACATTTTATCTCTGCATTACATGGTACAGGTGTCGGTCATTTATTTGAGTCTGTAGATGAGGCATATGAGTCTGCAACTAAACGGGTGAGCACCGCAATGCTTAGACGTATCATGGATATGGCTCAAGCTGATCACCAGCCTCCACTAGTTCGTGGTCGTCGAGTAAAGCTTAAGTATGCCCATGCCGGTGGCTACAACCCACCTAGGATTGTTATCCATGGTAATCAGGTGCATGATTTGCCAGATAGCTATAAGCGTTACCTAATGAACTATTATCGTAAAGCTCTTAATATTATGGGTACTCCGATAAAAATTGAGTTCAGAGAGGGTGATAACCCGTATTCAGGTAGAACAAATAAGATGACATTATCGCAAAAACGTAAATTGAGAGCGTTTACTAAAGAACAGCGAAATAAATCTTAATAGTGGCGCGTTAAGCGCCACTTTCATTTTTGCATACATCACTTTTCACGCCCAAATTCTCCATACCTTAGTCTGACATCAAAATTGGTACATTGTACTAAGTTACCCTTTGCTAGGATTGATTTAGTTGTAAGCTTTACGCTGCTCACTAATTATGCTTTATTAGTTATATTCTTGTTTAACTTATTGTAGTGATGCATTTTCTTAAAACAGTCATTTATGTAGATGATGTCGAAGAAGTCTTAGATTTTTATTTTCAAGCTTTTGGATTGAGTGCACACTCAGTAACTGAAAATGGCGATTATGGTGAGCTAAATACCGGCACTGTATTGCTTGCATTTGCAACGCATCCAGTTGCACAGTCTCAGTTTAAACAAACCTATATTCGCTCTCAGCCAAAGCAGCCTGCTTTAGGATTCGAATTAACGTTGGGCTGTGAAAATGTCTCTAGCTGTTATGATAAGGCAGTGGCAGCAGGCGCAGAGCCTTTGTCTGCACCATGTCAAAAAGGCGCGCATATACAAGCCTATGTGCGCGCAATAGAAGGAACGCTGATTGCGTTAGTCAGCGAGTGCTCGAGCTAAGCTAACAGGCTCTATCTCAACGCAGACATTATCATCATTCCAGTTGATACCGACCAGTGCGCTGTCATCTCTGAGATCTTCAACCCACTCGTCAAGAAATGAATCTAAATCAATTGCGATGGGCTTAAATTCATTCCACTCATCTTTACACTGTGCTTGTGCTGCTGCTTCATCGCCCCACAGTAGTAAAACATCTGACTCTTCAAATTGATTTGACTCAACAATGACAAAGCCGCCGTCTTCTGCGCCTAATGCCCATAGCTGCTCACTTTGTTTAACGACAGTGACAAAATTGACCACTTCAGATTCTAATTCAAGATCATTCATATTATTTACCAGTAAAAAATTAACTGCGAGGATCCGTTTCTTGGGCGAGTGTATGCTGCTGCCATGTTTCCAGATGATTAAGCAGCCCATTTAGGTGACTAATATCTGCAAGGTCTCTGAATCGGATCCAATCTAATAAGCAGTATAAACTGATCTGCAAATACTCGCAGTTCAAAAATACATCTGTTGTACATTGTTTATCTAAGTAAACCAATGTTTCAGTTATACGCTCGCGTTGTAAATTGAAAAACAAAACGTCTGCTTTGGTATCAAAGCCAGAACGATCGCCTAAGAGCATTTCTACTAGAGAATCATTACAGGCGTTAATGGTGGTGAGTAGATTTTCCTGATCCCAGTTTAAATGTGGTAGAGAAAACTTATCCTGTAGATACCTAGCTATCACATTGGAGTCACATATTGCTTGCTCTTCACTGACTATAAAAGGGATTTTACGAGCTGGGTTGTGTTTGATCAGAACTTCTCGATCGTGTGTATTGAAGATATCAATGCTTTTGTATTCAATCGGTAGCTGGTGAATACCACAGTACATTCTTAGCCTTCTGACATAAGGAGATGTATTTGAACCGTATAAAATCATGGTGTGTTCCCTCATTATTGAATTGCATATGAGTGTAGCACGACATGGTTTTAGTTTAAGGGAGGAAATATTACATCTTAAGTAGTTACGTGTTCATTCAGATGAAAGGGGGGCAACACTGTGTGCTGCCAAATGCCTGTTAATCTTGACGAGAAGTCACCTCGAGTAGGTGATATCCGAATTGCGTTTGTACAGGTCCCTGTACCTCGTTTAACGGAGCTGAAAATACCACTTTGTCGAACTCTGGCACCATCATACCTGGTCCAAACTCACCCAGTGCACCACCATCCTGTCCTGAAGGACAATTTGAAAACTCTTTTGCTAATTCTGCAAAGTCTTCTCCACTTGCGATCCGCTGCTTTAACTCCAAGCACTGTGCTTCGCTATCTACTAAAATATGTCTTGCACTTGCTAATGTCATTTTCTCTCCATGCCTTGCCTGATTTTTATTCATACCTTATTCTAATATATAAGTGCTAAAAACGCATTCTTTTACCTGATTTGCTTTTCTATGGCTGTCGTTAACTCTTCGGAAAGCGGCTTAGTACGACTACCAAAACGCTTTATCTCTTTTCTGTCTGCTGAAACTAAATACTTGTAAAAATTCCACTTTGGAGAGCCGACCTGCTCACCCAAATGCTTAAAAATTGGATTTGCATCGTCGCCGCGCACTGGGCTTGTAGCAAGCATAGTGAATGTGACTCCGTAGTTTACGAAACATACTTTTGCGGTATCCGCCTCGTCGTTTTCTTCCTGGAAAAAGTCATCAGATGGAAAGCCAAGAACGACTAGCCCTTGGTCTTTATACTTTTGATGTAGTGCTTCTAGGTCTTTGAATTGACCAGTAAATCCACAATTACTGGCGGTGTTAACAATCAATAAAGGCTTATCTTTGAATTGGCATAAGTTCACTGTTTCTTTTGAGCGTAGCTTTCTTACATCAACGTCGGTAAAGTCGTCACACTTAGCAAAAGTGAATGGGCTACTCAGGGCGAAAGCAAGGCTGATAATCGTTCTTTTTAACATGGTTAATTCCGTTGTTTATTTTTATTTACGAGCGGCAAAAGAAATAGTTCATTTTTGCAGGTAATTAAAGCACATGGTTTTAAATGTGCTTTTTGGCATACTGAACGCGAAACTTGTTTGGTCTTAGAGATTATCATAAAAACGAGAAAAGATTGATTACTCTAATTGGTCTATTGGTGCCTGTTGGCTTGTTATTTACACCCGTTGCAATCCGTGATGGGTGGTGCTTTTCGCATTTCTGTATTGGTTTTATGAATTTCGACTACACTAAGCTTTACCACGGATAAAGGGTAAAGCTATGCCAAATAAGGTATTAATCATTGACAGTAATAGTGTGCTGGCAATGCGCATCAAGGTACTGTTTGAACTACTTGGTAGTGAAGTTGAGCACATTCATTATGAAACGTTAGATAGTCAAACTTGTTTCTCTCATTTCGATGTTATTGCCATTGCGCATGGTATCCCGCAAGAATATTTCGAGATTTTGGATGAGCTCAGCCAGCATGAAAAAATTATACTGCTTGCGCCCAAACCCGAAAACTCAGAACACTTAAGTGCTTTTAGCCAACTGAACCGAGTGCTTTCCAATGCAATTGTGATTTATCCATTCTTTGGCAACAAAGAAATAACAGGGTTGTTAGAGCGAGTATTAGAGGTTGGTGAGCAAGCTCAGCTGCTGTTACCTAAGGTGCTATTGGTTGACCATATGCCTGCAAGACTTAAGCAATTGTCCGTTAGCTTAAGAGGCGCGCAGTTGGATGTAAAAACGGCTGCTAATGCTAATGAAGCCGGAAAGTTAGCTAAAGATCATAATTTCGATTTGCTTATTTGTGATTTTAACTTGGAAGCAGAAACTGGACTAGACGTCTTCGAGCAAGTGCGAATGCACCGTATTAACTGCCGCTGTTTGCTGATGACTTCTCGTGAAAGCCAGGTAGATACGTTAAAAGCGATTCGACAGGGAGTCGAAGATGTATTGACTAAGCCTGTCGACGAAAATGCTCTGTTGCAATCTTTACATAAGCTTTGGCAAACCGAGCTATTGAGGCGGCATAATCAGGAGTTAGTGGAGCGCTTACAAGATACTGTCGACGCGCTTATTGAACGGGATAGCTTATTGCGTGTTATCTATAAACACACACCAGATCCAATCATGTTATTTAACCTGAAAGGTTTTGTCATAGAGGCCAATGACGCATGCTTGAATTTATTTGGATTAAACGCAGAGGAACTCGAGTCGCACTCAATTTTTAACCTATTTGAGCGCCAATCAGTTGAAGCTTTAAAAAGTCGCATTGAAACAGGCTTGATAGCTAGGCACTTTGATTGTGATTTGGTTTTGCCGAGGAAGGAAGGCCTCGCAATTCCGCTAATGGGGACCTTTATTGAGATTGACCATCATGGCGAGATTGCATTGGCGGCTATTTTTAAAAACGTTGCTCATTTAAAGCGTAAGCAACAATTGCTAGAAGAGGCGAAAGAGGTGTTGGAGGCCGAAGTACAAGCTCGAACAGCACAGTTGCAATCCGCAAAAGACGCAGCAGAACGAGCTAATATTAGCAAGTCAGAGTTTTTAGCCAATATGTCTCATGAATTGCGTACACCCATGCACTCAATATTGAGTTTTGCCCGTTTTGGTTTGGACAAATTAGCTGCAAATGAAGCGCCTATAGACAAACTCACTAAGTATTTATCTCGCATTGAAACCAGTGGAGAGAGGCTTCTATTGCTGTTAAATAATTTACTCGATTTATCTAAGCTTGATGCCGGGCGCTTTCCATTTAATCCTGCTTCGCATGATTTTTCATCAATCTTAGCGGAGGGTGTTGAGGATGTATCCGGCTTAGCAATGGAAAAGTGCATTACCATCAATTTACACACGCAAGAGGCTGGTGTTGATATCTATTGTGATCGTGAACAGATGGTGCAGGTTGTGAGAAACCTACTTGGGAATGCCTTGAAATTTAGCCCTGAGCAGAGCCAAGTTCAAGTTTATTTGTCTACAAACGAAGAGGGTGTAAATTTATCTATTTGTGACCAAGGGGTTGGGATCCCGAGTGATGAATTGGAGCATATTTTTGATAAATTTGCCCAAAGTAGTAAGACCAACAGTGGCGCAGGAGGAACAGGGCTTGGTTTGGCAATTTGCAAAGAGTTCGTATTGTTACATAAAGGGTGCATCTATGCGCGTAACAGTGATAGTGGTGGCGCCGAGTTTGTTGTTGAGTTGCCTTATATTCAAGGCAACTAGCGACAATCTCAATCCCAGTCTATAACTATATGGACAGTGCACAAGGAACTTAAATTATGGCATTACAACGTATTTTAGCAGTGGATGATGAACCGTTTAACCTCGAAATCATAGAAGAAATCTTGGAAGACCTAGACTTTGAAATTCAAACAGCAACCAGTGGTCAAGAGTGCCTTGAAGTCGTAGAGTCTTTTGATCCCCAAGTGATATTACTCGATGTGAGCATGCCCCAAATGAGCGGCTATGAAGTATGTAAAGCCATTAAAGCAAATCCGAGCTTGAGCCATATTATTGTGATGTTTGTATCCGCACGCGGCTCGGTTGAGGAGCGTATGGAAGGGTACTCCGTGGGGGCGGAAGATTATATAGTGAAGCCTTTTGGTCACAGTGAACTAAAAGCTAAGTTGCTCCATTTAGGCCAAATGCTGTTAGAAAAGGATATATTAGAGCAGCAAATCGAAGACGCGACGACAACTGCTTTTAGCGCGATGGCAACCAGCAGTGAAATGGGGCAGATAGTAAATTTTGTAGAACAGGTCGGGACGATTCAAGATGTACCAGAATTGGCGAATGCGCTGATAAGCTGTCTAGCAAACTTTGGGTTAAGTTGTAACGTTGAAATGCGTGTCGATAGTGAAAATTTGCACTTTGCTACAGCGGGTCTGTGTTCACCAATCGTGATTGAGCTATTTGAAATCCTGCACTCCAAAGGCAGATTGCATGAGTTTACAAACAGAATATTAGTTAATTATGAGTTATTAAGCGTATTGATATTAAATATGCCTTCTGATGATCCAGATAAGCATGGACGGATCCGTGACCACATTTGTTTTATTGTCAGTGTGACTGAGCAACAACTACTATCTATTTTGACAAAAAATACCCTGATCAACCAACAGCGAGAATTGAATGGTGCAATAAAAACCATCCACAGTAAGTTTACGGGGTTGTTATCAATGCTTAATAATAATCGATCTCAAAATGAAGCCATTTTTAAGCGATTGCAAGAGCTATTTGAAGCACGTATTCCGTCTATGGGGTTGGACGAAGATCAGGAAGTTTTTATTTTCACCCATATTGATCAGGCGATTCAAAGTTCGGTAGCGAGAGAAGAAGCGATAGCACAAGTAAAAGATGCCTTTGCTGAGATAGAACACGATCTATGTAATTTGACTACGGATGAAAATTAGCAAAGGCGAGATGCTGATCAGGCATCTCTAGGCAAGCCTTTTTCTACGATACGAATGAGGCGCGCCTTCTTACGCTCATCATGCTGTTTGAGATGTTGTTGCGCGATAGCCCAATGTATGTGCTCTTGCACTAATTCACTCACATGGGGTAGCTTTTCATTTAGCGCGGTGACTATCTGCTCATGATAGTTTGCATTGCCAAGGCCAACTGCGAGGTTGCGTTGCCAGCGTTCGTGCCCAATGCGCCTTATTGGACTGCCCTCAGTATTTTTTAAAAATGTCGCTTCATCCCAGGCAAATAACTCAAGTAACTCTCTATCTTTGAGCGTTTTTCTAGGATGGAAATCAGCTTCTTCAGTTAATTGGCCAAAACGATTCCATGGGCAGACAAGTTGGCAGTCGTCACAACCATAAATACGGTTGCCTAGTAATGAGCGAAACTCTTCCGGTATGGCCCCTTGCAGTTCAATAGTAAGGTAAGAAATGCAGCGTCTAGCATCAACGACATAAGGCTCTACGATTGCACCGGTTGGACATAAGCTGATACATGCGTTGCATTTGCCACACCCTTCTTCAACTTTTTTTTCATCCGCTGGAAGAGGAAGGTCGACAAATAGCTCACCAAGAAAAAACCAGGAACCAGCTTGTTTGTGGATAAGCAGGCTATTTTTACCACGCCATCCAAGACCTGCTTTTTCAGCTATTTGTCTTTCAAGGACTGGAGCTGAGTCGACGAAGGGACGAAAACCATATTGTCCAACTTCTTGTTCTATTCGCTGTCCGAGTTTTTTGAGTCGATTACGCAGTACTTTGTGATAATCACGTCCAAGTGCGTAGCGACTGATATAGGCGGTAGTACTATTTTTTAGAGCGCGTGCAAAACTGGCATCAGGCGGGAGATAGTTCATTTTTACTGAGACAATACTTTTTGTACCTGGCACCAATTCGGCTGGGCGAGCGCGTTTCATACCATGCGCCGCCATATAGTCCATCTCTCCGTGATACCCCATATCTAACCATCGTTGAAGTTGCTGTTCATGTTCACTGAGGTCAATATCGGTGATCCCGACTTCTGAAAACCCTAATTCTTTGCCCCAACACTTAATTTTTTCGGCAAGTTCAGTATAGTTAATAGTAGAGATGGCTTTATTCACGGAATGTCTATTTTGCAAGGTCAATACACCCATAATTTACCACAAATTGCTTATTGCGCCCAAGAAGTAAAGCTGCATGAAGAGCAAGCCGCTTTAAATTCAGGTACCACGCTTAGCGAATTAATGCAGCGAGCAGGCCATGCTTTGTTTGAGTTAACGCGCGATAAATCGGTGAAAAATATTTTGATTTTTACTGGTAAAGGAAATAACGCAGGCGATGGCTTTATGCTTGCAAAACGTTGTTTACATGCGCAAATTCACGTCACTGTATGTGCACTGTTTGAACCTTCTTTACTGAAAGGGGATGCGGCAGAAGCTTATCAACTGTTTTTCCGCAGCGGTGGTCGCGTTGTGTCGCTACGCTCGTGTATTGACGGTAAATACGATGCAATTGTCGATGCCGTATTTGGCAACGGGTTTAGAGGAGAATTACCCGAACAAGTTAAAGAAGCATTTAATCACTTTAAATCCAGTAAGGCATGGAAATTAGCTGTAGATATTCCCAGTGGAGTCAACGGCACCACAGCAGAAGTATCTCCCTGTAGCTTTCAAGCAGATACTACACTGACTTTTATTGCGCTAAAACAAGGCATGTTAACGGGTAATGCTCGTCACTTATGCGGCGAATTGTTACTGGCTGATTTAGGGATCGCCTATGCATTTGCGGACCTTTCTCACACTAATTGCTGTTACCCTGGAGGGAAATATTTACGCACATTACGTCCAATTCGCGCAGCTGATAGCTATAAAAATCAATGTGGACATGTGTTATTGATTGGAGGGGGGAAAGGGATGGCGGGAGCCATAAGGCTCGCTGCTGAGGCATGTTTACGGACCGGAGCCGGATTGGTGAGCGTTGCGACGCACCCTGAAAACCAAGCCGCAGTGTTACATGGGCGCTATGAATTGATGGTTCATGGTGTTGCTGTCACCACAGAGTTGGATACGCTGCTCAATAAAGCGGATGTAGTGGTCATAGGCCCTGGGCTTGGCCAAGATGCTTGGGCTAAAAAAATGTATAAAGCAGTTAAGGAGTATAAGGGCTTAGTTGTCTGTGATGCGGATGGCCTTAACTTGCTTGCTCAATCGCATTTGCCATGGCATCGTGCGATATTAACCCCCCACTTTGGAGAGGCTAAGCGTCTACTGGGTGAGCCAACAGTAAATACCTCAAAGCGATTTGAATTGGCTGAACAGCTAAGCAAAGAGTATGCGGCTTGTATCGTGTTAAAAGGACCTGGAAGTCTAATTGTTGATGGTAAAAGGGTAAATATTAACCGCTCAGGATGCTCAGCGATGGCCAGTGCTGGGATGGGTGATGTATTATCTGGTATAATCGCGGGCTTATTAGCACAGGGCTTGAGCCGGTTTGAAGCGGCAACGCTAGGTGTGTATATTCATGGCCTTGCAGCGGAGCAAGCAGCTCGCGATGGGCAACTTGGTATGTTAGCAAGTGATTTATTTGACCATATTAGAGGTATTATGGGATGAGCCAGAACAGTACTTTAACGTTTCCTTTAGCCAATGAAGAAGCGACCGTTGAACTAGGTAAAAAACTGGCATCTTCAATTGTAGAAGGTGCGGTATTTTATATGCACGGTGATCTAGGTGCTGGTAAAACCACCATGACTCGTGGCATTGTGCAGGGGCTTGGGCACACAGGTAATGTCAAAAGCCCAACTTATACATTGGTAGAACCATACGAATTACCGATGAAGTCGGTATATCATTTTGATTTATATCGCTTAGGTGATCCTGAAGAACTCGAGTTTATGGGGATCCGTGATTACTTCGCTACAAATGCGGTATGTATTGTAGAGTGGCCAGAGAAGGGGGGAGGATTTATTCCCGAACCTGATATGGATATTTACCTTGCCTACCATGGAAATGCCAGAGAGGTGACGTTAAAAGCACATAGCGAACGTGGGTTACAGGTATTATCAACTATCAGTAGTTATGCGTAGTGTTACTATTAAATACAGCCATTTAATTACAATGTTTGTGCTGCTGATGTTTGCGGCACAAACATTTGCAAAAAATACCATAAAAAATGTGCGGATCAGCCCCTCTGCTGAAAGTACACGTGTGGTATTCGATTTATCAAAAAAACCAGAGTTCAGCTATTTTGTATTGCAAAAACCGCTGCGACTAGTAGTGGATTTTGAAAATACCAAGCGCCTGCCTAAATTGCCCGCCATCCCTAGACAACATCGCCTTATTAAAAAAATACGTTATAGCTCACCCAAAAAGCGCAACAGTACACGTGTCGTTTTTGAACTGGGACGCCCGACAAAGCCAGTAATTTTTGCGTTGGCCCCAACAGGTAAGAGCTCAGATAGGCTTGTGGTTGATCTCTATGGGCAAAAAAAGCCGCCAGCCTCTAAAAAGGTAAGTACCAAACGCAACCTGAAGCGCGATAGAGACATTATCATCGCGATTGATGCAGGTCATGGCGGTCAAGATCCAGGATCTATTGGCCCAACTGGCACCTATGAGAAACATATAACATTACAAATAGCAAAGCGCCTCGAGAGGTTGATAAACAAACAACCGGGTATGCAGGCGCAGCTAACCCGTTCTGGTGACTACTTTTTAAAACTCAATACACGTACAGCCAAAGCGAGAAAGAAACGTGCTGACTTTTTTGTCTCTATTCATGCCGACGCATTTTCTAGTCCACGACCAAGGGGGGCATCAGTATGGACGTTGTCATTGCGTCGTGCCAATTCAGAAATTGGTAAATGGTTGGAAAATAGGGAAAAACAGTCTCAATTACTCGGTGGCGCAGCAGGAGTTATCAAAGACACTGCAAATGAAAAGTATCTTGCTAAGACATTATTAGATATGTCGATGGATCACTCCATGAAAACGGGTTTTCAAGTGGCTGAAAAAGTCGTAAATGAGTTGCAAAAAGTGGCTAAGTTACATAAAAAGCGTCCACAAGCTGCTAATTTTGGTGTATTAAAGTCGCCAGATATCCCTTCTATACTGGTTGAAACGGGGTTTATTTCTAATCCTCAAGAAGAAAAGCAATTAAAAACGGGGTATCATCAGCAGCGCTTGGCTAATGCTGTTTTTGTTGCAATTAAGCGTTATTACCAACAAAATCCTCCCGATGATTCATTATTTGCTCGATTAAAAGAGAAAAAGCCTTTGCAGCATAAGGTGAAGCGAGGGGAGTCTCTCAGTGTGGTTGCAGCGAGATATGGCACCACTATATCGGCACTAAAACGCGCCAACCGGTTGAAAAATAATATTTTACATGTTGGTCAAGTTTTGACTATTCCCAAGGCATAAAGATGGCAATTGAGATATTACCCGCAAGGCTGGCCAACCAAATAGCAGCTGGTGAAGTTGTGGAGCGCCCAGCTTCTGTTGTGAAAGAATTGGTAGAAAACAGCATTGATGCAGGGGCCACGCGGATCCAAGTTGAGATTGAGCGCGGGGGGCACAAGTTAATCCGTATTCGAGATAATGGTTCTGGTATTTATAAAGATGAACTAGCGCTGGCCTTATCGCGACATGCCACCAGTAAACTTAAAAATTTAGATGATTTGGAAGCGATTGCTTCTTTGGGCTTTAGAGGTGAAGCTTTGGCTTCAATTAGCTCTGTATCTAGGCTCACTTTAAGCTCGAAACCTGAATCACAAGATACGGCTTGGCAAGCCTGTGCCGAAGGACGTGATATGGCTGTGCAAGTGCAGCCGACAGCTCACCCCAACGGTACCACGATCGAAGTTAAAGATTTGTTTTTTAACACACCAGCTCGAAGAAAGTTTTTGCGTACCGAAAAAACAGAGTTTAGTCATATCGACGAGTTGGTAAAACGCATCGCTTTAAGTCGCTTTGATATTGCGATAACACTGACACACAATCAAAAAGTAGTACGTCAATACCGAGCGAAACAAGACCCCCGCTGTATTGAGCGTGTAGCGCAAGTTGCTGGTAGAGTATTTCAACGCGAAGCGAGCTTTATTGAATCTGGCTATGAAGGTTTGGAGTTATACGGTTGGGTGTTACCTCTTGGTAGCAATACTCAACCACAATACACCTATGTTAACGGCCGGATGATGCGCGACAAATTGATCTTGCATGCTATTAGACAGGCCTTTGAAGAAGCGACTGGTAGTCCAGAAACGCCTGGGTTTGTGATTTATTTAGAGTTAGATCCTAGGCAAGTTGATGTCAATGTACACCCAGCAAAGCATGAAGTTAGGTTTCATCAAGCTCGCTTAGTTCATGACTTTATTGTTCAGGCGGTCAAACAGGTTGTAGAGCCAAACAGATCCGTGTTGTCATACACAGAAGAAGTGATTCAAACTGAGCCAAATATGGTGGTATGTGAGCCGAGCGCAGAGCAAAATCAATTGGATCAGCATCAATCGTATCGAACACCGCTTAGACATGAGTCCGCAGCGGTGGCACCTTCGTCGATGTCATCCACAAGTGTAACTTCTTTTCACGATAGCAATACAAGTGACTTTGGCGGCCACTCTAGTCGTTCACATAAAGCAGCATCACGAAATCGCTTAGATTCAGCTACAGGTCAGACAAAACAGGTTAATGTAAACCAACTTTATCAAGCTTTCACAACTGAGTCTAACAACCGTCCTATTGAAAGCTCAAGTGCAGAACAAAGTACGCCTCATATTGATATAGATAAAGAGCAGCGTGTCGAACAAACGTCTTGGATGCCGCTTCCTGACGGAGCCGTGTTATTGCAACATACAGAGACTTTGATGGTTGGTCATACACGTGACGGTCTTTCTGTTATGTGGCAAGAGCAAATAGAAACGGATGGAACGCTTTTGGGGAAAGCACTGTTGTTGCCTGTAAGAGTAAATCAATCTCAGGAAGAGTCTGCAGTAATAGAGCGAGTTAATTCATGGTTGACTCTACTTGGTTTTGATCTCACTTTTCAGGACGCCCATGTGATGGTGAAAAAGTTGCCCGTAAGCTTGTATAGTTTAGATGTCGGTCAATGTATGGCGCGTTTGTTAGAGACCTGCAATGACAGCCAAAACAATATGGACAATCTTCGCTTTTGGGTTGACTGGTTGTTGAAAAATACACCGAAAGGGTATTTTAACTCGCAACATTTTTTGAAAGTGCGTGAAAAAATGCTAAAAAAACAAAAAAGCAGAGCAGCAATTATGGCAAAAGCCGTTAAAATAGAGCCAAGTTATATTTTAGATTTATTACCAAAAGGGTATTAGTTTGCATAATAAACCCGTCATCACGCTAATGGGGCCAACAGCTGCTGGTAAAACAGCGTTAGCTATAGAGCTATGTAAGCATCTAGATACTGAAATTATCAGTGTGGACTCTGCACTAGTATATAAGGGGATGGATGTTGGCACCGCGAAGCCTGACTGTCATGAGCTTGCACAGGCGCCACATCACTTAATAGATTTGATCGATCCCCGAGAGAGTTATTCGGTTGCGGATTTTCGCCGTGACGCCATTGTGCTTATTGATAAGCTTCATGCGCAGGGGAAAGTACCAGTATTGGTCGGTGGTACAATGATGTACTTCAAGGGGTTAATTGAAGGGCTATCTCCTTTACCTGAAGCGTCTGAAGATGTCCGTGCACAGCTTGAAAAAGAGGCGGCAGAAAAAGGTTGGCAGGCGCTTCACGCTGAATTAACTAAGATCGACCCAGATGCAGCTGCGAAAATATCTGAAAATGATTCGCAGCGAATAAATCGAGCAATCGAAGTGTACCGTATAACAGGAAAGCCCATGTCGTTATTGCAAAAGCAAAAACAACCTGAGCTACCTTATACTTTCTATCAATTTGCCATTGCTCCAAATGATCGTAAAATACTACATGAGCGAATTGAGAAAAGATTTAAAATAATGCTCGAACAAGGGTTTAAAAACGAAGTTTTGGCCTTATATCATCGAGATGATTTACATCCTGATTTGCCGTCAATCCGTTGCGTTGGATATCGACAAATGTGGGAGCATTTAAGCGGTGAATGCGATTACGATGAAATGGTATTCAGAGGTATTGCCGCTACCAGACAACTTGCAAAGCGACAGTTGACCTGGCTTCGTAGTTGGCCAAATGTAACTTGGCTAGAGACCGGAGAGCAAGAAAACTTGCAACGAATTTTAAGTTCGCTAAGCTAGTAGTAGTTGAACCATTAATTTGTTTTGATTTATTCAACTAACTCAACATAATAACACCTAGAACGAAGGATAAGAAAATGGCAAAAGGCCAATCGTTACAAGACCCGTTTTTGAATGTCTTGCGTCGTGAGCGCATTCCAGTTTCAATTTTTTTAGTTAACGGCATCAAATTACAAGGCAAAATCCAGTCTTTTGACCAATTTGTAATTTTACTCGAAAATACTGTGAACCAAATGGTTTACAAACATGCTATCTCAACAGTTGTTCCTGCAAGAGCTGTCAATTTCCAAAATACACAAGGAAATGAAGGCGCAGAGCAAAGCGAAGATGGAAATTTTTAATAGATATTAGGAGCATATTGCTTGTTTGACCGTTATGAAGCCGGCGAACAGGCAGTCTTAGTGCACATAGAGTTTCCTAACGAAGGAGATCGTGAAGATCTGCAAGAATTGGAAATGCTAGTATCTTCTGCTGGTGTTAGTAGCGTGGCGGTTGTGCAAGGCAGCCGTCAAGCACCACACCCCAAACTATTTGTTGGTACAGGTAAAGCAGAAGAAATTGCCGAGATTGTCAGAACTTATAAAGCAGACGTCATTATATTTAATCACCAACTCAGTCCTTCTCAAGAGCGAAATTTAGAGCATATTTGTCGATGCCGCGTGTTGGATAGAACGACACTGATTTTAGATATCTTTGCGCAACGCGCGAGGACGCATGAAGGTAAGTTGCAGGTTGAGCTGGCTCAGCTGAGACATATTTCAACGCGCTTGATCAGAGGATGGACACACTTAGAAAGACAAAAAGGCGGTATTGGTTTACGTGGCCCTGGTGAAACACAGTTAGAAACAGACCGTCGATTACTTAGAGAGCGAATTAAGAGTATTCGAAAGCGGCTTGATAAAGTAGCTGTTGTTCGGGAGCAGGGGCGCAGAGCTAGAAGCCGTAATGAAATACCAACTGTGTCTTTAGTTGGTTATACCAATGCGGGTAAGTCCACGTTGTTTAACCAAATTACGAATTCTGACGTCTATGCTGCCGATCAGCTATTCGCAACGCTAGATCCAACGCTGCGTAAACTCGAAATAGCAGATGTTGGTCCTATTATTTTAGCTGACACTGTTGGTTTTATAAGGCATTTACCCCATGACCTGGTTGCGGCGTTTAAAGCAACATTGACTGAAACACGGGAAGCAGATTTACAGCTTCATGTCGTTGATGTGGCAGATCAGAGAAGAAAAGAAAATATAGAGCAGGTACAATCGGTTTTAGAAGAAATTGAAGCTGATGAGATCCCTCAACTGTTGGTCTATAACAAGATAGATTTAGTTGAAGAGATACAGCCAAAGATCGATCGAGATGAAAACGGCGTACCAATTAGAGTGTGGCTATCAGCACAGGCAAATATTGGTATAGAGCTGCTGTCGCAAGCAATTTCAGAGTTACTTGCGAAAAAAATGTTTTGCAATCAACTGATTGTACCGCCTGCTTTTGGTAAGTTGCGTGGCGCACTGTTCAATCTGAATGCAGTGTGTGAGGAAAGCTATGATGAGCGAGGTAATTGGTTGCTTGATGTACGATTACCACAAGCTGATTGGGAGCGCCTGAAAAAAGACCAAGGGCCGGAAATAGAACGGTTTATTGCTCAAGATTGAAAAAAATACTAATTCGACCTAATTCGCTATAAGAATTCGGCAAATTTTGTTAGATTTAATTTAATTCATTTTATAACAATGGAGTATAGCTATGGCCTGGAACGAACCGGGTAATAATGGCAATGATAACGACCCGTGGAAAAATCGCGGTGGACGGGATCAAGGGCCACCAGATCTGGACGAGGTATTCCGCAAGTTTAACAACAAGTTCGGTGGGATATTTGGCGGCAAGCCAGGAAATAATAAAAATGGGCTTGGTGGTGCAGGGATCACCTTCATTTTCATCATCGCTTTAATTGTATGGGCATTGAGTGGTATTTACACCGTTAAAGAAGCTGAACGAGGTATTGTACTTCAGTTTGGTCAATTTGATCGTATCGCTGAGCCTGGTTTACGTTGGAAAATGACCTTCATTGAGCGCGTAATTCCAATTGATATTGAAGCAGTTCGTTCATTATCAGCATCAGGCTTTATGCTGACTGAAGATGAAAACGTAGTTAGCGTTGAATTTGAAGTTCAGTACCGTGTAGTTGACCCGACTTTGTATCGCTTCAGTGTCACTGATGCTGATCACAGTCTACAACAAGCATTGGATAGTGCACTACGTTACGTTGTGGGCCACTCTCGCATGGACCAGGTACTGACAACAGGTCGTG
The DNA here is from genome assembly GCF_001750165.1 of Pseudoalteromonas luteoviolacea. Lineage (NCBI taxonomy): Bacteria > Pseudomonadati > Pseudomonadota > Gammaproteobacteria > Alteromonadales > Pseudoalteromonadaceae > Pseudoalteromonas > Pseudoalteromonas luteoviolacea. Next base: position 979,728 of record NZ_CP015411.1, read on the forward strand.
AGCTTGTGCGTCAGCGTACGTGGGATGAACTTAATGAAATTATAGAACCTTATAACCTTGGTTTAATCGTCACAGACGTTAACTTTAAAGACTCTCGTCCACCTGCTGAAGTGAAAGATGCGTTTGACGATGCTATTGCAGCACAAGAAGATGAACAGCGTTTTATCCGTGAAGCAGAGGCTTATGCAAGAGAGATTGAACCAAGAGCACGTGGTCGAGTAACGCGTATGACTCAAGAAGCTGAAGGTTACAAAGAACGTATTTTGCTTGAAGCGCAAGGTGAGGTGGCTCGTTTTGAAAAGCTTTTACCTGAATATGCATCGGCAAAGCAAGTTACACGTGAGCGTTTATATATAGAAGCGATGGAAGAAGTCTTAGGGCGTAGCTCTAAGGTTATTGTTGACGTAAAAGGCGGCAATAACATGATGTACTTACCTTTGGATAAGATCATGCAGCAATCTCAATCATCGTCACCTGTTACTCTGCCAAGTCGAAATGACATTAACCAGTTACGTCAATCTCTGGGTCAGTCTCAAAATAGCAGTGTGAATAGTAGTAGTGATAGATTTTCACAAGATCGTTTTAACAGCGGGAGATAATTGATGAGAAATTTTGGTTTTATCTTTTTGATACTTCTCGCCCTGTTAGGGTTCTCTTCAGTCTTTGTGGTGACTGAGGGGCAAAGAGCGATTGTATTATTATTCAGTAAGGTACAAAAAGACAGTTCAGATAACGCAGTCGTGTATGAGCCAGGTTTACACCTTAAAGTGCCTTTCTTTAGCCAAGTTCGTCACTTAGATGCGCGTATTCAAACATTAGATGGTGCGCCTGACCGCTTTGTAACAAGTGAGAAAAAAGACCTTATCGTTGACTCTTATGTCAAGTGGCGTGTAAGTGATTTTTCTAACTACTATTTACGTGCGCGTGGTGATAAGCAGTATGCTGAAACACTACTCAAGCAGAAAGTGAACAACGGTCTAAGAACAAACTTTGGTTCTCGTACAATTAAAGAAATTGTGTCTGGTGAACGTAGCGAGCTGATGGCAGAAGCGTTGGTTCAGGCATCTGAGAGTGCACAAGAACTCGGTATTGAAGTATTGGATGTACGTGTGAAGCAGATTAACTTACCGAATGAAGTAAGTAACTCCATCTTCCAACGTATGCGCGCTGAGCGTACCGCTGTTGCCAAAGAGCACCGCTCTGAAGGTCAAGAGAAAGCTGAGACGATCCGTGCAGAGGTTGACCGTCGTGTAACGGTTATGCTTGCAGACGCTGAGCGTAATGCGCGAACTGTACGAGGTGAGGGTGATGCTGAAGCTGCAAATATTTATGCGCAAGCTTACAACAAAGACCCTGAGTTCTTCAGTTTTGTGCGTTCTTTAGAAGCGTACAAGAAAACCTTCACAAGCAAGAGTGATGTGATGGTACTTTCTCCGGACAGTGAGTTCTTTGATTACATGAAGCAAAAAGAAAGTAAGTAACCTTTTTGCTTATCATGTTACTTAGATGGAACAAAAAGCCCGCAATTAGTCGGGCTTTTTTGTATTTATTTCAAACGGTTTTATCTAATATCAAAATGACTGAAGAAAAATCATTCGAAACAGGGTGATTTTCACCTCCCTTTTCTGGTAAAATCTGCGCCTAATTTTTTCTAAGTGATATTGCAATGGGTAAAAACGTCGTTGTATTAGGCACCCAATGGGGTGACGAAGGTAAAGGTAAGGTTGTAGACCTACTAACGGATAAGGCTTCTTTAGTTGTACGCTATCAAGGCGGACACAACGCAGGCCATACTTTGGTAATTAATGGTGAGAAAACTGTATTACACCTAATTCCATCAGGTATTTTACGTGATAACGTAAAGTGTGTGATCGGTAACGGCGTAGTATTGGCACCAGATGCGTTAATGCGAGAAGTGAAAATGCTTGAAGAGCGTGGCGTACCAGTGCGCGATCGTCTTCTTATCAGTGAAGCTTGTCCTCTAATTCTTCCTTACCATGTTGCGCTAGACCAAGCGCGTGAACTTGCACGTGGCAACAAAGCAATCGGTACAACTGGTCGTGGTATCGGTCCAGCTTACGAAGATAAAGTTGCGCGTCGTGGCCTTCGTGTTGGCGACCTATTCAACCCTGAGCAATTCGCTGCAAAGCTTAAAGAAGTGATTGAATACCACAACTTCTCACTAGAGCATTATTACAAAGTTGAACCAGTTGACTTCCAGAAGACATACGATGATGCGATGGAAATTGCAGAGATCCTTAAGTCAATGGTTGTTGATGTTACTGAGCTGCTTGACCAGACTCGTGAAAAAGGTGACAACATCTTATTCGAAGGTGCGCAAGGTACATTGCTTGATATTGACCACGGTACATACCCGTATGTTACATCTTCGAACACAACGGCAGGTGGTGTAGCAACAGGTGCTGGTTTTGGTCCTCTAAACCTAGACTATGTACTTGGTATTGTTAAAGCTTACACAACACGTGTAGGTTCAGGTCCTTTCCCAACTGAGCTTTACGATGGTCTAGATAAGCAAGATCCAGTTGGTAAGCACTTAGGTGAAAAAGGTCATGAGTTTGGTGCAACGACAGGTCGTTTGCGTCGTACTGGTTGGTTTGATGCAGTTGCGATGCGCCGTGCAGTACAAATCAACAGTATCACAGGCTTTTGTTTAACAAAGCTAGATGTACTTGATGGCATTGAGACAATTAAGATTTGTACGGGTTACCAGCTTGAAGATGGCACAGTGACTAACGTGACGCCATTGGCAGCTGAAGGTTACGAGAAAGTAACGCCAGTATATGAAGAGATGCCAGGTTGGAGCGAAAATACATTCGGTGCAACTTCTGTTGAGCAGCTTCCAGAAGCAGCAATCAACTACATCAAACGCTTAGAAGAAATTACCGGTGTACCGATTGATATCATTTCAACAGGTCCTGACCGTGTAGAGACGATGATTGTTCGCAACCCATTCGGCGAATAATTAAAGTTTAGAAAAAGCTGCTACGGCAGCTTTTTTTGTGCCTAGTGTATGCTCAGAACGATAATTTGGTATGCTTTTTGTATTCATATTATGAGATTCCAAATAATTGCCAAGTATTATGACTAAAACTCTTCGATTATCTTTATTGCTGTTGGGCTTCTCTCTTACAGGCCAGCTTGTTGCGAACGAACAAATTGAAGCTGTACCTTTATATACCCAAGATGAGTTGATTACTTTAATCAACAATAATAAACATTTACAGCGAGTAAAAGACGACGATTGCCAGTTAGTACAGGATATTGAAGCACGAGCGGAAATCATGGGCTTGCCTTCGTATCAATTCTTGTATGGCGATATGTTAGCGTATGCTGTGTGTGTTGACCGTGACGTAGAGTTAGGTTTGTATTACATGCGCCAGGCTGCGCAGCAAGGCTTAGCCGCAGCACTTGAGCAATTGGGCCGATACTATGATGTTGGGCAGCTTGTACAAGCTGACAAGTCTATGGCGATAGTGTATTTACGCGAAGCGGCAGCGTTAGGTAATCTAAATGCTCAGTTGCGTTTGGTCGGGTTATTTAACCAAGGGTTTGGTAGCCCTAGAGATTATGAAGATGCTTATCGTTGGTTATTTCATGCCGTTGTTGCAGATAAAGAAATCCACAAGCAAATAGAAATGTCATTGGCCAAGTTGGCAAAAAAAATGCCCGAGAGTGTTATCAAACGGGCGAGAATGCTTAACTAGGCTACTTGTTTAGCTATTGAGCTTTTCTCCAATAGATGTCTCTCTGTTCGTTGTATCTTTTAAGATGGACATTTTTGGTGGTTGTAGAGCCAAAATTCTGTCACCTTGTTCCGGCAGCTTTTTATCTTCAGATGTAAAGGGCCTGATTGAAAGCGGATCGTCCTCTTTTTTTTGCTCAGAAATAATAAACAAGGGAATTGCCTCTTTATTTACTTCTAAATATTGCTCCCAGCTAAACTCCTCTGACAATCGAGTTGCACTGACTTTGCCACCTTTTGCCATTAAACTGCTCAGTTTGGCATAGTTGCCGGTATCACCAAACAATATTTGACGAGATAAAAAGGTCGCACTGTCCTTATTAGCTTTTGCATGGTTAGTTGAAGACTTTAGTGAGTAAACGCTTTGCTCATCAAGCAGGTGAGAAAAGTATTGCACGCCTAATGCGTTATGATGTCTGTTGGGTGATAAAGCTAATACAGAATGAAGGCTGGTTAGCGGCAAATAGCGCTCAGCATGCTCTGACTGTGGGTTTCCATAATAACAGGGTAGACCATCCATTCGCGCCATTTTGCAGTTTTCCCAGGCTGGATCGGATAAATAGACATCAATATTCTGCTCTTTTAGTCCGCATGCAATGGCTCTGGCTACATGATTGGCTCCAATGATGAGTAACGTACTTGGACTGGGTTGCCTAACGCCAAGCAAGCGGGCTAATGGTGTCGCTGTGAGACTCTGTAGAATGACGGTTACTATGATGACGGTAAAGATTAAAGGCACGATTTGTACGGCATCTGGGTGGCCTGATTGGGCCATACTGAGTGCGAAGACGGATCCGACAGCAGCCGCAACGATACCTCGAGGGGCAATCCAAGCAAGCATGAGCCGTGACTTAAAAGGGATATCGCTATTAAATGTCGATACAGCGATACTCAAAGGTCGTGCAACAAACAGTACAACGGCCAAAAACCAAAAAATACCACTGTCTAGCATCATCAGTTCTTCAAGTTTTAAGCGTGCTGCAAGTAAAATGAACAGACTAGAAATTAATATCATCGACAAGTCTTCTTTAAACTCAAGCACTGCGTCAATTTCCAAATCATCCTGATTGGCAAGCCATATGCCAAAGATAGTGACCGCAAGCAGCCCTGACTCATGACTTAAATGATTGGATAGTGTAAAACTCATCAGTACCAAAGCTAATATGCCAAATTTGTGTAATTCAAAAGGCAGCCATTCTTTGCGGATAATAAAACTAGTAAACCAGCCTGCGATAATGCCAACACTCAGGCCCACGCCGAGGGTTGATAACAAAGCCATAAGGGTATGGCTGAATACGCCATCTTTATCAACTAAGCTAACAGCTTCAAATACCAAAACAGCGAATAAAGCGCCAATAGGATCGATGACGATACCTTCCCAACGTAGAATTCGGTCAATATCTTTCGTTGGGCGCATGGCGTTTAGCATTGGCGCGATCACAGTGGGTCCTGTGACAACTAATACAGCACCCAGCACAGCCGCCACTGGCCAATCAAGTTCAAGTACATAGATAGCGCAAGCTGTAATAATGATAAATGTGGTTAGCATGCCGATTGAGCATAGGTTCCTGACAACCTTACCGATCCCTTTTAGCTCGCGAAAATGAAGTGTTAAAGAGCCCTCAAAGAGAATGATGGCCACAGATAAAGAGACGACAGGAAAGAGTAAGTCTCCAAGTAGCTGATCTGGGTCTAATACGCCTGAAACTGGTCCTAGTAACAGACCAGTCAATAATAAAAATAAGATTGCAGGTACTTTAGCAACCCATGCTAGCCATTGGGCAAATACAGAAAATATGGCAATCGCGGCAATATAGATAGCCGACATAAACTCTCCAGCTTAGTTAGCTCAATGAATATTAGTATAGTGTTAGCTTCGTTATATCATAGTAAATAAGTCAAAAAAGAGAATAAGCTGTTAAAAGTTCGCTGTTTTTTCGCTTTTTTTAGGTTGTTCTAATGGTTTAGAAAGCAATTGGTTGGGCGTCATTTAAGCAATATTCACTTTACCCTCAGCTTTGAACATGCGTATTATCATTGGGTATGTGATGGGGTTTTACACATACACTCAAGAATGAGGAATGAGGGGACATAAAATGACGTTAATCACAAATTTAGCAAAGAATGCAGCAAGTGCTGCGAAAAAACTCGCGATATTGGATACTGAGCAGAAAAATATCATTTTAAATGCAATGGCTTGTGAAATTAGAGCAAGTAAGTATGAAATTCAACAAGCCAATGAGCTAGATCTACAAGCGGCTAGTGAAAATAACTTGTCTGCAGCAATGATAGATCGCCTCACTTTAAGCCCTGCACGTATTGAAGATATGGCATCCGGGCTAGAAGACGTCGCGCAGTTACCAGATCCAGTAGGAGGAAAACGAATACTAGGTAAACAAGCAAGTGGCATAGAAGTTCAAAAAATGCGTGTACCACTCGGTGTTATTTGCATGATTTATGAAGCAAGACCAAACGTAACCGCTGATGCGGGAGCTTTATGTTTTAAGTCAGGTAATGGCGTTATTCTGCGTGGTGGTAAAGAAGCGTTAAATAGCTCACTTGCGATTGCTCAAGTAATGCACAAGGTCCTTGATGAATACGGTTTACCTAAAGAGTTGATTACGGTGGTACCCGATCCAGATAGAGCCCTTCTGCTAGAACTGATGGCACAAAAAGAGTACATAGATCTCGTGATCCCTCGTGGCGGTGAAGGGCTGATTGAATTTGTAACGACACATAGTGCTATTCCTGTGATTCAACACTTCAAAGGGGTGTGCCATTTATACGTTGATAAGGACGCCGATCTCGATATGGCGATCGCGCTTTTACTGAATGGTAAAACTCAAAGAACAGGCGTGTGTAATGCATTAGAGGGATTGTTGGTTCATCAATCTATTGCTCGAGAGTTTTTACCAAAGGTACGAGACGTATTAAGCCAAGCTGGTGTACAGGTGCATGCTTGCCAATCTGCTTCAGCGTATTTTAGCTGCGTAAATACCTTAGCAGATGATCAATTTGGTCAAGAATATTTAGGACTGGAAATTGCCATTCGCATAGTCGAAGATTTAACTGGTGCCCTGGCGCATATTGATCAATTTGGCAGTCACCATACTGAAGTCATTTGCACTGACTCACCACAAGCGGCACTACAATTTCAAACACAAGTTGATGCTTCTGTTGTGATGGTGAACGCGTCTTCTCGATTCAGTGATGGTGGTCAGTTAGGGTTAGGTGCAGAAATTGGCATAGCAACAACTAAGTTACACGCATATGGTCCAATGGGTCTTGAGTCTTTGACGACGGAAAAATACTTAGTAAATGGATTTGGAAATATAAGAACGTAGTAAAGTGGTGGAGCTAAGCAGGATCGAACTGCTGACCTCCTGCGTGCAAGGCAGGCGCTCTCCCAGCTGAGCTATAGCCCCACTTTATTTGGGAATGTCAAAAAGAAAAATTGGTGGAGCTAAGCAGGATCGAACTGCTGACCTCCTGCGTGCAAGGCAGGCGCTCTCCCAGCTGAGCTATAGCCCCAACATGTCTTTTGGACGAGGCGAAATTTAAAGACTTTTGCGCTTCGCGTCAAGTTTTTTTCTCAAAAAACTCAAAAATATGGCCAGCTTTGATACACTGGGACAAATTTTTGGATAGGAAAGTTATGAGTCGTCTATTTTTATTGCTCCTGTCAACCTTTTTGGTCGCCTGTAGTTCTGTTTCTAAACCTGACTTTGAAGTTGAAAAACAAACACTGCATAAACGTCAGAATGCTCAGGGAAAATCAGAGTTTGCGTTTATCGTTACGGTCAAACCTACACCACAGATGGAACTTGCTAAGAACAAACCAATAACAAAAAAACAGCTCGAAAAGTTTTCTGAGTTTAAACGCGTCGAGGAGTCGCCAGAGCTAAAACTGGCATTAGAAGATAAGGCGGTCAGTCTCTTGCAGCAAGCATTAAAAGACGAGGCCTATTGTCTGGCAGGTTACAATATTGACAATGTTTATTGGCGTCAACGCAGTGTGCAATTGCGAGGACATTGCTTGTGATATTGCCCAGTTCTGAATGGCTTGGTGAACGATTAGCACAATTAGGCATTGATTATATTAGCTATGAACATGTTCCTTTAGCTAATTGCACTGTAGCGAAAGAGATAGGTTTGGAAAGAGAAGGGGTGGGATTGAAAAACCTTTTTCTGAGAGATAATTATGGCAAGCGCCATTTTTTGGTCATTACACTGGCTGATAAGCAATTGGATTTGAAAGCATTGTCAAAGCAGCAAGGTGTATCTCGGCTGGGGTTTTGCTCTAGTGAACGGTTAGAAAAATACTTAAAGGTGAAGCCGGGCAGTGTTTCTGCCTTGGCAACACTCAATGATGAGCACAAGCAGGTTGAACTATGGCTTGATGGTGAGTTAAGACAAGCTAAGCAATGGCAGTGTCACCCATTTGAAAATGACAAAACATGGGTAATAACGCTTGAAGATTTAAAGGCATTTTGGCGAAACAGTGGTCATGAACCCAGCTGGGTTACTTTACCAGAACGAAAATTGAGTAATGTTAAATAGCCACCGGCTATACAGATAAGCAGCAAGCTTAATAAAAAGGCGTGCATGCCATAAAGTTGATAAATAAAGCCGGGTACAAAAGTGCCCAGTGCACCTCCACAATAGTAAAAAGATACATACGCACCATTGGTGACACTCGCATTGGCTGTGCTCATTTCATTTGCTAGAGGTGCTGCGCTAGCATGTATCATGAACATGCAGGCGCAAAACAGGGTGAACATCACGACAAAAGCCTCTAAATTACGCCACTGCATAATCAGTAAACTGGTTGAATATATTACAAATAAGACGCTCAAAATTAGCCAATTGTTACGTGACAGCTTGGATAAATAAGGAGTTAACATGGAGATGATTGCACCAATTAGATAACCGCTGTAAACCCAAGCTATGGTTGATGGGTCCTCTATTTCATATTCATTACTTAAAATGAAAGGTAGGTAATTAAGTAAAGCTGAAAAACAAAAAAACATACAAAATACAGCGCTATATAAGCGCAGTAGCTTGATTGTTTTTAACGGTTTTAAGTAGTCTTTTGGAGAAGTGAGCTGTTTGGCATTGTCTTGTTGTTTGCGTGTGGTGCGGATCATCAAAGCGAGAACAATCAATAAACTAGCATTGAAGAGGTAAAAGCTCTCAAATCCCCACCAGTTAGCAAAGTTTGCTGCCAAGGCGCGTCCAACATAGCCACCGACTATGGTGCTACCGACATACCATGTCATTTTCTCTCGAAGGTTTTGCCCTTGCCAAGTTTGACCAATATATCCAGTCATAGACGTAAGTGCTGCTGGTAGCAGTAAACCTTCAATAAAACGCATGAATAAGAAAACTTCAAATTGCTGAGTGACGCTAATGACGAGACAGCATGTTGCTAGAGCAAGCATGGTGTGACGTAACACGGTCAACTTACATCGGCGAGTTAAAACCAAACCATAGAAAACAGGCGCTATAGCCAGTGGCAACATGGTGACTGTCATCAATAGCCCTGCTTTGGCTGGACTGACTTGGTAGTGTTCGGCGAACATGGCCAGTAATGGTTGTGGGGCGTACAGCACAAAAAATACGACGATTGAGCACAATAGCAAATGAAATATGGGCATGTTCTAGTTTCTTAATTTGAGTGCAATATTATTATCTACTTTTGACGACGCTTTTGCTCTAAAAAGAAGTAAAAATTTGTTATACATCATAAATTACTTCGCTGAACTTGGTAGATTAGTGGCAAAAGGCAAGGGAAGGTTCTTGTTTTCTTTATTTGTCAGACTGTTTTACTGCGTCACAAGAGAAATTATTTAGAGATTTGCTAAGTTTGGTATTAAAATGGCGGCAAGTATAGATTGATGGAGTGACATGATGGGTTCTTTACAGGATCAGCTGTTAAAAGCCGGTTTGACAACTGAGCACAAAATGAAAGTTGCTAAAACGGAAAAGCGCAAACAGCAAAAGAAGAAAAAGAAAAAAGGCGCAACGAGCGACCAAACGGATCTGCAAAAGCATATTGAACAGACCAAACTAGTACAGCAGCAAAAAGCAGAAGCACTGAATAAAGCAAAGCAAGATGATTTAAAAGAGCGTGAACAAGTTGCTCGTGTGAAGCAAATTCTTGAGCATCATAATCAAGAAGAAATTAGAGGTGACCGTACATTTAACTTCACTTACGAAAATAAAGTAAAGGAATTAGAGGTTAATGAGTCGACACAGCAAGCTTTATCCAAAGGGCGCTTGGCAATTTGTGTATTGGAAAGTCAGTTTTATGTACTGGAAGATGAGCCAGCGAGAAAAATTGCCGAAGTTGATGAAAAGTATATTGTTTTCCATGTAGAAGACGGTAGTGATAAAAAGGATGATGATGATCCGTATGCGGATTACGAAGTCCCTGATGACTTAGTTTGGTAGATTATTATTTCATTTTTCTTGATTGACTCGGTTCATTTTTTAAATCCGAATAAGTAATTGTGTAGAGCGGCTTTGGGTCTACTACACTGGTTAAATAACCGTCAAAAAAGAGAAATGATATGATGAAGATAAAGCAATTTGTGTTCGCATCGGTAACTACTGCGACTATGTTGGCATCAGGTAATGTGGCAGCGGCAGATGGAAAAGCTTTGTATACAGCTAAATTATGCCAAACATGCCATGGGGCAGAAGGTAAAGCACCGATTATGCCTTTGTACCCTAAAATAAATGGGCAAAGTAAAGAGTATACACTGGCGCAAATGAAAGACATAAAGTCTGGGAAGCGAAGTAATGGTATGTCTGCCGCGATGAAGGCCATGGTGGCAAATGTCTCCGATGCTGAACTTGAAGCAATTGCTGAGTATCTATCAACAGTTAAATAGCCGATTTAAATTTAGAATCAATCTGAAAGCCACCTTTAGGTGGCTTTTTAGTACCGAATTAATTTACGCAGGATCTCTTCTGCGTATTGAACTATTTTTTTTTGTGATTTAGACTTCTATACATCTAAAATCACTATGGTGAGTGTAAGGAGCCAAGATGTTCGAACTGCAACAACTAAACTTGAAAGGAAAAGTAAGTGATGAAGAATGGAAGTTACGAGTTGACCTTGCCGCTTGTTATCGCTTAGTTGAGCATTTTCGTTGGGGTGATTTAATTTACACTCATATGTCGGCTAGGTTACCAGGTACAGATCATTATTTAGTGAATGCATTTGGCTTAAGCTTTGATGAGGTCACTGCGTCTAATCTCGTGAAGGTAGATCTACAAGGTAATATTCTTGATGATACGCCATTTGAGATCAACCCTGCAGGCTTCACGATTCACAGCGCAATTCATGAAGTCCGAGAAGATGCACATTGTGTGATTCATTTGCATACTAAAGAGACGATTGCTGTGGCGAGTCTTGAAGGAGGGCTGAAACCTCTGAGCCAGCACAGCATGTTCTCATTGCCATCATTGTCTTATCATGGGTATGAGGGGCTTGCTGTGAATGACGATGAAAGAGCTCGCTTACAGTCTGACTTGGGTGATAATAATCACATGCTCCTAGTCAATCATGGTGGTTTAACAGTGGGGCCAACAATTGGTGACGCCTTTATGCGCTTTTTTGATTTACAACGCGCATGTGAAATTCAAGTCGCAATTATGTCGACTGGTCAGCCAGCAATACAAGTCCCACAACCAATTCAAGATAATATATACAAACAAGCTAAAGTCGTGCACAGCGGCAGTACCGGTGGTCAAGTCGCTTGGCCAGCAATGCTGAGAAAAGCATATCGCTTAGATCCAGGCTTTGCCCAATAGGAGTCATAATGAAAGTAAATCGCGTCGAAGTATTTGATATACATTGTCCAGACAGACCAGCTTGGACACCTGTGTTTGTGAGAATTCACACAGATGAAGGGATCTCAGGAGTGGGTGAAGCTGGACTTGCTTACGACTTAGGCCATAGTGCTGCTGCGAGTATGATTAAAGAGATGGCAGAAGCATTCTTGATCGGCCATGACCCATTCCAAACTGAGCTTTTATGGTCTCGCATGTTGAGAGAGAGCTTTTGGGGACTGGGTGGCGGACCTGTGGTATATGCGGCGATGAGTGCGATTGACACTGCGCTATGGGATATAAAAGGTAAGGCGTTAAAGTTACCGGTTTATCAGCTGCTAGGTGGTAAAGTAAATCCAGAGCTGCGTACTTACGCATCACAGCTACAGTTTGATTGGGATGATGAGTTCAAAGCGCTTGTACAGCCACATGAATATGCTGAAGCGGCACATAAGGCATTGGCTGAAGGCTATGACGCGGTGAAAGTCGACCCTATCATGTACGATAAAGATGGTAATACCTACTACGATCGCACTAAGTTGATTTCTCGTGGTGAAATGAAGCTGTATCGTTCGCGTATGAAAGCCATTCGTGAAGCAGTTGGCGATGAAGTAGACATTATTTTTGAATGTCACAGTTTGCCGGGGGCAACTTCAGCAATTCAGATTGCAGAAATCGCTGAAGAGTTTGACTGCATGTACTACGAAGAACCAGTGAATTACTTAAACCACTCACTGCACGCTAAGGTTGCTAACAAGACGGCAGTACCGATTGCCGGTGGTGAGCGCTTGTATAACCGCTGGGATGTGAGACCTTACTTTGAAGACCAAAGTATTGATGTTTTGCAGCCAGATATTGGTCTGTGTGGTGGTTTTACTGAAACTAAAAAAGTATGTGATTATGCCGATATTTTTGATATCCGAATTCAAGCGCATGTATGTGGTGGCCCTGTTGCAACCGCAGCTTCATTGCATTTAGAAACGGCCATTCCTAACTTCTTAATTCATGAACATCATACTTATGCAATTAAAAAGTGGAATAGGGAGCTTTGCCTTCAAGATCCGCAGCCTGAAAAAGGTGTGTTTAAGGTCTCGGAAGAGCCTGGTATCGGTATTGAACTGAACGATGAAGTTGTGATGCGCTCGCAACGCGTTGAAATCAAATAGTCCGTTTGGTATGCAAATAAAAACCCAGGCACTGCCTGGGTTTTTTATATCCAAAGAATGCGTTTGCTTATTTAAGCAGAGACTCTGTAAGTACAGGGCGGATCTCTTTAACAATTGCTTGGCACAACTTTGGTGCGCCACAGATGATGTTACCGCTGTTGTTATAGTTTGCACCACCTGCAAAGTCCATTAACATGCCGCCAGCTTCTTTTACTAACAGCTCGCCTGCAGCTGTATCCCATGGCTTAAGGCCAATTTCATAGAAACCGTCAATACGACCAGCTGCAACATATGCCATATCTAGCGCTGCAGAACCTGCACGACGGATATCTGCTGTGTGGATGAATAGCGCTTTGAATGCTTCTGTGTATGCATCTAAGTGATGTTTTTGCTTAAATGGGAAGCCTGTTGCTAAAACGCTACCAGCTAATTCGTTGCTTTTAGTTACACGAATACGCTTGTTATTCAACTGTGCGCCTTGACCACGAGATGCGGTGAATAACTCGCTGCGAACTGGATCATAGATAACAGCCTGTTCTACACGGCCTTTAACTTTAAGTGCAATTGAGATTGCGAAGTGAGGGATACCCTTGATGAAGTTGGTTGTGCCATCAAGTGGGTCGATAACCCAAAGGTAATCATTATCTTTGCCATCTGTGTGGCCAAGTTCTTCTCCAACGATTGCGTGATCAGGGTAAGATTTTAAAATAGTGTCACGGATCACACGTTCAGCTTCTGTATCAACACTTGTCACGAAGTCGTTTGTGCCTTTTTGAGTCGCTTCAACTTGAGACAGATCTTCAGTTGCACGTAAGATCACTTTACCCGCGTTACGCGCAGCGCGTACCGCAATGTTTAACATTGGATGCATAGCATTACCTTTGAATTGTAAAAGAACTAAATTTTCTGAGCCGGCGTATTCTAGCGATTTTCTCGATAAAGTAAATAACTTTGCAATAAAAAGGTTGGTGTTTTTTTGTTCAAATGGTTTGGTGGTTTGATCCTGTCATCCTATGGTAAACTACGCCATTATTTTTGTCTGAGATAAATAGCATGGCATTACAAGATATTAGAATCGTACTTGTGAACACTTCACACTCTGGAAATATTGGCTCAGTTGCGCGCGCAATGAAAACCATGGGCTTTTCAAAACTGTACTTAGTCGATCCTGCTTGCGAGGTGGATAGTCACGCGAGTGCGTTGGCTGCCGGTGCAACAGATGTGCTTGGTGATGCCGTTACTGTTGATAAGCTTGAAGATGCTATTGCAGATTGTAGTTTAGTTATAGGCACCAGTGCGCGTTCTCGTACTCTTTCTTGGCCGATGGTAGACCCAAGAGAGTGTGCACAGAAATTGGTCGCAGAGTCTAATGACGGCCCTGTTGCGCTTGTGTTTGGTCGAGAAAATAGCGGCTTGACCAATGAAGAGTTGCAGTTATGTAATTATCACGTCTGTATTCCAGCGAATCCTGAATACAGTTCATTGAATTTGGCAATGGCGGTACAAACACTGACATATGAAACGCGTATGACCTTCTTAGATACGCAAGATGCTAAGCCTGAAGAAGACGATACAAAGTATCCCACATCTGAGCAAATGGCTTTATTCTACGAGCACCTTGAGTCAACGTTAAGTGATACAGGCTTCATTGTTAAGCAGCATCCAGGCATGGTGATGACCAAACTAAAACGCCTATTCAATCGTGCAAGACCTGAAGATCAAGAGTTGAATATCCTACGTGGCATTCTGAGTTCGGTGAATAAATCGACAAAATAAAGCAATGTAGCAAGATTAGATACTTTCATCACAGTAATACTTGACTAAATTACTCGGGTAATTACAATACCAATAATACCTGATTAATTTAGTCAGGTATTTGAATAAAGACACTGAGTAAGTAGTAACTTATTTTATAAGCAATAGATGTCGTTAATACTTGACTATCTTAGTCAGGTAATTACAATTTGCGGCATTTGATGAAGGTAACCTAGAGGCGCGTATGAAACTGACTTCAAAAGGCAGGTATGCAGTAACTGCAATGCTCGATGTTGCGTTGCATGCCAATATTGGACCTGTGCCTCTTGCAGATATTTCTGAACGTCAGGAAATATCTCTATCATATTTAGAACAATTATTCGCACGTCTTCGTAAAAATGGACTCGTAAGTTCAGTGAGAGGCCCTGGCGGTGGTTATTTACTTGGGCGCGATGCTCATACTATCTCTGTCGGTGATGTGATTAATGCTGTGGACGAGTCTGTTGATGCAACTCGATGTCACGGTGAAGGTGGTGGTTGCCAAAGCGGTATGCGCTGCCTGACACACACATTATGGTCGGATTTAAGTGTGCGAATAGAAGAATTTTTAAACAGTATTTCCCTTGCCGAGCTTGTTTCAAACTCTGATGTGCAATCAGTTGCATCACGTCAGGATAGAAACGTAAGCGATGCGATGAAGCAATTAGATAATATTCAAGTGAGTTGCCAATTATAAATTGGCGTCTAGCGGAGAAAGAAATGAAATTACCGATATATTTAGATTATGCTGCAACCACGCCGGTTGATCAGCGTGTTGCAGACGAAATGATGCAATGCCTGACAATGGATGGTAACTTTGGTAATCCTGCGTCCCGTTCACACCGTTTTGGTTGGCAGGCCGAAGAACTCATTGACCAAGCACGTAATGATATCGCTGATTTAATTAATGCTGACCCGCGCGAAATCGTATTCACATCTGGTGCGACTGAGTCAAACAACCTAGCAATTAAAGGTGCTGCGAACTTCTATCAGAAGAAAGGCAAGCACATCATCACAGTAAAAACAGAGCACAAAGCGGTTATCGATACATGTCGTGAACTTGAGCGTCAAGGTTTTGAAGTGACGTA
Source organism: Pseudoalteromonas luteoviolacea (assembly GCF_001750165.1). Lineage (NCBI taxonomy): Bacteria > Pseudomonadati > Pseudomonadota > Gammaproteobacteria > Alteromonadales > Pseudoalteromonadaceae > Pseudoalteromonas > Pseudoalteromonas luteoviolacea. Next base: position 995,378 of record NZ_CP015411.1, read on the forward strand.
CATGGACGTTGAAGAAAACGGCCTGTTAGACCTGAAAAAGCTTGAAGACGCAATCCGTGAAGACACAATCTTAATCAGTGTAATGCACGTAAACAATGAGCTAGGCGTTATTCAAGACATCGCAACAATTGGTGAAATGTGTCGTGAACGTAAGATTATGTTCCACGTTGATGGTGCACAAAGCGCGGGTAAAGTAGCGATTGATATGAAGCAGCTTAAAGTTGATTTCATGTCATTCTCAGGCCATAAAGCGTATGGCCCTAAAGGTATTGGTGCATTATATGTTCGCCGTAAACCACGTGCGCGCCTTGAAGCGCAAATGCACGGTGGTGGTCATGAACGTGGCATGCGTTCTGGTACATTAGCAACACACCAAATCGTAGGAATGGGTTCGGCTTTCCGTATTGCAAAAGCAGATTTTGAGAAAGATTACGCACACATCAGTGCACTTCGTCAGCGTCTGATCGATGGCATCATGGATATGGAAGAAGTGTACTTCAATGGCACTGTCGACCAGTCTGTACCAGGTATTGTTAACATCAGCTTTAACTATGTTGAAGGTGAGTCTCTTCTGATGGCTGTAAAAGACATTGCAGTATCGTCTGGTTCTGCATGTACATCGGCAAGTCTTGAACCGTCTTATGTACTTCGTGCATTAGGCCGTAACGATGAGTTAGCACATAGCTCGATTCGTTTCAGCATTGGTCGTTTTACCACAGAAGAAGAAATTGATTACACCATCAAGCTTATTAAAGACTCGATTGGTCGTTTGAGAGAAATGTCTCCTCTGTGGGAAATGTTTAAAGACGGTATTGATTTAGATTCAGTTGAATGGGCACACCATTAAACAAGACAGCTTGTATGGACTGTAGCAAGTATATAAGCGGTTAGTGAGGAAAGAGTTATGGCATATAGTGATAAAGTAATTGACCACGTGGAAAACCCACGTAACGTAGGTACGTTAGATAAGAACGACCCAAATGTAGCGACTGGTATGGTTGGCGCGCCAGCTTGTGGTGACGTAATGAAGCTACAGATAAAAGTGTCTGATGAAGGCGTGATTGAAGATGCAAAATTTAAGACATATGGCTGTGGTAGTGCGATTGCATCATCTTCTCTGGTAACTGAGTGGGTGAAAGGTAAAACACTAGATCAAGCTGCTGAAATCAAAAACACAGACATTACTGCTGAACTTGAGCTACCACCTGTTAAAATTCACTGCTCAATCCTTGCGGAAGATGCAATTCAAGCAGCGATTGCAGATTATAAAAACAAGCAGGCGAAGTAAGAGATAAATTATGGCAGTGACATTAACTGAAGCAGCTGCAAATCGTGTGCAGACATTCCTTGCTAACCGAGGAAAGGGTCTTGGCTTGCGAGTCGGTATTAAAACGACTGGTTGCTCAGGTCTTGCGTATGTACTCGAGTTCGTTGATGAGCTTTCAGAAGGTGATGAAGTGTTCGAAGAGATGGGTGTTAAAATCATCGTCGATGCAAAAAGCTTAGTGTATATTGACGGTACTCAGCTTGATTACACCAAAGAAGGTCTCAATGAAGGGTTTAAGTTTATTAACCCAAATCAGAAAGACGAATGTGGCTGTGGTGAAAGCTTCACCGTTTAAACATCTGTAACAGATAGTTTGCTAAAGCCCTGCCTTGGTAGGGCTTTGCTGTATTAGGTCCTTATGCGATATTTTGAATTATTTAATTTACCAGTGAGCTATATCGTGGATTTAACCTTGTTAAATCAGCGTTATTTAGAACTGCAACGTGCGGTACACCCTGATAAGTTTGCGGGAAAAAGTGAACGTGAAAAGTTAATGGCTGTGCAGAAGACATCTGAGATCAATGATGCTTTAGCTGTTTTAAAACATCCAGCGAAGCGTGCTGAGTATATGTTAAGTGAACAAGGTGTTGATATTCGAGCTGAGCAGCAAACATTACAAGATCCTGCTTTTTTAATGCAGCAGATGGAGCTGAGGGAAGCGCTGGAAGACATTCAGCACAGCAGTGACCCTGAAACTGAAATTGACGCATTCGAAGCGCAGATTAAACAGTTAGATACGCAGTATAGTGCGCAACTTGCAGAGCAGCTTGTAAGCCAAGACACCGATGTATTAGAAGTTGCAGCCGATAATATTCGCAAGTTAAAATTCATATATAAATTACGTGAAGAGCTGTCTCGCATTGAAGATAGCCTTTTCGATTAATCTAGCGTCACCACTTAAGTTAAAAGAGTACTATGGCATTATTGCAAATTGCTGAGCCGGGGCAGAGCGCGGCACCTCACGAACATAAATTGGCAATAGGTATCGACTTAGGTACTACAAACTCTTTGGTGGCCACAGTACAAAGTGGTGAAGCCAGAGCGCTAGCGGATATTAATGGCGAAGCCATGTTGCCTTCTGTTGTTAGATATCATGCAGAGAGCGTTACTGTTGGTCAACAAGCGCAGCAAGCTGCTGTAGAAGACCCAACAAATACGCTTATTTCAGTGAAACGCTTTTTAGGTAAATCCGTTTCAGAAGTAACCTCACGTTATCAAAACTTGCCTTATGAATTCGTTGAGCACCAAGGTGCACTGGCTGTAAGCACTGTAGCTGGTCCAATCAATCCGATTCAAGCATCTGCTGAAATCCTAAAATCATTGCATCAAAGAGCAACTGACAGCTTTGCTGGACAAGAAATTGTGGGAAGCGTAATTACGGTACCTGCGTATTTCGATGATGCACAAAGACAAAGCACTAAAGATGCAGCAGAAATCGCAGGTTTAAAAGTGCTACGCCTATTAAATGAGCCAACAGCAGCCGCTGTCGCTTACGGTTTGGACTCTGGTCAGGAAGGTGTGATTGCTGTTTATGACTTAGGTGGTGGTACCTTTGATATTTCAATTCTGCGCTTAAACCAAGGTGTTTTTGAAGTATTGGCAACGGGTGGTGATTCAAGCTTAGGCGGTGATGACTTTGACGCAGTGCTTGTTGAACATTTTAAGTCAACATTACAGCTGAGTGAATTAACACCACAAGAGCTGCGTTTGCTTATTCAAAAAGCGAAAGCCTGTAAAGAAGCGTTGAGTGGGTATGAAACTGTCAATGTAAAGCTTGAACTTCGCGGTGAAGAGCATTTGGTTTCTGTTACGCGTGGTCAATTTGCTGAGCTTGTTGCGCCGCTCGTAAAGCAGACATTACGCGCATGTCGTAGAGCATTAAAAGATGCGGGTGTGGGCAAAGAAGAAGTTTTAGAGGCGGTGATGGTTGGCGGTTCAACGCGTATGCCCGTTATTCGCGAAGCGGTTGGTGAGTTTTTTGAAAAAGAACCGCTAACGTCAATTGACCCTGATCGTGTGGTTGCAATTGGCGCGGCTATTCAAGCTGATATCTTAGCGGGTAACAAACCTGATTCAGATATGCTGTTATTGGACGTTTTACCGCTATCTTTAGGTTTAGAAACCATGGGTGGCTTGGTAGAGAAGATCATTCCTCGCAATACCACAATTCCAGTCGCCCGTGCACAGGAATTCACGACGTTTAAGGATGGCCAAACTGCGATGTCACTGCATGTCCTGCAGGGTGAGCGCGAGTTGGTTGATGACTGTCGTTCACTGGCAAAATTCAGCCTCAAAGGCATTCCGGCCATGGCGGCTGGCGCTGCTCACATTCGGGTGACTTTTAAAGTCGATGCTGATGGCTTATTGAGTGTTTCTGCGAGTGAGAAGTCAACGGGCGTACAAGCAGATATCCAAGTGAAGCCCTCTTTTGGTTTAAGTGATGACCAAGTTGCTCAAATGCTACAAGACTCAATGAGTTTTGCTAAAGAGGATATGCAGGCGCGTATGCTTAAAGAGCAGCAAGTTGAAGCGCTGAGAGTACTTGAAGCGCTAGAAGCTTCTTTAGCGACAGAATCTGCATTATTAAATGAGCAAGAATTAAATAGCCTTAGAGAGGCTATGGCGATGTTAGATGACAAGCGCCAAAATGCGTCTGATCCAGATGCAATCAAGCATGCAATTGAAGTGGTTGATGAAGCAAGTAGTGAATTTGCATCTCGCCGCATGGATGTATCAATCAAACAGGCACTGCAAGGTCAGTCAGTAGACGAGGTTTAATATGCCACAAATTATCTTTTTACCCCATGAAGAGCTTTGTCCTGAGGGCGCAGCAATTGATGCGAAATCTGGCGATACAGTATTGGATGTTGCGTTAAAAAATGGGATCAGCATCCCTCATGCATGTGAAAAGTCATGTGCTTGTACAACGTGCCACGTTGTGATCAGAGAAGGCTTTGACTCAATGGAAGAAAGTGATGAGCTTGAAGATGACATGCTTGACAAAGCATGGGGTTTAGAGCCTGAATCACGTTTGGGTTGTCAAGCCGTGATTAACGATGAAGACTTAGTGGTTGAGATACCAAAGTATAATTTGAATATCGTTAATGAAGAACACTAATTTATAATACTGATTTAAAAGGCTGTAGCTAATCACTACAGCCTTTTTTGTTTGGAGCGTAGCAAAATGTTTAAAAAAGGACAGACTTTACATTCAATCATCGATGGCGCTAGTCATAGTAGTTGTGATTTGCTGCCAGTATACAACCCCGCAGATGGTTGCTTATTGGCTAATGTGACGCAAATAAACATCGATGATGCCGACTCTGCTGTAGAAGTGGCCAGTAAGTGCTTTGAACAATTAAAAACAACGACGGCACAAGCTCGCAGCACTGTTTTGTATAGATGGTATCAGCTGATCATGGACAATCAATCTCGGCTTGCTGAATTGGTAACCTTGGAGCAAGGCAAGCCAATACAAGAATCTAATGCGGAGGTGGTTTACGCAGCAGGTTATGTACGTTGGTTTGCGCAGCAGGCTGAAAGGGCATATGGTATGGTCATCCCTCCCCATACACCTAATCATCAAATTACCTCGAATAAGCAGGGCGTCGGTATTGTGCTTGGCATTACGCCGTGGAATTTCCCTTTGGCGATGATCACACGCAAAGTCGCACCTGCCTATGCAGCAGGGTGCAGTTTTATTTTAAAGCCTTCTGAATTGACCCCAATAAGTGCGATTGAACTTGCTAAACTTGCATTGCAAGCTGGTATGGAGCGAGGAGCTTTTCAGGTCTTGGTTAGTGATAAGCCACAGGCGCTTGTTGAACATCTGAATAATAAACCTGCAATTAGGAAGTTAACGTTTACTGGGTCGACTCGAGTAGGTAAGTTACTTTATGCACAATGTGCAGATACCATGAAGCGAGCTTCACTGGAGCTTGGGGGTAATGCACCTTTTATTGTATTTGAAAGTGCCAATATTGAGTCTGCGATAGATGGATTAATGATTGCGAAGTTTCGTAATGCAGGGCAAACATGCATTGCTGCAAATCGTGTATTTGTTCATCGCGACATCAGAGCTAAATTTGTCGCACAACTCATACGTCGTGTTGAGTCGTTAAAAGTTGGGGCTGGGCTAGGTGCAGATTTTGACATAGGGCCGTTGATTAATGAAACCGCAAAATTAAAGGCTAAACAATTAGTCGTAGATGCCATTGAGCGCGGCGCTAAATATATTACGCAGGGAAGTGACGTGCAGCAAGAAGGCCCATTTATGTCGCCAATAATTTTGGGGAGCGTGACTCCTGATATGAATATCTATCACCATGAGATATTTGCCCCCGTTGTTACACTAATCGACTTTGATTCAGAATTTCAGGTTATGGCGATGGCGAATGAGTTGCATGCTGGGTTGGCTGCTTATTTTTATTCGACGTGCCAAAAACAAATAGCGCGTATGTCGAAAGGTCTTGATTTTGCGATGATTGGTATCAATGAAGGCGCCATTTCTAATCCAGCAGCCCCTTTTGGCGGTATGAAAGAGTCTGGCCTAGGCCGTGAAGGTGGAGCCGAAGGTATAGAGGAATATTTGGAAACCAAGTATTTTTGTCAGCGCATATAAATATTGAGTTTAATTTAAAGAATGCGTTGGTTTGCTAAAAAATAATTTTGGAACAATGCAATTTTTGCAATTACTTTAATTTTGTAAAAAAGCTATGTAGACTGCGCGTTAGTTTTCAACTTTAAATAAAAATTTAATGACAAGCGTAGATTTTCCAACTCTAGTTATACTGGCAGGTGGACTAGGTACTCGTTTTGGTGGTGGTAAACAGATAGCTGAACTACCTAAAATAGGTAGAACAATCATGGAGCTCAGTATAGAGGATGCCTACAAAGCCGGTATTCGCCATGTCGTTTTAGTTATTAATGAAACCGTCAGACCTGCAATAGAAAATGTGATCTTGCCTCGGCTACCAAAGCAACTGAAAGTAGACTTGGTTGAGCAATCAATTGAGATGGTGCCACCACGTTTTAAGGGAATGGCAATCGAACGCACTAAGCCGTGGGGAACAGGCCATGCATTGCTATGTGCAAGGCCTTTCATTGCTGGAAATGCGATAGTGATTACCGCTGACGATTACTATGGTGCAAGTGCCTATACTCAACTATTCTCACACTTTTGTAATATAGATCAAAATACTAGCGAAATGGCGATAGTAGCCTATCCTTTATCACAGACAATGTCAGAACTGGGTGGTGTGAATAGAGGTATATGCGCTTTGTCTGAAAACTACCTTACGCAAGTGCATGAGTATTTAAATATACGTCAAGCCGATGAGGGTTATATCGGTGTCTATGACAATCTAGAAACACCAATTAAAGAAAATAGCCTTGTTTCGATGACCTGTTGGGGAGTCACTCAATCACTTTTTGACAAATTAGAGTCGCAATTTAAGCTATTCTTAGAATCTCATGACAGCGATGTCAAAAAAGAGTATTATCTACCCGATTGTATTCAGCATATGATTAATTTGAACCAAACGGCTGTCCGAGTATATACCGCGAAAGACAGGTGGTTTGGTGTTACTTATAAAGAAGAATTAGATAGTGTCGCAGGAAAAATTTATGAACTACGTCACGGATGAGTTAGCCGCAAGTTTAGTTAAAAAGCCAGTTTATAGGGTTAGTATGGAATATCGTTCGATCGCCGAGCATTTGGCTGTGCAATATGGTTTGTGCGGTGAAGAAATATCAATGAAACCAATTGGCAGTGGTCACATTAATACGACTATGCTGTTAAACGATAGCGAACGTATGTTGGTAGTTCAAAAACTAAATACAACTGTATTTCCTGAACCAGATCAACTAGTGGAAAATGCACGCTTGATTGAGCAGCATTTAGTTGGCAAATCAGGAGTTGGCGCCTACGAACTGGGCATTATAAAGCATGTCCCTACACACTCAGGAAGATTCTTAGTTGAATATCAAGGTGAAGTGTGGAGAGCCCTTGAATTTATCGGAAAAAGCTATAGTGAAGATGTAGTAGATTGCGTAGTCAAAGCGCAGACAGCAGCAGGCGCATTTGGGTGTTTTGCTAAAGCATTGAACGATTTCGATGCAACGCAACTGTTTCCGGTCATCCCTGATTTTCATAATTTGGCAATGAGAATCGATAAGCTTAATCAGGTTATAGAGCAAGATCCCGTTGGTCGTGTGAGTGGCTGTTTAGCAGATATTCAATTTTGCCAATCCCAATATGAATTGGCACATGAAGTGCAGCAAACAGAAGCAAAATTACCACTACGTGTTTGTCATAACGATACGAAAATCAATAACATGTTATTTGATGCGTCTACTAATAAAGCTAAAGCTGTTATTGACTTGGATACGTGTATGCCAGGTTATTGGTTATATGATTTTGGGGATATGGTGCGTACTTTTTGCTCGCCAGAACCTGAAGATTCAACAAACCTCAGTAACGTTGTCGTGCGTGTTGAAATTTTTGAGGCAATTGTTAAAGGGTATATCGCTGAGGTTGCAGACAAACTGACTGACGTTGAACGTGAAAGCTTAATATTGGGAGCAAAAGTTATGCCTCTGATGATAGGCATACGCTTTTTGACCGATTACCTAGATGGTGACAATTATTTTGCGACAAAACATGATGCTCATAATTTAGAGAGAGCACGTAATCAATTCGCGTTGTATCAAGATATATTGCGCAAAGAGTCTCAGTTGAAAGCGTTAATAAACTGAATCAAACTAGGTGTTTAAAATTTAGCGCCTGTTGACCTTATGTCGCAGGCGTTTTTTATGCTTTTCATACAGCCAGTCCTCATATTTCGCCTTTGAAATGATGCCCTACTTAGTTATGCCATTAATGGACAGTGATTACTATTACACAGTGTAATAGCGGCTTATTGAACATCAATTAGTCGCATCTCTTTGATTCTTTATGTCGCATAAGATAGCGTTATCATCATAAAGGTATTAACTGACACAAATAGGTGTTTAAAGCGTTTTAGTTGTCCGTCATACCAAAAATAAATATAAAAATTCAAACAATAAAATAAGTTGTAATCTAGGAAACTTCATGACTCATATAAATAGAAGACATTTTCTAAAGGCTGCGGGTGTGGCCGCTGCTGCAGGTGTGGTTGCAGGCTGTGCACAGACAAATGGGCAAAGCACGATAGCAACAGGCTCAAAAGGTAAATCTGTCATTGGACTTATTGCGCCAAAAATGGAGATTGTTCGTGTTGCATTCATCGGTGTTGGCCAACGCGGTTATGGTCATGTTAAACGTATGAGTCATATTGATGGCGCTGAAATCGTTGCAATTTGTGACACTCATGAAGAAGTTTTGGAACGTTCTGCGACCTTTTTAACTGAAAAAGGATTAAAAAAACCAGCGCTATACAGCACTGGAGAGCTGGCATATAAAGATATGCTGACACGTGAAGATATTGACATTGTCATCATTTCAACGCCTTGGAAGTGGCATGCACAGATGGCCATAGACACTATGGAAAGTGGTAAGCATGCTTTTGTAGAAGTACCTCTTGCACTTACCGTGGAAGAAATGTGGCAAATCGTAGACACCGCTGAACGCACACAAAAAAATTGCATGATGATGGAAAATGTCAACTATGGTCGTGATGAGTTGATGGTCCTGAATATGGTTCGCCAAGGTATTTTTGGTGATCTGTTACATGGAGAAGCGGCTTATATTCATGAGCTAAGATGGCAAATGAAAGAGTTGGAGCATAAAACAGGCTCTTGGCGCACTGAATGGCATACTCGCAGAGATGGCAATTTATATCCGACTCACGGGTTAGGGCCTGTATCTCAGTACATGAATATTAACCGAGGTGACAGGTTTGATTACCTTACTTCGATGAGCTCTCCAGCGCTAGGTCGTGCAGCGTATGCTCAAAGGGAATTTCCTAAAGAGCATCAGCGTAATCAATGGGATTATATTTGTGGTGACATGAACACGACTATGATTAAAACGGTTAAAGGTCGCTCTATTATTGTTCAACACGATACGACAACACCACGTCCATATTCTCGTCATAACCTGATACAAGGAACTAATGGTGTGTTTGCAGGCTTTCCGAATCGGGTCGCGTTAGAGCAAGGTGGAAGAGGATCATTCCACGATTGGGATGAAGATATGGATTATTGGTATGGTAAGTATGATCACCCATTATGGGTTAAGATGGGTAAAGAGGCAGAGCGCAATGGTGGTCACGGCGGCATGGACTTCTTGATGTTTTGGCGCATGATTTATTGTTTGAGAAATGGCGAACCACTTGATCAGGATGTATACGATGGTGCGGCTTGGTCAGTTATCTCACCGCTTTCTGCGCAATCGGTAGCAAACCGAAGTGAATCGGTGTCTATCCCTGACTTTACAAGAGGTCATTGGAAAACGGCAACCCCGTTAGGCATTGTGGGAGCATAAAGAGTAAAAGCGCCAATTGGCGCTTTTTTATGTTTTAATAAAGTGAGTACAACTTATGGAACGAGCACAATGAGCAAGTTAGTTTTAATCTTATTCTTTAGTTCAGTACTTTTTGGTTGTTCGAGTGCACAGGTTGAGAAAGAAAGTATAAAGCTTGAACAGACGCTTGAGCGTTATATAAATACTTATCAAGCACGCACTGATTTTCAACGGTTTCTATCGTTTTATACAGACGATGTTGTGCTAGAAGACATGTTGTATGGCCACAAAGTAACAAGTAAGCAGCAGTTAGCAGCCTTTTTCAATTGGAATGCGCAAGACGTGATGGTACTTGATTCAAAGCTTACTTTTTCAATTGAACAAAAAATTGTTTCTATTGAAGGGCGCACAGCCTTGCTGCGCGGCACCTTTAATCCTTTTCTATACAATGGAAAGCAACTGGGCCCATGGCGCTTTACTACCGTGCTACATTTTAATGAGCAAGGTTTGATCCACTACCAGCAAGATTGGATTAACTACTACCCTAGAAGCTTTGTCGCAAATGCACCAAACTTAAACTTGAATAGGTGAAATATGTTTTTATATCTCAATTGCATGTACACTGCATGGTAATTTATTAACTCAAAAAAGTTTGGACCACTTTATGCAGCTTTCTGTTGAAATAAGTAAGTACCCACTTAACTCTGATTATATTCCATTTATAAAATCCTTTATTGAGCGCCTCAATAAGCATGATGGCTTAACAGTTATTACAAATACGATGTCTACCCAGGTTTTTGGGGAGTTTGATGTTGTGATGTCGGTTATCCAGGCGGAAATGAAAGTCTCTTTTGAACAGTTTGGTAAGAGTGTATTTGTCTGTAAGTTTATTTCTGGCGATTTATCCCCTGAGGCATAATGGATCTCATTACTAAAACACTTGCAGGGTTTACTGCAATGTCCAGTTGGGAGTACCTAGCTGTCATATTGTCGATTCTCTATTTACTATTGGCCATTAAAGAAAGTATTTGGTGTTGGCCTGCTGCATTTTTTAGCACTGCTATTTACACCATAATGTATTGGAATGGCGCTTTAGTAATGGAGTCGTTTTTGCATTTCTATTATTTGGTTATGGCATTTGTTGGTTGGTGGATGTGGCGTTCTGGCAATCAAAATACCGAGTCTAAAATCGTCTCATGGTCGTTTTATAAGCATCTGAAAATTATTTTTGTTACGGGTTTAACTGCTATTCTGGTGGGGTATATTACAGATAATTACACCCATGCAGATCTGCCTTATTTAGATAGCTTTACGACCTGCTTTGCTGTAGTTACCACTTACCTTGTCGCTAAAAAAGTTCTAGAGAACTGGTTATATTGGGTGGTAATTGATGCCGCATCTATGTATCTCTATTACCTGAAAGGCTACTATCCAACACTTGCTTTATATGTTTTTTATACCTTTATGGCATGCTGGGGCTATATAAAATGGTATGAAGAGCACAGTAATCGAGAGGGAAAAACACTTGCGCAGCTTTGATGATAGCGATGCATTAGATGCGCTCAATAGACTATTTCCATATAAAAGCGTAAAACATGTAAAAAGGCTTGATGCTGGGCTTAGCAATATTAATTTTTACGCTGAGCTTGGTAACGAGCCTTGTTTACTTAAGGCGTTTAATCGTTCTTTACCAGAAACTGCGTTAGCTATTCAAAATAAATTAGCGACTCAAGGTGTAACTCAATCAGTTATATGTATTGATAAAATTGAAAGGTTGGCGGTCTTAGAGTATCTGATAGCGCTTGATATTCCTCCTGTACTAGATACAGAGCTATTAGAGGTACTTGTTAAAGTTCATCATTTTTCCAGCCAATGCAATATCGTGTTAGATTTAGCAGCTGAAGTATCTAAAGCATCCAAACAATTAGACGCCATGGAAATCGGCGGCTATTTAACGCATAAGCTCAAGCAATTTCCTGCTGATATTCGGTATTGTCACAATGATTTAGTCAGAGAAAATATCCTCAAGACGTCATCAGGAGTTTATCTCATTGATTTTGAATATGCCGGACAAAACGACGTTTTTTTTGATTTGGCAGCACTATGCTGTTCTTTTGAGCTGTCATCATCACAATCTGTTCAAATGCTCGCTGATTATTTTCGGCTTCAGCATGTGCAGTTACCAAGTTATGCGGTGAGTAAATTAAGTGTCTATATTGGCATTTATTTGGTTGTGAGTATTGCTTGGTATGAAAGCCGAAAGGTGTCACAAGGATACGACGTTTTGTATAAGCAGTTCATGATATGGTGTCAACAGTACGATTTAGCTTTGCCTCGTAAAGCTTGATACGTTACGAGGCAAGGTTTGTTAAATCCCACCTAGCCTTTTTGCTAGCTCTTTGTACTTTTCAACATCTTCCTTGTCGAATATGGGCTCTCCATTTTCATCATGTTCCTTTGCAACTAATAAGTTTTCTCTTGCTAGTCGCCTAACTCGTTCCACTTTTACACTTAAAAATTCAGCTACTTGCTCAGTGGTCATAGGGGTCATAATACAAATCCTCAAGATGATGTTGGTAGCTTAGCTACTAAGATCTAATTACATTTATTATTTTTGAACTTTAATCATAGCTAAATATATGACTTTTGGCGTAGTTGGTAATGTTTTTTCGTATTTAGTTCAATAAATAGACATACAAACGCCTGTAGGCTGGCATTTCAATCGAGATGTGATTATTATGAAGCAGCTTTAAACTACTGTGCTCTCGTGGTGAAATGGATATCACGTGGCTCTCCGGAAGCTAAGTTACAGGTTCGATCCCTGTCGAGAGCGCCAGTAAAGCTCCTACTTTTAATGTCTCCACTTTAAAAGCGATTTTTAACTGTAAAATGCCATTGCACGGAGTCTACACTTGCTGGTTTATCAATTGGTGCAGCTAAATCCAAGTGCAGCACTAGCCCAGAGTTTGCTCTACTCGGTGCCATACGGATTCCAAACCCCATGTTTTTATAAAACTTGTGATTTTGAGTAAACAAAGTCTTACCATCTACACGCCCAATATCAAAATAGGCAGCACCTCCAACTTTAAATAATTGAAATAGGTCATATTCCCAGTAATATCTTTTTTCAATATTTAAGACGACTCGTCTATCACCTTGTAGATATCTAGCAGGGAAGCCACGTAGCCCTGTTTCACCACCCAGAGTTAATTGTTTATCCTCTGTTAAGTGTTTGCCATGTGTGATATTAAATTGGGTGTACCAAGATTGATAGTTCCCCGTATTAAAGTGATATTCAAGATTGAGCTGCGTAATTAAGTTTTCAGTTTCGTTTTTTTCGACATTCCAATAACCGTCAAGAATAAAATTAAACCTAAAAATACCCTGCTCACTTGCATAATGCGCTTTGCTAATCGTGGTATTAAATACCCACCTTGTATCATCTTTGCTTATGGTGTCACTGGAGTAGCCAAGTTGGGTATTAATATTCCATCCCATATTTAAGTCTTCAGTACGATATATAGAATCAAAATTTCGAACTTTAATAAAATTGGTTTCAAGCCACTGCGCCTGAATAAAGGGGTAACTTAATTTACGCTGATCTGCAACGGGTAGTGTGGATGAACTGATTTTCCTAAATGATTCTTGTTGATCACGGTAACCAACAATAATTCGTCGCGTCCAATTAGCTTCAAGTGTTTTGGCAATACCATAATAAATATGGCTGGTTTTTGAGTCTTGCTCAAACTCAGAGACCGTTTCACCATTTTCATACAAGGGTTCAATACGTTTGTTTGCATAGTTAAAAAAGCCGTAACTATGTGGTGTACGAGTTGAAAAGAATGGATAATCAACGCCAATATGATGCCGTTCTCCATCATCATTGTCAGAGTACTCTATGCGCCCTTTGTATCTTGATGAGAGGATATTGGGATCATCGTAAACAAACAAATAGCCGCTTCTATCTGCATCTTCTATATGTGTTAAAGACAAGCGCTTACCGTATCCAAACAAGTTGCTCTCTCTAAAACCGACTCGACTTGCATTCTCTCCTCCACTGCGACTAAAGCTGAGGTCGGGTAGTAGAGTCCATAGATCACGAGTAACTACGGTGACTGCAATACCGCCATCACAGTTTTCCGTTGCAAAAATTCTCGCATCATAGAGGTAAGATTGTTGTCGTAATAGTCGTTCAGATTCAATAAGTAGTAGAGGATCATATGTACTTTGCTCAGTAAACAGTAACACACTTTTTATTACCTCAGGTTTGGTTGTTATGTGTGCTCTATTTGCAAATCTAAATAGCGCGTTATTTTCTTCAGGTAAGCTAGTATCAAAGACATTGAGCTGATGCAGTGTAATGCTCGTGATCTTGGCGTTTTTTATTTCAGGTAAGGAATACTCAGAGCTTAGCTCAAGGCTGTAGTTATCTTCAGTCGGTTGTATATTCCCTAAATTGTCGCATTGAGTTAGTGTACGCTTTTGCACTTCAGCCCATGCCAACTGAGTCCCTGAGACACAGATAACTATACAAAAGAAGCAAAACCGAGATATCACCATATGCATGCCCAACGCCACTGTTCTTATCAGTATGGCTTATGTTAGGCATACATGCTCTTGCAAGTCTATCTTATTGTTGTAAATTCGAACAAAATAGTGCGTGTAGACTAGAGAGTAATTGCAATGATTCTTGGCCTTCGGGGCAGATCCAAATGCTCTCACTGTAGTGTTCAAAATTGAGTGAAAATGGTTGCTGTAAATAAGTAAAGCGCCATTGATGCCTATCTGCACCTTCATTGAATTCTAGAGTTTCCAACTTATCTACAGACAGAAACACGCTCCCCCATAATTGAAAGTCATCGCCATCAGGAAACTCACTAGGTATGATTTGAAGCGCATCTTGTTCATCTAGGCTAATAATTTTTGTCATGTATTTTCCTATTTACTCCGCAGCTAAATAATTGCGGATCAATTGCATGAATGGCGCACCGTATTTAGTGAGTTTGGTAAAGCCAACGCCAGAGACCTTAAGAAAATCACTATCATCAGTTGGCATTTTTTGAGCCATCTCAGCCAGTGTTTTATCATTGAAAACAACATAAGGAGGCACATCATCCTGATCGGCCAGCTCTTTTCGCAAACTACGTAACTTAGCAAATAGCTTTCTATCGTAATTAAACTGTGCCAATTTATCTTGGTATATATGACTTGCTTGCAGCCTTGGCTCCGCTAAATTTAATACATACTCACTTTTTAAAACTGCTCTCGCAGCTTCTGTAAGCTTTAAAGTCGCACCCTGAGTAATATCTTGAGATAACAGTCCATGATGGATGAGCTGTCTTAACACACTTAACCAATATTCATTGCTTTGGTCTTTGCCAATTCCATAAGTACTTAAGTTATGGTGTTGGTTATCTCGAATGCGTGCAGTATTGGCGCCTCGCAGTAGATCGACGATGTAGCCAAGGCCAAAACGCTGCTCAGCACGATACACACAAGAGAGCGCTTTTTGTGCGACCACAGTTGCATCAAAATGTTTTGGTGGGTTTAAACAAATGTCGCAGTTACCACAGGGCTCCCTTTGATATTCACTAAAGTAATTGAGCAAAATTTGTCGTCGACAAGTTTGAGCTTCAGCAAAATTAGCCATTGCATTAAATCTTTGCTGTTCTACTTTTCGACGTTGTTCATCAGGAATATCTTCAAAAAAGCGTCTGACCCGCCCAATATCTGCAGGATCAAAATACATGATAGCTTCAGCTTCCAGACCGTCACGACCTGCCCGACCTGTTTCTTGATAGTAAGATTCGATGCTTTTGGGAATATCATAGTGCAGAACAAATCGGACGTTTGATTTATTTATCCCCATTCCAAATGCAACGGTTGCTACCACAATTTGCACATCATCACGGGCAAATGCATTTTGAACAAACTGTCGTTGTTCATTGTCCATCCCAGCATGATATGCTGCGGCATTAAAACCACCTTCTGATAGCTTTTCTGCTATTTCATCAACTCGTCTGCGGCTAGAACAATAAATTATGCCACTTTGACCTTGTTGTGTTTTTAAATACCTCATTAGCTGTGAAAGAGGTTTAAATTTCTCTTCGATTGTATAGCGGATATTTGGTCTATCAAAGCTGCCGGTATGGATAAATGGGTTGTTTAATTGCAGCTGCTGAACTATGTCATTTCTCGTTGCCATATCAGCTGTTGCAGTCAATGCCATGGTGGGAACGGTTGGGAACGCTTGCTTTAATTCATTAAGCCGACAGTAATGAGGCCTAAAGTCATGACCCCAATGAGATACGCAATGTGCTTCATCAATAGCGAATAATGCTAAAGGTAAACTCGATAAACGTTCCAAAAAATCTCTTTGTAGCACTTTCTCGGGCGCTACATAGAGCATTTTAATTTCGCCACTGTGAAGTCGTTGATAGATTTGCTGCTGTTTCTGCCATTCAACACTATTATTGACAAATTCAGCTGCAATCCCTTGCGCTTGTAATTGTGAAACCTGGTCTTGCATTAATGAGATAAGAGGGGAGATCACAATGGTTATGCCTTGGAGCATAAGTGCGGGTACCTGATAGCATAGCGATTTACCTCCTCCTGTTGGGAGTAATACTAGGCTATCACGCCCACTTAGGCATGCTTCTATGGCGTCTTGTTGCCCCGCGCGAAATGTTGTGTAACCAAAATACTCTTTCAGTACAGACTGGGGGGTCAATGATTGTTGTGTCGCAAGTGTTTCCATTGCGCGCATTTTAGAGTGTTTTAGTGTAATTGTCTTCTTTTAATGATTATTCTTAAGTCGAGTTGTTGGACATTTAATCAAGTGGTTTAACACCTCAGTCGGTGGGAAAAGCCATGAGTAGAATTTTATAATGGCAGCTGTTCGATACACTCTTGTAAAGAACACAATGCTGAGAAGGGATTAGAATTGCAGTAGCAACATGGTGATGCCATTTTATATCTGTATAATGCTCGCCTTCATCGCGTATGGGTAATAAAAAGGTGTGAAATGAAGGTCGATTCAAAGACAACGCAGGGCTATATATATGCCACGCTCGCTTTTATTATGTGGGGATTGGCACCTATCTACTTTAAATCTATCGAACAGGTAGAGGCGCTCGAAATTTTAATACATCGGGTTGTATGGTCTGTTGTGTTTGTGATGGTTGTGATCGGTTTACGCAATAATTGGGATAAGGTTTACAGAATCTTAGTGAACCCAAAGCTGATGATTATGCTGGTTATTACTGCATTACTCTTAGGGTTTAACTGGGGCCTGTTCATATGGGCTGTGAACAATGGATATATGCTCGATGCCAGTCTTGGTTACTATATAAACCCTTTATTAAATGTTTTGTTGGGTATGTTGTTTTTATCTGAAAGGTTGAGAACTGGTCAGAAAGTAGCGGTATTACTCGCGTTAACAGGGGTTGTTATTCAATTGTTGAGCTTTGGCTCGTTTCCATACATCGCATTTTCGCTAGCCGGTTCTTTTGCTATTTATGGCTTGCTGAGAAAGAAAATGGCGGTTGAATCTTTGCCTGGTTTAATCATAGAGTCAGCTGTTTTACTGCCTATTGCTGCGATTTATTGGTTTTTAATGTTACCGAGTTCAACAAGTAATATGTTCGCAAACAGTATTGAGCTTAACGTGTTGTTGATTGCGGCAGGTGTGGTTACCACGTTACCATTACTGAGTTTTACGGCGGCAGCAAAAAGGCTCCCTTATTCTACTTTGGGCTTTTTCCAATATATAGGACCAAGCTTAATGTTAATTCTAGCCGTAACTTTTTATGGCGAAGCATTTGACGCAGAAAGAGCTGTAACGTTCGCATTTATCTGGGGGGCACTCATCTTATTTAGTTTTGACTCTTGGAAAGCGAGTAAGTCGAAATCACTTATGTATAAATAGCGGATGAGTGGCGTTGCCTTCTATTGCAAATATATACTTTAGAAGGCAACTTGGTTTCGGCCTGACTCTTTAGCTTTATATAGCTTTTCATCTGCGATTTTAATGAGTGGATCAATACTCTCAATGACTTTATCCGCAACGCCTATCGAAACAGTAAATGGAATATGATAAGGAGTCAAAGAGCTACTGTTTTTTTCCAGAAACAACCTGAACTGCTCTAATTTTTGCGTATTCTCTTTGCTATCTAGTGAACGGAACAACACGGCAAACTCTTCGCCGCCTAATCTAGCATACAGGTCGTGTTCAAAAAACTTCTCAAAACACTCCCCGATTGATTGAAGGACTTTATCGCCCGCATCGTGACCATGTTGATCGTTTATTTTTTTGAAAAAGTCGATATCAATCATAGCTAACATACAGCCATGATTTTGACGGCTGTGCATTGTGAGTTGTTTGCTTGCGTGTTCGAAAAAATAACGTCTATTGGGTAACTGAGTTAAGTAGTCAGTGTTCGCTTGGCGCCGAATCGTAGCTATATTTTCCAACATATCGACGTTTTGGCTCAAGCGACAGTAAAACTCTTCTGGGTTAAATGGTTTACGCAAGTAATCGTTTGCGCCACTTTTAAGGAATCTCGCAGATAAATAGGCGTTGTCAGTGCCTGATATACCAATAATGGCTTTATCATCATTGCTATATAAACGCCTGATTTCAGCACATAGTTCCTCACCCCTCATATTTGGCATTTCGTTATCAGTGATGATGACGTCAATATCAGGGTGATCATTTAATGTCGCGAGTGCTTTGACACCATCTTCAGCAACATACACTTGGTATTTATGTCTTTGCAACAAGGAACTTATGTGTCTGCGTGTTGCCGCAGAATCGTCAACAACTAATACTTTAACTTGTTCATTTCGAGGTAACCTTTGTAGCTGACGTTTTAAGTATTGATAGGCTTGTTTATTTTCTTTAGTGATATAGTCAATGACAGGGTATTTATCAACAGTGTCTCGAGTACTGGATTCAAGGTTACCAGTCATGACGATAGTAGGAATGTTTGCCTTCACCGTATAGGGAATTGCTTCTCCGTTGGTCGCATCGGGTAATACAAAATCAACTACCGCACAAAAGTAGTTGTGATCGTTTATCAACCTTTTTGCACTTTCCAATGTCGTTGCAACGTCGACGTCATACCCTACAGAGCTTGCAATGTGCTTTTGGACTTTTGCGATAGTTGGTGTGTCTTCAATTATGAGCACTTTTCTCAACACATGCACAACCTTAACAGCTTTTCTTTACTTCAGTTTTAACTGAAAGCGACAAAAAAGCAATGAAGAATATTAGATTCATTAGACTAAAGCTTCGTCAACCAACAATG
This sequence comes from Pseudoalteromonas luteoviolacea, assembly GCF_001750165.1. Classification (NCBI taxonomy): domain Bacteria; kingdom Pseudomonadati; phylum Pseudomonadota; class Gammaproteobacteria; order Alteromonadales; family Pseudoalteromonadaceae; genus Pseudoalteromonas; species Pseudoalteromonas luteoviolacea. The sequence goes on from NZ_CP015411.1 coordinate 1,014,459, forward strand.
CGCACATTAATTCTGACAAAGCCGTGTTGTAGGTATAAATGTATATCAATCTAAACTGGGTTCAACTTCCGGCTGCTCAGTGTTGCTTTGAGTACGGTGGGTATAATTCTGAACACTCAATGTATGCACTTTATGCTTTTTGGTCGTAAGTTCTAGATATTTAGACCAAACTTTTTCTATTCGGTTAGTCGGCGGCGTTTGTTGGGAAAAGGTATTTAAAAACTGTTGTTGAAGAGGATTGATTGGTTTTAATTCCTGTTTTTGCAAACTGCGAAGCAGGTGTCCATGTTGTTGTAATAGCTCAGACTCGAGTAATGTAAAGTGTCCGCTTCTCGAAAACCCTCTGGGGAAGTGTCTATCATCGTAAAAGGGTTTCGATGCAGCAAAAGCTTCTTTTAATTCAGCTATAGTCTTATCCATGATGTTTTCCTCACATTGTTTGCATGAGTATGAATCAATGGTAGTGATTTTTTAAACGAAAGTTTTTTATTGAAAGGTAGGTGGATGGACAAGGAACTATTAAAAACTTTTGTCGAAGTTTCAAAAACTCGTCATTTTGGCCGTGCTGCTGAAAATTTGTATATAACGCAATCAGCCGTGAGCTTCAGAATTAGGCAGCTAGAACAAAACTTAGGTGTCAGTTTATTTACGCGCCAGCGTAACAATATTCAGCTGACGGCTCCTGGGGAGCGCTTGTTACCTCATGCAAAAATGTTATTAACAGCGATACAAAGAGCAAGGCTTGATGTCGCTCTTGCGAGTAACAGACAGCAGCAACTGTCGTTGGCGGGCACGCCAAACATATGGGACGCCTATTTGCATTTTGGTATTAATCAAATCGTGTCATCTATGCCTGCTGTCTCTTTAGTGGCTGAAGTAAAGGCACATCAAGAGAGTGTAAGGTTGCTGCTAGAGCGTACTTTAGATATTGCTGTGTTATTTGATCCTCCTAAAGTTGATGAATTAATCGTTAGACAAGTTAAAAATTTGTCTATAATTCCTGTCAGTACTTTTAATTATACAAATAGAGATGACTTTTTTGGCAAACAGTATGTGTATGTCGATTGGGGAACTGCATTTTCACTTTGGCACGCAAAGCAGTGTAATAGTGAGATACCACCTTATTTTCGTACTAGTACCGGGCGTATTGCGTTGGAGCTTATTTTGCAATGTGGCGGCTCAGCATATTTACCAGAAATGCTTGCTGCGGAGTTAATACATAAACAACAGCTGTTTTTTGTAGAGTCTGTAGAGTGTAATTTTCGGGAAGTGTATGTTGCCTACCATAAAGGGAATGAGCAATTAGAGCATATAGAGACGGTCGTAAATCTATTAGCCTCAATTGCAGGGTGATATCAGGATGACTGATTTACTTATGATTACCTATTTATGACACAAAGCTGAATTTTCAGTTTCAATAAAATGTCATTTTTATTTTGTGTGTAATATTTCTGTCACCTAGTGCTGGCAGACTGCGCCTGTCTAATAAATTACGTGTTGCGATATTGAGGAAATACACATGAAACTAACCAAATCAGCATTACTACTCTCTATTCTTAGTGGACTATCTTTGAATGCTCATGCCGATGTTGATGTATACGGTAAAGCGAACCTGTCTGTGCAATCTTCTGATGAAGGAGACGGCTCATTTACTGAAGTGAAGAGTAATGCTTCACGTTTTGGTTTTAAAGGTTCTGAAAAGCTAGATTCAGGACTGGAAGTAATTTACAAATTAGAATTTCAAGTTGATGTGTCAGATGCTGATTCAAAAGGCGATGATGACAACATTACTGCTCGTAACCAATATGTTGGTTTAAAAGGCAAGTACGGTGAAGTTGTAATAGGTCGTAATGATACAGCGTTTAAACTTTCTCAAGGTAAGCTTGATCTATTTAACGATTTAGAAGCAGATATTAAAAATATTTGGAAAGGTGAAAACCGCTTAGGTGATTCATTATCATTTAAATCAGCAAGCTATAATGGCTTTAAAGTACTGGGTACATTTATTGCTGAAGATGCGACAGATGGTGAGAATGGTTACTCTGGTGCAGTTACTTACGGTGATGCAAAGCTTAAAAAGTCTAAGTTTTATGTAGCGCTTGCTGGTGATAGTGAAGTAAAAGGTTATGATGCTTTGCGTTTATCTGGCCAATATAAAGCAACGGATGCTCTAAAGTTGGGCGCGATGTATCAAAAGCAAGAAAAAGTAGATGGTACAGGCACCGCAGATGGCTTCCTATTAAATGCTGCATATAGCTTTGGTGCAAATACAGTTAAGATCCAATACCAAATGATTGACTTTGACGCCGCAGCTTCAAAAGATGTTGATGGTATTAGTATTGGTATCGACCACAAGCTTGCAAAAGCGGCAAAACTTTATGCGTTTTATTCATCAGTTGATGAAGACGCCGGAACAGAAGAAGACTACTTAGGCTTGGGTATTGAGTACAAGTTTTAAGCCAGTATAAAACTGATATTTTAGTAAGCCGTACACTTTATTGGGTACGGCTTTTTAGTTTTAGGTTGTTTAAGTAGATAAAAACAGCTTTTTGTTTTTTATTTGTCCAGTTGAATGCCCGCACCGTTTTTTTATTAAAAAAACGCTTGCACCAATCTCAAATCTCCCTATAATGCGCACCCACTGACACGGAGCAACATGCTGAAAAGCAAGAAGCAAAGTGCAGGGTAAAGCCAAACTGAAAGCTTAATTAAAAATAAATTAAATTTTCTAGTTGACTTTAAAAGTGAAGCGGTTAATGTGGCGCTCCACTTCGCAGCAACGCTGCGGTAACTAAGCAAGAGTTAGTTACACTGTTCTTTAAAAATATGAAGCAATCATCTGTGTGGGCACTCGTACAGATTGAGTTCTAACAGCTCTTGATTCAGGAGCAAAAGAATTAGAATCTCAATTTTACTGAGTGACTATAACAGTCAATTCGATTTATTTCTTTTATAAGAAATTATCAATCAGTATTCATTGAGTCAGGTACTTGGTACCAAAAAACTTTTAATTGAAGAGTTTGATCATGGCTCAGATTGAAC
>NZ_CP015411.1:4472500-4710000 GCF_001750165.1 Pseudoalteromonas luteoviolacea
TGCGGGGCATCGTAATTATTCAGCTCTTCAGCTAACTCATCACTGGCGGGAATAGGCTGCATCACCTTCGCCTCAACCGCCCTTGCACCCAATACAAAGTTATCTTGCAGATTCCACACTTCACTTGGCCACTCTTCTCCGAATTTAAACTCAGTGTCTAAAATAGGAAACGCCTGCTCATCAAATTGCTTAAATACTTCACCGCAGTCTTGGCTTGGTGTGTACTGAGAAAATCCAATATGGCGCATCGTTCGCAGTAAACGCGCGTCAATTTTGCCGAGCTCTTCCCAGTTATAAAGCGGTATATGAGGCTTTCTGAAGTACCCACTCGACAATAACCACATCAAGTATTGACCGATCCAATCTCGAATGTAAGGGAATGCAGCAAAGGCTGTTGCACATTCTAAGATCCGCAATTTTCCATCTTTACCCAGTGCGATATCACACGCCCAATACTCTGCATTCGCCGCTTTTGAAGCCGCTGTTGCGAGTTTCAATACCGACTTAGGAATCGCTTGATAATCCATGCTGCCACCTTGGCTGGTATTGGTTAACCATTCACCTTCAGGGGGTCTGCGCCAAAAAGCACATACTGGTTTATGCCCAATCAGCATCACGCGAATGTCGGCTTCCATTGGAACAAAATCCTGAATATAGAGTGGGTAGTACTTTTTTTCATTCAACAGCGTCTTAGCTTCTTCAGCACTATCTACTTTATGAACAAAATAGCCACCATAGTTTGAAGGCCCATAAGAGCGCTTAATAATTTTTGGGTACTGAGCATTTGCTAAATATTGCTGTGCTCTCTCAGGAATATAAAATATTTCAGTATGCGGTGCAGGCAGCTTATACTTGCGGCAAAAGTGCGTCACATTTTCTTTAGACTTATTCGAGAATTGGCTGTCCAACGATGGTAAAAACCTGACTTCTGGCAATGCTCTGGCGATCTCTCTGAATGTCTCATACGCCGTTGCAGGAATATTGCCTATCAGAACATCTATTTTTTTGCGCTTTACCTCAGCGATAAAACGCGCCTTGTCATTCCCCCAGTGATATACCACTGTTTCTATTTTATCGGGCCACCCCTTAAAATTAGACTTGTCAAAAAAACGCAGTACATAATCTAAATAAAGTAGTCCGATTTTGGGTAATTGTGTGTTGTTTTGCATGAGATTAGGCCACCTTGGCAGATTGAAATGAAGTTTTATTAGTCACGGTTTTTTCAATCAAACCCACCATAGCCTGGATTTTAGCTTGATTAAATGTCAGCCCTAATTGCTCTTGCTCTGGGGTGGCAAAGGCAGGAATTGTGTTTACTTCTAGCACCACATATTGTTCTTTTTCGCGATCATAAATTAAATCAACACCAGCGACTTCAAGCCCAAGCGCTTTAGTTGCTTTTAATGCCAGCGCCACCACTTCATCATTGGCTTCACGTACAAAGACACTCCCACCACTAGTCACATTAGTTTTCCAATCATCTTTAGGGGCTTTTCTGCCATAACAGCCCACAAACTGACCATCAACAACATCAACACGATAATCGGTATTGTCATAATTGATAAAGCGCTCAACGTAAAAATAGCGTAAATCAGTACGGCTTAAAAAAGGCATGATCATATCCAGCGCTTGTTCGCCTTCTATTTTCACTATGCCGACTCCACCCCAACCATCCGTGGGTTTGTAGACTAACTTGCCACCAAAGTCATGCAGCGCGGCACGCAAGCCATCCATGTCATTTTTGTGGCATAAACGATAGTCTGGTGTACTGATCCCATGACTATTAAGCAAATGTGATGTACGAAACTTGTCTTCTGCCAATGCAAAAGCACGATAGTTATTGAGTGTAGGGATCGTTTCGTTAAGTGTTTCATAAAGATAAAGCTGATATTGCGTTTGCTGACCCGCGTTGTAGCTTAAAAAGGCATCTAACTGCTCCATTGCCACGCCGTTACACTCAATACCACCATCTCGCGCCCGTGCATCACGCAGATTTAGACCTGTACTAGCTTGGATCCCACGCTCGGCTAAAGCGTGCACTAATTGTTGTTCAATCTCTTTTCCCCCGCCATTTTCGTACATCCAAATCCCGACATGGGGCGCCCGCGATACGGCAGTCATAAAGTATCTCCTTGGTTTAAAAATAGGTGCAAAAACAGAGCGATGTCTTACTAGTTAAGACCATCTGTATGACAAATTTTTGATCCTTTTACTGAACTGAAAACTGTTCATAAAAGCTTCACCGAACTGCAACTGAAAAACGCCACGATGAGCCAAACCTTCACAGGGAGAAGATTAGGATGAATCTAAACTATGCAGAATTAGCTAACTTAATAAGCTGTAACTCGCACAGTAAAAATAAAGTTGGAGTGGATCAACACGGTAAGCAAATGATCGCACTCATTGAACCGCTCGGCTTTTCACTGACACGCTACCAACGAGAACATATTGGTGACCATTTACTGTTTCGTTCTCCTCGCAGCTCAGGCAAACGCATATTGTTATTAGGACATCTAGACACCGTTTTCCCCAAGGATACCTTTACCGAGTTTTCCGAAGACGACCACTATGTGTATGGACCTGGTGTATGTGATATGAAAGGCGGTAACTGGGTTGCATTGAACGCGCTACGACGTCTGAAACAGCAATATGGTCAACTCGAAAATATAGACTGGCTGCTAGTGAGTGATGAAGAAATTGGCAGTGATGACAGCCAAGCTTTAACGACTAAGATAGCCAAACAATATGATGCGTGTTTTGTATTTGAAGCTGCGGGGAAAGAGCATGAACTCGTCGTCGCCAGAAAAGGAATTGCGACCTATCACATCACCGTGACAGGGAAACCGGCCCATGCAGGTAACCACTACAGAGATGGCATTGACGCCAACTTTGCCATGGCAAATATGCTCTTAGAAATGACCTCATTGACCGATCTCAAAGCGGGTAGCACAGTGAATGTAGGCAAGGTGCAAGGCGGCATTGGCGCTAACACCATTTCAGGTAAGGCAAGCATGCAGGTTGAAGCGCGATTCACCAACCAAACTGAACAGCAGCGGTTATTAGAAGGTATTGAAAACATTTGTATGGCCATCGAAATAACAGGAGTTGAGGTGGAAATACAGGGGGGACTACAACGCGGTGTGATGGCACCAACCGCTGCGCAACAAGCTCTTCTAGAAGAAATTAACAACATTTTAGGGGAAGCTCAGCCGATCGAACATCGCGGGGGTGTATCAGACGCCAACACAGCATCAGCCACAGGAACTCCGACATTAGATGGTTTTGGCCCCTATGGAGATGGCGATCACACTCGTAATGAACGCGCCCTCAAATCCAGCTTCGAGTTGCGCATTGAACAGATGACAGCCATATTATCTGAGCTATGCTACCAAGCAAGCACAGCGGTACCCGCTGAGCATCAAGCATAGCTTTTTTATCAGCGTTGGCACTTAGTACAATATACAGTGCTGCGCTGCCCTAATCGGATCTCTTGTAAAGTGGTATCGCATTGCACGCAGGGCTCGCCTTTACGGCCATATACGAGTAGCTCTTGAGCAAAATAACCCGGTTTACCATCACTTTGGGCAAAATCCTTGAGGGTCGTGCCACCTTGTTCAATGGCTGCTGCGAGCGTTTCTTTAATGATCGGTGTCAGCTTTTGATAACGTGCTAAGGAAATTTTACCGGCTTCACGCTTTGGGTGGATCCCCGCCTTGAACAGGGACTCGTTGGCATAAATGTTACCCACTCCAACGACCACATGGTTGTCCATAATAAATTGCTTCACCGCGACTTTTTTGCCACGGCTGGCTTGATATAAATGCTCGGCGTCAAAAGCTTCTGTCAAAGGTTCTGGGCCCAACTTAGCAAAAACACTGTGCTGCTGTTCAGGTTCTTGCCATAAAAACGCGCCAAAACGGCGTGGATCATTGAGCCGCAAAGCCAGACCATTATCAAACAACAGTTCAACATGATCATGCTTTTTCAAAGGCTCATTTTGCTCGACGACCCGTAAATTGCCAGACATCCCCAAGTGAAGGATCCCAGTGCCGACCTCACTGTCCAGTAGTAAATATTTAGCTCTGCGCCTCACGGCTAAAATAGCGCTTCCAGCTAAAAGCGCAACATCTTCAGGGACAGGCCAACGTAAACTACCGTTATGGATACGAACTTCATTGACAATGTGCCCTTTGATGTGAGGCTCAATACCTAAACGACTGACTTCAACTTCTGGTAATTCTGGCATAACTATAATTCTATTGGTTTAAATAATTGCTTTGCTATATCAACGTCAAGTTCCAACCATTGTTGTTGGCGCTTAGCAAACAGAAAGTACACCTCATCTGCACGATATAACTGATAACTTAGCGGTAACTCTTCTCCAGCTAACCAAAAGGTCGCTACTGAAATTGCCGACTCAGGACTAAGCTGCGGTGGTGCTATTGATTGTAATTCAGTGTATTGCCACAGCTGAACGATCTGCGCAAGATCTTGCTCGGTATATCTTGCTTGCTCCTTCTCCATCAACTTCTTCTCAATACGCCATGTGGTACCTATCCGTTCAATCTTAACCCCTGGATAGGCCAATGCCAGTACAAAACTATGCTCAGGCAACACCATAATACGTTCAAATTCAGCTTGTTGCGGGTTTAACTTATGGTGTAGTCCATTGAGAAAGAAGATCATTATCAACATAGAGAAAATGACTACATTGTTCCAAGCTTTTCGGCTTAACCCCATAATGGCCCCATTCATACTGATAAGAAGATTAATTAGATCACACTACTATACCTTGCAGATAAACTGACATGTACTCTTAATTCTCCGCTCTTCCTATTTCATTGACACAGCTTAGACTATTTTCTAGGTCCAAAACCTATCTGGCACTGTATTAATCTGATTAATTTTTGCTAAAATAAGCAACAAAATTTTTTAGGAGTCCGTCAATGGCAATGTATGTAGTGGGTCATAAAATCCCTGATTCTGATTCAATTTGTGGTGCAATTGCACTGTCTTATCTTAAAAACCAAATTGGTGAAGAAGCTATTCCTACACGTTTAGGTGATGTATCACCTGAAACACAGTTTATTCTAGATCGCTTCGGCTTTGAAGCACCAGAGCTAAAACTAAGCTATGCTGGCGAAGAAGTTTATATTGTTGATCACACAGAAAAAACGCAAGCACCTGATGACATTGACGACGCAACCGTTGTAGGTGTTGTTGATCACCATAAACTTGGAGATTTAACAACTTCAACGCCACTTGAGTGTTGGATCCGTCCCGTTGGCTGTAGTAACACCATCATCAAGATGATGTATGACTTTTACGGTGTTGAAATTCCAAAAGACATCGCAGGTCTTATGCTAGGCGCAATTTTATCTGATACGGTAATTTTCAAATCACCGACGTGCACAACAGCAGATATCAAATGTGTTGAAGTGTTGGCAGAAATTGCGGGGATCGAAGATTTCAAAGCATTTGGCATGGAAATGTTCAAAGTAAAATCAGCGGTTGAAGGCACGCCTGCTCGCGATCTAGTAATGCGTGATTTTAAAGACTTTAACATGAACGGTAACCTAGTTGGTATCGGTCAGCTAGAAGTTATTGACCTATCTGTATTTGACGAAATCAAAGCGGACCTAGAAGCAGATATCGCAAAACTAAAAGAAGAAGGTGATCGTCACTCAGTATTACTGCTTCTTACTGATATCATGAAAGAAGGCTCGCAGATGCTGATTGCATCAAACGATGAAGGCATTATCGAAAAAGCCTATGGTCAAGCACCTGAGCAAAGTCGCGTATGGCTTGATGGCGTTTTAAGCCGTAAAAAGCAGGTTGTACCGCCTCTTCAAGATGCGTTTGCTTAATCGCAGATTTAAAAAAAACCGAAGCCATTGCTTCGGTTTTTTTATACCTAACTTTTAACAATTTCAATTGATAAAATTCAGACAACAAAAAACCCAGTGCAAGACTGGGTTTTTCAAATCTCAAAGCAAAATTACTTGATTTTTGCTTCTTTGAAGATCACGTGCTTACGTACTTTAGGATCGTACTTTTTGATCTCCATTTTTTCAGGCATGTTACGCTTGTTCTTGTCGGTAGTGTAGAAATAACCAGTACCAGCAGTTGAAACTAAACGGATCTTATCACGCATGATTTAGCTCCTTATACTTTTTCGCCGCGAGCACGGATATCTACTAATACCGCGTCGATGCCTTTTTTATCGATAATACGCATACCTTTAGTAGTAGTGCGTAGAGTAACGAAACGCTTTTCACTTTCAACCCAGAAACGGTGTGTTTGTAGGTTAGGTAGGAAACGACGCTTAGTTGCGTTGCGCGCGTGTGAACGGTTGTTACCAACAACCGGGCGCTTACCTGTAACTTGACAGACTTTAGACATGTCTATGTATCTCCAATAACTTCGCTCGAGCTTAATTTCCCCTTAGGCCTTACACTGGTGTGCCCCGGGTAAAAACAAAGGGCGCTCTTTATACAGCATCTGCAGGCAGAGATCAAGGACCTGATGGTATCCTAGTCAGCTCATGGGTAAAATTTGATAGCGGCCAATTATAATGATCATAGGGCCCTGTGGAAAGTAAAAACTGCATTTAAATTAAACTATTTTATAAAATTTAAGCGAAATAACGGTTTGCAGGCGAAAAGTGGTCAATTAAAACTCACAATAGGCCCATATCCGCAAATGAAACACAGCGATTACCCGCTACGATAACGTGATCTAACACTTTGATATCCATCAATGACAACGCTTTTTGCAATTTTTCCGTTAAAATTTTATCGGCTCGACTTGGCTCACTCACACCTGAAGGATGGTTGTGTGCACAAATTATTGCCGCTGCATTATGCTTGAGCGCGGCCTTGACGACCTCTCTTGGATATACAGAAGCGGCATTGATTGTACCGCGAAATAATATTTCATCTTTAATGAGTTGATGCTGACTATCCAAATATAAAACCATAAAGGCTTCGTGCTCTAGCCCTTTCAATTGAATACTCAAGTAATCAAAGACCATATTAGGACTGTCAAATTTAAACGCGCGCTCACACCCTTCTTTTAAATACCGTTTACACAACTCCAAAACGGCTTGAAACTGCACATATTTGGCTTCTCCTACTCCTTTCAGTGCAATAAACTCTGTTTGTGAAGTGTTAAATAGTCGCTGTAAAGACTCACACTGTTGTAACAATGAATCAGCCAATTCAATGGCATTCATACCACTTACCCCTGTACGTAAGAAGATTGCCAATAACTCTGCATCGCTCAAAGCACTGGCTCCATCGCTCAAAAGCTTTTCTCTGGGCCTTGCATGTTTTGGTAATTGCGTCAGTTGCATGTTAGTTCCTTATTAAACAAATTTGTCGAATCCTTAGCACCTACTTCTTATGTATCATGTCAATGGATAAAAAAAACGCTCAAAGTCTATCTATTTTTCTCCGTAATCACCGACTTTGCATTCGATGATTTAAAACAACCTCATGGCTATGATATCTTTAGTCCAGTTTAAGTTGTGGAAATGTGAAGATGAACTTATCGGGCAAGAAAATAGTTTTAGGGATCAGCGGTGGTATTGCCGCATACAAATGTGCAGAACTTGTAAGGCGCTTAAAAGAGCAACAATGTGAAGTGAAAGTTGTTATGACTGACTCTGCCAAACAGTTTATCACCCCACTTACCATGCAAGCTGTTTCCGGTGAGCCAGTCTCCGACTCTTTACTTGATCCACAAGCTGAAGCTGCGATGGGTCATATAGAGTTTGCTAAGTGGGCTGACTTAATCTTAGTCGCACCTGCAACTTCCAATACCATAGCAAAAATGGCTGTCGGTATTGCTGATGACCTGTTAACCACTTTAGTCATTGCCACACCTGCAAAAGTTGCCATTGCACCCGCAATGAACCAGCAAATGTATGCACACCCAGCAACACAAAAAAACTTAGCAACATTATCAACTTATGGCGTCTCTATTTGGGGCCCTGGCAGCGGGGAACAAGCCTGCGGCGATGTTGGTAAAGGGCGAATGTTAGAGCCAATGGAACTTCTCGAGCACTGTATTTCAGCACTTAATCCAGTCCCAAAAATACTCGAAGGCAAAACTGTCACTATCACTGCGGGACCCACTCGTGAGGCACTGGATCCGGTACGCTACATCTCCAATCACAGTTCAGGAAAGATGGGCTATGCACTTGCTCATGCAGCACATGCGTTAGGCGCAACGGTGAATCTAATTTCGGGACCTGTCAATATTACTGCACCACAAGGCGTTAATATCACCTCTGTCAGCAGTGCCATAGAAATGCATGAAACAGCGCTAGATTTAGCAACACAGTCAGATGTTTTTATTGGCTGCGCAGCCGTTGCAGATTATCGTGCAGCAGATATCGCAGAACAAAAGATCAAAAAGCAGGGTGACGAAATGACACTCACTTTGGTCAAAAACCCCGATATCATCGCTTCAGTCGCAGCTTTGAAACAAAAGCGTCCCTATACAGTGGGTTTCGCCGCTGAGACACAAAATATCAAACAATATGCACTTGGTAAGTTAAAAAACAAGCACCTCAATATGATTTGTGCCAATGACGTTTCACAGGAAGGTATTGGTTTTAACTCAGATAACAATGCCTTAACCTTATTTTGGGAAAATGAGCAGTGTAGTTTGCCAGCATCAAGCAAAAAGGAGTTAGCACTCACTGTCATCAAAGCAATTGCAAGTAAACTTAATTGACCTAGTGTTAAAAGGCTGGAAAGAAGCTGAATAAAACATTAACATAGGTCTTTATTGAGTATGGACCTAATAAAAATACACCATACAGACCAGAATAACGATAATTATTAAAGGAAAGTTCATGCCAGCGACTAAACGCAGTAATCGCAAAGAGCAAATTCTTCAATCTCTTGCGCAAATGCTTGAAACTAGCCCAGGTCAAAGGATCACAACTGCTAAACTCGCAGCTGAGGTCGGCGTCTCAGAGGCGGCTCTTTATCGCCACTTCCCAAGTAAAGCCCGTATGTTTGAAGGACTCATCGAGTTTATCGAAGACACATTGCTCTCAAGGATCAATATTATTCTTGAAAATGAAAAAGATACTCAAAGTAGAATTTATAATATCCTTCATTTGTTGCTCACTTTCTCTGAGAAAAACCCAGGTATAACGCGCATTCTCACAGGTGACGCACTACAGGGAGAACAAGAACGATTAAGAGAACGTGTACAAAGCCTCTTCGAAAAGCTTGAAACGCAATTCAAACAAGTATTAAGAGAAAGAAAGTTAAGAGAAGGCAAAGCGTTTAATAGCGATGAAGCTGCTCTAGCAAACTTATTTTTGGCCCATGTTGAAGGGAAAATGAACCAGTTCGTGCGTAGCGACTTTAAAGCTAAGCCAACAGCAACTTTTAACAATCACTGGCAAGAACTTCAACGCATTTGGTTGTAACTGCAAGCGGTACAATGCCGCTTCCAACGCTTTTTCACTTCCACATAACGCACCATGATTTTGTTTAACTACTAAAAGTGTTACAAAGACACACTCCGTAAATAAAATAGACAGAATCATGAAGTATACTTATTCGCTTATAGCAGCGGCTTTGTTTTCTGGTCAAGCAATGGCCAACAAAGCCCAACTCGAATTCTCCGATGTTTTTGACTTCAAATATGCACAAGGCACACAACTGGCCGAAGACGGTAAAGTACTTGCGTTTAGTGCAACGCCTTATCGAGGAAATGCTCAGGGACAAGTATATAACCTCGCCACTAATAAGCTGATCTCAACAGTTGAACGCGGAACCAAGGCATATTTAAATAAATCTGCAACGTGGGCCGCATTCATTCAAGCTCCTACTTTGTTAGCGCAAGAAACAGCCACTAAAAAAGAAAAAAAAGCACTGACAAAAAACTTAGTGCTGATAAACACGCAAAATGCACAGCAGCACGTATTTGAACAAGTAAAAGATTATCAGCTCAGTGACGACGGCCACTGGTTAGCCTACCGCGAAGATAAAAAATCGCAGTCGGATGACAAAGCAAAAAGCGCCGACACACCCACAATCACAGCAGATAAAAAAGATAAAGCACTCACATTAGTCATTGTCGATTTAAAAACAAATCAGACACAGCGCTTTGAAAACGTGGTTAACTACGGCTTAAGCCCTGCCGAATACGGTGTACTTTTCAGCCAACATGATGAAACGGGTGCCAACAATCAGGTCCAATACTTGGATCTTAATAACAATACCGTCAGTCCGTTATTTAGTGAACCAGGCGTTACTGTCAGTGCCATCGCTTGGCATCCTTATTCGAGTATTGTGGCCTTTAATCTTGGTAACTATGTCAACGAAGATAAGCGCCGCCGCAGTTACGATGTTACGCTTTGGGATGCGAATATAGATAAATTGAGTACCATAGATAGCCCAAGTGGCTGGTACAGCTCCAAGACCGCAAAACTCGAATGGTCAGATCAAGGTGAACGACTCTATTTTGAAAATCGTCCTCAGCTAAACGACAAAGCAAAAGAGCTCAAATATGACAACGCCTCATCTCTGAGAGATTTTGATACGATTCGACAACAGTCAGGTCTGCAAATTTGGCACAATCAAGATCCTGAAATAAAGACTCGTGAGCAAAATACGTGGAAAAAAACCAACCGTGAACGGCAATATCAAGCGGTTTACCACATAGAATCAAAAAAAGTTATCCAACTTGCTGATGAAACTGTTCGCGATGTAACGCTCAATACTGAAGCCGATTACTTGCTGGGTAAAAATGACCAACCTTACCTAGAAAAAGTAATGTATGAGGGCTTTTATGCCGATTACTATGCCGTCAAAGTCAGCACAGGTGCCAAAGGGTATATCGTTAAAGATTCACCAAACCAGCCTACACTCTCTCCAACAGGCAGGCATGCGGCTTATTTTCTTCATGACCAACTATGGCTTAAAGATTTACATCAGCAAAAAGAAACAGCGGTGAGTAAAGCGGTTCGCCAAGCCATTTTCTCAGATGACCAACACGATTATCCCAGACCAAACCCAGGCTATGGATTTGCAGGATGGCAACAAGATGGCAGCACCCTGTATGCATACAGTAAGTATGATATTTGGGCCTTTGATAGTGTCACGGGCGACGCAAAGCGTTTGACCTCTGGAAAAGAAACAAATACTCGTTATCGAGTCATTAAACTAGATCCAAAACAGGTCGGATTTGGCAAAGATGAAACCCTCTATTTATCTGCATTTAACCTGCAAAATAAACAAACACATATTGCCAAACTAAGCCTTGGAACGGGCCACATTGAAACTGTCTTGAAGGGACAAGCACGATTTGATCTGGTGAAAAAAGCCAAACATGCCAATAAGCTCATTTTCACTCAGCAAACCTACCATCAATTTCCTGACTACTGGCAGACTGATAATCAATTTGAAACATCTCAACAAATAACAAATCTTAACCCACAAGTGAGCAAATTTGCTTGGGGCCAAAAACCTGAACTTATTCAGTATAAAGGCTACAATGGTGAAAACCTGCAAGGCGTGCTTATCAAGCCAGCTGATTATAAACCAGGCCAACAACTCCCTGTTGTTATTTATTTCTATCGATACATGAGCCAGCGCATGTATGACTTCCCTAAGATGGAGCTCAATCACAGACCTAACTTCCCCATGTTCACGTCTAACGGCTACGCGATATTTTTACCGGATATCCGTTTTGAAATTGGCAAACCAGGCCCATCTTCAACACAAACCTTGATCAATGCGGCGCAAAAACTGATTGATTTGGGCGTTGCTGATAAAAATAAAATTGGTTTACAAGGTCATTCTTGGGCTGGTTATCAAAGCGCTTTCGCTGTCACGCAAACAGATATGTTTAAAGCCGTTGTGTCTGGCGCACCAGTATCAAATATGACATCAGCGTATAGCGGAATACGTTTAAAATCAGGCCTTGCGCGTCAATTCCAATATGAAACTGGACAGAGTCGTATCGGTAAAACACTGGCTGAAGCACCAGAGTTATACATCGAAAACTCACCGGTCTTTTTTGCCGATAAAGTCAACACACCTATTTTACTCATGTTTGGCGACACAGACGGTGCGGTGCCTTGGCAAGAAGGGATCCAATACTATTTAGCGTTACGTCGTCATAATAAAGACGCCATTTTCTTACAATACGAAGGCGAGCCACATCACTTAAAGCAATTTCCAAATCAAGTCGATTTTTCGATACGTATGATGGAATATTTTGATCACTATTTACGAGGCATGCCTGCACCAGAGTGGATCACAACAGGCAAAGCATATCGTCCAGAGAGTTGATACCACGTAGCTGGAATATCAACGCTATTTAGGACGGGTCAACTGCCATAAAAAAGCCGCACGATGCGGCTTTTTATTTTAATGATGTGTCGGCTTATTTTTATTGGGTTTGCGTTTATTTTTACCCACTCTAGGTTTAGTATTGGCTTGATTAAACTGGCTAAACCCAGTGTGCTTTGTCAGCGCTTTATTTCCTCTCTTTTGCCCTGACCCCGCTTGTCTACCTCGCGTATTCTCATCTGGAACCAGACATTCCGGTCCCCGACCAATTAAATGTGCTTTACCCATACTCTTTAACGCTTCACGGATCTGTGGCCAGCCCGCAGGATCATGATAACGCAAAATCGCTTTATGCAGACGGCGTTGACGGGCCCCTTTGGGTACCGGTACTTCCTCATGATTATTTTTGATGTTACGCAACGAATTCATTTCCGTGTGGTAAATCGTTGTCGCATTGGCCATCGGAGATGGATAAAAGTTTTGTACCTGATCTAATTTAAAATCATGCGCTTTCAACCACAGTGCCATATTCACCATGTCTTCATCCGTCGTGCCTGGGTGCGCAGAAATAAAGTAAGGAATTAAATATTGTTTTTTGCCTGCTTCTTTGGAGTACTTATCAAATAACTCTTTGAATTTATCATAGGTCCCCATCCCCGGTTTCATCATTTTCGAAAGCGGTCCGCTCTCAGTATGCTCCGGCGCGATTTTTAAATACCCTCCGACATGGTGAGAAACCAACTCTTTCACATAACGCGGATCTTCAATGGCCAAATCATAGCGTACACCTGAAGCGATGAGGATCTTTTTAACGCCCTCCACATCACGTGCTTTACGATATAACTCTATTGTTGGCGTATGGTCGGTGTCCATATGCTTGCAAATATCAGGGTACACACAGGACAAACGACGACAGGTACTTTCCGCTTTTTTGCTTTTACAACGCAGTTTATACATATTCGCAGTAGGGCCACCCAAATCAGATATCACGCCTGTAAACCCTGGAACTTTATCCCTGATCTGCTCTATTTCTTCAATGATAGACTCTTCCGAGCGGCTTTGAATAATACGACCTTCATGCTCCGTGATTGAACAGAAGCTACATCCACCAAAACACCCTCGCATAATATTCACTGATGTTTTTATCATGTCATATGCAGGGATCTTATCTTCACCATAGACAGGATGCGGGATGCGCTGATAAGGCAGTCCAAACACGTGATCCATTTCTTCTGTTTCTAACGGAAATGCAGGTGGGTTTACCCAGACTGAGCGATCTCCATGACGCTGGAATAATGCTCTTGCACATCCTGGATTTGTTTCTTGGTGCAATATACGTGAAGCATGAGCATATAATGGCTTATTGACGCTCACTTGCTCAAAAGCAGGTAACTTCACATACACTTTTTCCCACGGCTTTAACCTTGGCGGCTGCACCATGATAGGCTTTGCCGATTCACTTTTTAAATCAATACCTGCTTTGGCAAACTCAGACTTGCTACAACCCATATCATCAGCGCCATATGGGTTTGGAATAGGATCAATCTTACCGACTTTATCAATGGCTGTTGAGTCACTGCCTCGCCAACCTTCAATTGGGGATTTACGAATAACGGCGGTGCCTCGCACATCTTGAATTGTGTCAATGGTTTCACCATTGGCAATACGGTGTGCAACTTCAACCAAAGGGCGCTCAGCATTACCGTAAATCAAGATATCCGCTTTGGCATCAAAAATAACGCTACGACGTACTTTTTCTTGCCAATAATCATAATGTGCAATCCGGCGCAAACTTGCTTCAATACCACCAATGACAACTGGCACATCTTTGTATGCTTCACGACAACGTTGGCTATAAACAACCACAGCTCTATCCGGACGTTTACCACCCACATTACCAGGCGTGTAGGCATCATCGTGGCGGATCCGCTTTTCAGCAGTATAGCGATTGATCATTGAGTCCATGTTGCCCGCCGTCACGCCAAAAAATAAATTTGGTTTACCTAATGACTCAAAAGCCGTTTTATCTGACCAATCCGGTTGTGCGATAATTCCTACCCGAAACCCTTGTGCTTCCAACACTCGGCCAATCACGGCCATACCAAAGCTTGGGTGATCCACATACGCGTCACCTGTGACAATAATGATGTCACAACTATCCCATCCTAAAGCGTCCATTTCTGCACGGCAAGTTGGTAAAAATGGGGCTGGGCCAAAGCATTCTGCCCAGTATTTAGGGTATGAGAATAGCGATCTTTCCGCTTTTAACCCAGAGACCTTTGAAGTATTCATAGAGTGACGGCTCAAATAATTTGCAAGGCTCTTATTATACCCTAGCGACGCATGTTACCGCACTAAATGTGGCGAAATATCAAGCTAAAATATCTAATTCACTGTAATTATTAATCTAAAATAAAATTTAAATTTGAATAAAGTAATGCGTATTGCGGGTTTATCTGGTTTTATAGGCTGTGTGTCATGCATTGATGCCAAAAAAATTGATGCTTTGAAGCTAATCTATCCGGATATGACGTGACTTTCCGAAGTCATTAGGCACCATCATTGGCACCTAAAAACTTCAAAAGCTCCTCTTTGGGCATGGGCTTTGCCAATAAGAATCCCTGCACTTCATCACACCCAAGATTTTTAAGCACATCTGCCTGTTCTTGCGTTTCAACCCCTTCAGCAATGGTTTTTAACCCAAGGTGTCGACCTAACGAAATAACAAGTTCAGCGATAGCCCCACTATCAGAATCTGGGATCCCTTTCACAAAGGCTCTATCGATTTTCAAACGCGCCAGCGGTAATTGCTGTAAATAACTTAATGAAGAAAAGCCGGTGCCAAAATCATCAATAGCCACTTCAACACCAAATGATTTGAGCTCTCCCAACGTTTCAATCACAGTTTTTATTTCATCCATCACCACGCTTTCTGTCACTTCCAATTCAATTTTTTCCGGTGCAACTTGATGACTGACAATAGTATTCTTAACTTGCTCAGCATAATCACTCACCTTAAATTGAGGGACGGATACGTTGACAGCAACACTAATATCTATACTTTGAGCACTTAACTGCTGCTGTAACTTACACGCTTGCTCCAGCACCCACTGCCCTATATCCACAATTAAACCAGAGTCTTCAGCAAGTGGGACAAAAATCCCAGGCGAAATATAATCACCATTCCCAGAAGGCCAGCGTAACAAAGCCTCGCAACCAATCACTTGATTCGTTTCTAAACTAAATTGAGGTTGATACCAAATTTCTAGTTTATTCAATTCAAAGTCTTGTCGAAGCTGTCGAATAAGCCCCAAACGCCACGCCATTTTTTCTTCTAAATCTGGTGTATACCAATCTAAAATCTTATTGGCTTGCTTCGCTTGATTCAAAGCAATGTAAGCCAGCTTCAATGTCTCGAGCCCCAAATGATGAAAATCTGTTTGGCGACAAACACCAATATGAAAGTGCATCGTCAGAACATGCTCGCCAGCTTGATAGGGCACTGTAATCGTATCGATAAAATTTTGCTCATCAAATATTTGACTAGGGAGCAATAACCCAAAAACATCAGCACCAATTCGTGAAAGTAACTGACTTTGTGGAAACTCAATGCACAGTCGCTCTTTGACTGCCAACAACAACAAATTACCGACTTCTTGGCCCAACCCATTATTAATATCAGAAAACTGTGCAATATCGAGCAATACAAACACGAGATCATCACTACCTGGTTGATAGTATTGCGCAATTAAATCAACGAAGTTGGCACGATTTGGCAGACGCGTCAATGTGTCCTTATAAGCAACATCTCGCAACTCGTTAATCAGTTTAATATTATCGACACCAACGCCAACATTCGTTAGGAAAATCTCAGCAAACTGGAGTTGTGATGGCGTCGGCGGGGTTTCAATTTCAACGAAAATTGCGGCTTTGCGGCTTTTGCCTTTCAATAAAAAGGTAATATCGTGATCAGTGTGTTGATGCGCTTCTCTGTCAAAGCAATTTTGCACTTGCATGATCACTCTGCCATTATCTAGTTGCTCAAGCCCCTGGCCGATAAAGTCATCGAAATGCTCTGTACCACCAAAGATAATCACCCGAGAGCCGTTGCTCACTCCTGCAACCAATCCACTGTCATGCGCACCAATAATTTTCGCTAATTGCAAAACGACAGCCTTACCGAATGAAACCATGTCTGTATGGCCCAAAATAGCTTGAGATGCATCTAAAATATTCGCTAATGCAATACTTTGCTGCTCTAACTCGCAAATCTGCTGATATGATCGAATTGCAGTCATCAAGGAAGTTACTAGCTTTCCGCGAGTAAGCTCCGTTTTCATTTTATAATCATTGATGTCGTATTCACGGATGACTTTTTCTTCTGGTGCATACCCTGGTTGTCCAGTACGTAAAATAATTCGTACTGCGTGGTTGCCAATCTCTTCTCGAACCTGTTTGACTACATTTAAACCTGCATCATCACTTTCCATCACTACGTCTAGTAACAAGACACACACTTCAGATTGGTTTTTCAGAGACTCAACAGCTTCTTTACCTGAGTATGCATGGTGAAAACGTAAGGTTTTCCCCCAAAACTCAACACCAGACAATGCGAGCTTAGTCACAGAGTGTATTTCAGGATCATCGTCCACAACCAACACATCCCAAAAGCCCGTACCACTTTCCTGGGTATCATGGGAAACTTCTTGATCTGCAAACAGAAAATCTTCTTGCTCAGACGCCATCATCCACCTTATGCTTAATCACATCAATTCTGCAAGAGCAGCTTTCTCTATGGTTCATCTTATAAAATATGATAGGTTTTTACTATCGTGTTCTACATTCATTAACACCCAAGTAATATTATAGACGATGTTCAAATACTTGCGCTCGGTAAAGGCGTAAATAAAACGTCAAAGGAGCTAAAGTGCAACTATTTCAAACAACCTTAAAAGTGATCATTTTTAGTGCGCTTGTTTGCCTGCTCACCGTCAATATATTACCTACAACCTACCGACTCACAGTCTCTACCCCCATTTCAAACGCAGGCTCTAATACATCAGAATTTCTACTTTCTACAAGTAGCTGGGTACAAGCGATTAGCGTCTTGGAATCGAGTAAAATACAACTTATCACTATGCAGAATGCGGAAAAAGTCGGGGGATTCGTCGCCTTCAACCACTCAGGCGGAAGAGTAGATGCAACATTGGTTGAGAAAAAACCTCATGAATTGCAATACCACCTGCGTTTTCATGAAGAGCACCAAGCCAGAATGCGGATCCATATAAAACCAGCAACACAGCACATAACAATTGTCGTTCAAGGTGAAGTACTGTCTCCGCTCATCGGTAGCTTAAATGCTCTCTTGACCAAATATTATCTAGAAAAAATAATACAAACAGCAGTTAATGAAATGAACTCTAAACTTCAACTACAATCAACGGGGCAATCCGACAAATGACCATAAAAAGTGCCCAAGCAAGATCCAGCTTAGCCTTACTCATAGAGGAAAAGCTTGGCTATGCCATGACAAAACAAATTAAGCCAATACAATCGAATGGACGTTATACTCCTAATAGCGCTCAGCAAAATAATTTCTTTGTCAGTAGTCAGCATGGCACATTAAAACGGGCGCTCAAACGGCAGCAATTAAAAAAGATACAACGACAACAGAACATTGAAGCTGTTATGGGAATGTCTTTAACCTTGTGCCCTGACGTCACCAGCCGAGGACGTCCAGACCCAGACTGGTTAGAGCATTTTATCTCTCTCGCAGAAGACATTGCTAATCACACAATGCAAAAACTTTGGGCTAAGATTTTAGTTGGTGAATCCATTGCCCCCGGCACGTTCTCGATTAAAAGTTTGCAAACTTTAAAACTTATGACGCAACGTGAAGCAGAAGCCCTGCAAAAATGCGCCTCACTTTGCGGATATCTAGAAAAAGAAGATAGCTACCTCATTATTCTAGGCTTCTATAAAAAACCCTCAATTCTAGATTTACTGCGTAAAGGCAGCACTGAAACGATCAACTTGGCGCAAGCGGGGTTAAGCTTTCCACATATTTTAACCCTCATGGACATCAACTTAATGTACCGCCAAGAAATAGAATCAGCCAGCTTACAAAAGGGACAGTCACTTACATTAATTTATCAAAACAAAAAAGTGAACTTTGAAGCAAAAAGCAATGATCTCGTACTCAGCTATTATAAATTGACACAGACAGGGGACGAGCTGAAAAAGCTGATTAATACACCAGTCAACAAAACATACAGACAGTTGCTCAGTAAAACATTAGAAGACGATTTTACTTTAACCTTTGAATAAGATTTGTCTATAAAAAACCCACTGACAATACACAATCATCAGTGGGCTGTTCAACTTATTAGCAAAAGATCACTAAAAGCTTAGAAATGGACCTGTAAGCCAGCGAATGGACCTGAAGCATCAATGTCTGAGTCGAAATCATCAATATCGTCTAGCTCAAGTACCAAAGAACGATAACCTGCTCTCACAGCAACATCAACAGCTAGGTTGTCAATAAACTCCCAAGCGATACCAACTTGATAATCTTGAATTTTGCTGTCGTCTATAGCCAATAAGCTCCCCTCAGCAAAAACACTCAAGCCTGTAAGAGGTAAACCTACTTCTGCTCTCAAATAACCCAATGGAACAAAACCAGAAAAATCTACTGTTTCAGTTACCTGCGTGCCATTCACATCACCTGTGACGACAACATCTGCATCAAACTGCTTAGCATTAATACCGAAATCAAAAGAAATGAGATCGTTATCGAATAACTCATAGTAAAAAATATAGTCAATGTGATTAAGGTCAGCGACCGTATTGGCGGTAGTGCCAACAGTGAAGTTGCTATCACCGAATTCAAAAGTGTCAGTTAGCGTTGTGCTACCAACCAACTCAAGCTCAGTATATTTCAACTTAACATTTGGCACGAGTGGGACAGGGTGTTCAAGCGCGGCATAGAAACTTGAAAACGTCTCATCTTCAAAATTAAACGTTTGAAGGTTGCCTTTTTCTGCAAAGCTGCCGTCAGGCTCACTTTGCCACCCTTCGGCTCCTAAATATAACCCTAATAAAGTATCAGCATGTGCTGCAGGTGTAAGGCAAGCCAAAGACAACGCTGCCGCTAAACAATACTTTTTCATTTTTTTATCCTTGCGCTAAAAGTTCACTGAGTTCAATTAGAGCTGCATTCGCTCTAGAGATATAATTTGCCATCACTAATGAGTGATTTGCTACAACACCAAAACCGCTACCATTCAAAATTACAGGGCTCCACACCGTTTCCTGTGTCGCTTCAAGCTCTCTTATAATTTGCTGTAAGCTGATTTTGGCATTTTTCTTTTCTAATACTTCAGAAAAATCATGTTCTACTGCTTTTAAAAAGTGCAGTAACGCCCATGTTGCACCGCGAGATTCGTAAAACACATCGTCTATTTTCCACCATGAAGTTTTCACGACAGATTTTTGCACCCCCGCAGTCGCCTGCACCGCGTTTGCGTCTCCAGCCAAATCCGTATTGATCCGCTCTTGTCCGACACTCGCACTAAGACGCTGACTTAAACTCCCCATTCGCTTCTCAGCTTCTTTTAGCCAGCCTCTTAAATTATCTGCTCGCGCGTAAAACTGGCTATCTACTTGCCCTTGATTTGCGATTTGAGCCTGATAGTCAAGTAAATAGTTAATTCCAGTTTGATATTCACTTTCAGCACTCGGTAATACCCAAGCCGTTGAGCTGATGTTAAATTTAGGCTGTGCTTTTTTTAAACTTGGGTGCTCTGTCGACTGTGATTGTGAGCGGCTAAAGTCTTTTCGCATAGACAGAGCCAAGTCTCGAGACATTTCTAATACACCAAACTCCCAAGCCGGCATATTGTCCATCAATACACTGGGAGGCAAGACATCGTTAGATAAATAACCACCGGGCTTATTTAATAGAGTTTGCATAACTTCTACTAACGTATTTGTGGTTACATAACCAGTTACTAAAGTCGCATTTTGCTCACCGGCACGTACTTTTGCACGCTCCACAACATCAAACTGATCCGCTTCAAAGCTCCAGTACACTGCAAGTAAATACCCTAACCCAATAAAACTTAACAGTGCGGCAATTACCTTGCCTTTGTATTCTTTCATCCTAGCTCCTAATGATGATGATGGTGTGACTCATTAGAAAATGCATCTTTTAGTGAAACAACTTTAATTGTATTTTCAACTTTCTCACCATCAGAGAAATATAGTGTGAGTTTGCGGGTTTCGCCTACTTTTAACTTAACTTTTGGATCAAACCCCATTAAATGATGACCACCTGGCTTAAATTCAACTCGCTGTTTAGCAGGTACTACAAGCGCTTTAACTGGCCTCATTTTCATCATGCCATTACTGTGAATATGTTCATGAATTTCAACACGGCCCAAGCCCTCCACTTTAGCGCTTACAATTGAGATTGGCGCATCTGTGCTGTTAAATATCGTCATATAACCCGCTGTAGATTTCGCCGCAGGCAAAAAAGCCCGAATCTTCGCATTACTCACCTGAAGGCCTACTGAATCTTGTACAGTATGATGATGCTGGTGATGATCATGTCCGTCATGTTGATGATTATGTGCCGCTCCAAACCAAGACACTGACAAAAGTGAAACAAATGCAAAAGCTTTACGCATAGCTGGATTCCTTTAATTCTGATTTCAACAGTATTAGATACGTTGATTATACAGCGCTTGAGCACTGAATTCACAGTAAATTATGTAAACAACAGCTCAAAATACATTCAGCATTCAGGCGTTTTTTCAAAAACCAACCAGGCAAGTATGAGAAGCATAAATAACGGAATTGCGATCATGACCGAGTTAAATAACAGTGCCAATACTAGCCCAATGAGCACCACCAACCCGACTCCCAGTATCCCAACACTGAGCAGAGCCACAACCGCAAATCCGAAAATCATCACAAGTAAAAAGCCGAAAAGCTCTAAACCAACCCAACCTAACCCTTCAATAAACCCAGATAAACTCAGTGAAATGAATGGCATCGATAGCCAAGAAAATAGCAGTACAATCAAAACTGAAAATAATAATAGAGACACTGCTTTCATAGCTATACCCTATCTTTATTAGTTAAACACAACCATCCAATGAAATAGCCGATAATACATGGCAAAGTAAATTTAAGCGCCAATAGCACCATCAATAACCGGACTAACCATACGGGTAAATCGACTTTATCAGCCACTTCAATACAAACCCCTGCAATTTTTTTCTTCCCTAAATATCGCTGAGTATTTTTATATCTATTTGAATACATATTACTCTCCTAAATTGATGGACGATTACTTGAAAGTTCTGACGACAATTTGCTTTTTAGTGACTGCAACATAGCCACAGTTTTTTCATTTTTTAGTAGCCTATTCAGCTCACTCATAGCTTTGTCTGCTTTGCTATCAAAAACAGTATTTGCACGCAATTCTGTTTTAACAAGCCTTCTCTCCCACTCATCGAGATGGGTTGCCAAATTTTGCGCCGCAGGTGTATTCAACGCTTGTTTTAATTTAAGCCTTGCATTTAAACACTCTTCTTTCAGCGTATGGTGTCCACTATGTTTACGAGATTGTAAGCGCACATTATCTCTTTCTAGCTTACCCAGTGAATGCGACAATTCATCGATATGTGACTGCAGCAAAGTAAGTCGATTTTGGCAGCGATATTTTTCCTGAAGCGCTAACCTCGCCAAGTCTTCACGCCCCCTTTCCAAAGCATATTGTGCTTTTTCATACCATTGGACGATAGCTTGTTCACAATCAGATGCTTGCCTACGTGTCGACGTAATTTCCGCTTTTAAGTGAACAATAAGTGCTTGGATGGCTGATGTGGTGGTATCAATACCTGATGGCGAGCCATTGTAGACATCTGAATTCGATGATTGAGCGAGTAAGGTATTAAACTCTGATTTGATTAAATCTTCGATGCGATCAATTAAAGCCATAACATGTTCCTTGATAACATATGATGACTTACGAGTTCCAATCTTTATGCCAATTAATAAAGTGCATATTTATCATTGACTTAGTGGAAAAACATTATCACTAAAAAGTATAAAGGGGTTAAATTATAGTAAATATGGCCAAAAAGTCGTCGTTTTGGCCATATCTGTTTTCTTAAATTTCAGGTACAAATGTCAGTGCTTTTTCCATCACACTGATATCAGCATCTTTTTTATGTCCATTTTCAGATAAGTGACGTCTATAACCACGCGCCCCTGGCTGATTTTGAAATATGCCTAGCATATGGCGCGCAATATGCCAAAAGTTAGCACCGCGCGACATTTCTTGCTCAAAGTAGTCATACATACTTCTTACTACTTCATGACGAGATTTTGTAAATGGAGCATCTCCATACAGTTTTTCATCAACTTGCGATAACAAAAACGGATTACTGTACGCTTCTCGCCCTACCATTACACCATCTAGATGTGCTAAATGATGCTGGCACTCTTCTAGTGTTTTAACACCACCATTGATACTGATATGCAAACCGGCATAGTCTTGCTTTAACTTGTACACTCTAGGGTAATCAAGAGGTGGAATTTCTCTATTTTCTTTTGGGCTCAAGCCCTGTAGCCAAGCTTTACGGGCATGAATAATAAAATCGTCACACCCAACTTTATTGGAAGCCTCAATCAAAGCAGTTAAAAATTCATAAGAATCGTGCTCATCGATACCAATGCGTGTCTTAACCGTAACTGGAATAGATACTTCAGCTTTCATCGCCGCCACACAGTCTGCCACAAGGTTTGGCTCAGCCATTAAACACGCACCAAAACGCCCATTCTGTACTCGGTCTGAAGGACATCCTACGTTTAAATTAACTTCATTATAACCATACTCTTGAGCACGTTTAGCGCATTCAGCAAGGGCTTTGGGATCCGAGCCTCCAAGCTGTAATGCAACTGGCATTTCGTGGCCACCAAATGCGAGATAGTCACCTTTACCATAAATGATTGCACCAGTGGTGATCATTTCAGTGTATAACACAGCATGTTTGCTCAGTTTGCGATGAAATGTTCGACAATGTCTATCAGTCCAATCCAGCATAGGTGCAACGGAGAAGCGGCGAAACGCCGAATCGCTTGTATTTAGTGGGCTAACGCCTGATTTATCTGTGTTTTGCATACTTCTTTAATTACCCCAAATCGCCTTTAATTACCCCAAATTTCGATATAAAGTTCCCCAATAGTCCCCCATCTCTGGGTCGGACAAATCAATAACTTAGGGACTAAACATGGCGTCATATTCAATAGAAAAACGACCAAAAGCGAACGGAGACATATCGCATCGCGCTGTCGTTTTTGTCAAAAACAAAGGCAAAATTATACACCGAGAATCGAAAACTTTCAGTAAAAAGACATATAACAATGGCGCTCTATGGGCCCTAAGCGCAACTTATGAGTTTTAAACTACGATTTTACGCGATGTTTTCTAGAGTTGAGTGCAAGCTTAATCGAGTATATAGTCAAAATGATAAATGTCGCTAAATTGCAAAGTGGAATACCGATAGAATAAATGGTATTGAAGTAGTTAAAATCAAAGTACCCTCTGGCGATGAATTGTATAATATTAAAGGTGGCAGAAAAGATCACCATACCTGCACATAGCTTTGCACAGTTAGAGAAGTTACAGTCTCTGATTTTATGAAAAAGATAAAGGGAAATAATGAATATTGCGCCGTGGACTATAAATGAAAAGTAATATAGCCTTCTAAGCTCTATTTTATCCATGGATATATTCAGTACAGCATCTGCAACCCTTGCACCAATAAAATAGAATATCAGCGTACAAAATGCGGTAAGAAAACACGAATGCAATTCATGATCATCTTGTGTTTTTAGAGTATTTTTTCCACCAAAAAATAAACTAAACCGATGCTCCCAAAATTTTGTTACCAAAAAGACGATTATCACTAGCTCAAAGCTTCTAAAAACAGGCCCTAAGCTAGCCAAAAACTCATACCATACCATACTTTTAATGATTCCTTCCGTAAGACAACGTATAGCCTATATTTTTCTCACAAACCATAAAGGTTGCATCTCCATGGCTTGAGGTGGGTTGCGACCTTCAGAAAAACCAGTCCCTCCCTTTACGTACTCAGCTGCAAAATTAGACAATACTTTTAAGTTTTTCTTTTTTACTTTCATAATGCAAAATCCTTAATAACCACTTTATACTGAACTACATAAATAGAGAATGGCATACTAGCCCAAACACTATTTTATGTAATTATTAATATTTATCTATACATTAGCTAATTATTGCACTGATTTAAACGAATCTTTTCACATATCATTATGAAAATATGTCTAGTCTAAGCTTTTTGAATATTCAACCATATTGCCTCCCCAAAGCCGCATTGTCTCTAGCGCTAAGTGGGCACAGAGTTTAATAACCCATGAATTTAACCCTCAGAAAAGTTACTTGTAATATTGCAAACAAGCACAAGTAACTTATGAGATTTTTCATGCTTTCTCTTTTTATGGCTTAAAATGGATGTATACCTAAGTGGTTATTCCTAGCGATTTTTACGCAATATACCCTTCTGGGTTATTTTTTTGCCAATTCCATGAATCTCGCATCATACAATTAATATCTCGTTGCGCTTCCCAACCCAGTTCCTTATGTGCTTTTTCAGGCGCAGCATAGCAAGCAGAGACATCTCCTGCACGGCGTGGTTTAATATTATAAGGAATCGACTTGTTCGATGCCGACTCAAACGCATTCACCATATCCAATACAGAATAACCATTACCTGTACCTAAGTTATAAATATGAACACCATTATTTTGCTCTAACTTCTGAAGCGACTTTAAATGTCCAACAGCAAGATCAACAACATGGATATAATCCCTTACCCCAGTGCCATCATGGGTATCGTAATCGTCGCCAAAAACACCCAACTCCTTTAATTTACCGACCGCAACTTGTGTAATATAAGGCAGTAAATTATTAGGGATCCCGTTAGGGTCTTCACCAATTAGGCCTGATTCATGTGCACCAACTGGGTTGAAATAGCGTAATATCGCAAACGCCCACCGATCATCTGATTTGGCAACATCTTGTAAAACCATTTCCGCCATCAGCTTAGACGTGCCATAAGGATTGGTAGTCCCCCCTACAGGGAAGTCTTCACGAATAGGTAGACTCTGTGGATCACCATAAACAGTTGCCGATGAACTAAAGACCAGCTTAAATACCCCTGCGTGTCTCATAGCATCTAACAAAGTTAGAGTCCCTTGTACGTTAGTTTGATAATACTCAATCGGTTTTTGAACCGACTCGCCAACAGCTTTAAGACCTGCAAAGTGAATAACTTGATCAATATCATGCTTCGAAAACACAGAATCTAAAAAGTCACGATCTAGGATATCTCCTTCATAAAACGTCACATCTTTACCCGTAATCTCCTTAACACGACTCAATGCCACTAAAGATGAATTCACTAGATTATCTATAACAATGACTTCATTACTTTGATGAAGTAACTCAACGACAGTGTGAGAACCGATATAACCTGTACCACCTGTAACTAAAACCACCATGTTTGTCCTACCTAAATAAATAGTATTTACGCTTGCTGTATTGCGAAGTTTGCATTATGTAGCGTTTATCGCTCACAGACAAAAGCCAAAGCCCCTTTGTAATAGCTTAGTCTGGTGATTTCAGTACCACAATAATCTTGCAAATTACGCCATAAAATTACGGACTTTGGCGTATCCAAATGTCTTAAAAAGATCTTATTATCAATGGCATAAATTATTTTATCACCATTAATCCAAGTATAATCACGCACACTACTTGGCAACCTAAAATGCTTGCTTACCCCTCCAGTTGAGCTGGAATAGGTCGCAAACCACTGCTGGCCATCTACAAAATATGTGAAGCTATATATGTCCCTTATCGAATTGTAAGCAAGACTACGTCCTATATCTTTTGCTACTACCTTAGGTAAATGTCCTGATAAGTTTGTAAATTGTAACGAATGAGGCTCACCAAGAATAAACAAAAGCACATCCTCATCCCTTCCCCAAGCGTGATAACCCACCGGTTTTATATGCTCAAATATACGGGAAGGAGGTTGCGACTTATCTTCGGGGTAATACCACAACCTTTGCTCTCCAGATTGCTCTACTACTATGGTTGATATACCTTTTTTATGTGGGAAAATTGTCGGTGAATACTCTGACTCTGGCGTATTGGTTAAATTAGTATGTGACTTATCATCAAAACGGTACAAAAATAAATCAGTTTGAGATTGCCCTTCGGACCTTACTTCTTTGGTGTAGTAAACGCCCTCCTGTGTGACCAAGGGTTGATTGTGATAGGCACTTTGTCCAGTGAGAGGCTTCACGGAAAACCCCGCCGCAGTCTCCTGCGCCAACCATATTTGACTTTTTGGCATTTCAGCCTGTGCGTACTTGACTAGGGCAAAGCAACACACCACCAGCACACTAATTATGGCTCTATACATCATGATTCCTTTTTATTTTTGATCTTACCCAGTACAACCCCCAAAAACCAATAAAATTTCACAATTAAGTGTGCAAGCCGTATATGAAAAATAACCTATCCTCGCAAAGCGCTTGCGAAATTTTCGTCTTTCAGTAACATCAAATTAAAGCTCCAGTGATGACGACAGCGAATTTGTTGTGCTTCACATGACTTAAAGCAGGAGCGCGATCGGTGCGCCTCGATATTCGGCATAACAAGCTTTATATAGTTAGGCCACTATTAGATTCCGTTTTTACTGAGGTTATCATGTCACAACAACACCCAATCATTGCGATTACAGGAAGTTCGGGCGCTGGAACCACCACTACGACTAATGCGATAAAGCATATTTTCCGCAGCCTAGATGCTAAGGCAGCGCTGGTTGAAGGAGATAGTTTTCATCGATACACCCGACCTGAAATGGATAAACTCAAACGGGAAGCTTTGCAAGAAGGTAAACACTTAAGTTACTTCGGCCAGCAAGCGAATGACTTTGAAGCCCTAGAAGAATTATTCGCCAGTTATGGGAAAAAAGGGAATGGAAGAATACGTAAGTACTTACATACATTCGATGATGCTGTTCCTTACAACCAACTTCCAGGCACATTTACACCATATCAAGATCTAGAAAATAATACCGACATGCTATTTTATGAAGGCTTACATGGTGGTGTGGTCACTGAAGAACACAACGTTGCCAAGCATGTTGACCTGCTCATAGGAATGGTGCCCATCATAAATCTAGAGTGGATCCAAAAACTCATTAGAGACACACATGATCGCGGCCACTCAAGAGAGGCAGTAATGACTTCCATCGTGCGTAGTATGGATGATTATATTAACCACATCACCCCCCAGTTCTCTCGCACACACATTAACTTCCAGCGAGTACCCACTGTGGATACATCTAATCCTTTCAGCGCAAAAGATATCCCTTCTTTGGATGAGAGTTTCGTGGTGATCCGTTTTCGTGGTATTGATGATGTGAACTTTCCCTATTATTTACAAATGATCGAGGGGAGCTTTATGTCACGGGTTAACACCTTAGTTGTGCCTGGCGGTAAAATGGGGTTGGCGATGGAGTTAGTGCTAACACCACTTATTAAAGATTTACTTATTAAAAAGCGCGCCTATGAAAATTTAGCACCAACAGAGTTAAATATTTAAATTTGCCTTATTTCACTGTCTCTCAGTAAACTAGCTATTCAAAATTGAGGGATGTGAAATTAATGATGCTTAAAATACTTGTTGGTTCTAAGAACCCAGTAAAAATAAACGCCGCAAAAACGATTTTTCAACAATACTTTCCAGAAGCAGACATTATCTGTGAAGGCCATCACGCACCCAGTGGTGTCCCAGATCAGCCCCTTGGCGAGCTGGATACGCGCCTTGGTGCTCAAAATAGAGTTGATTACCTCAAAGTACATTATGATGCAGATTATTACTGTGCAATGGAAGGCGGTGCAGCTAGATTCGACTATGGCGCAGCCACATTTGCATTTGTAGTGATCGCTGACAAACAGTATTCAAGTGTGAGTAGAAGCTGTAATCTACCACTGCCTGATAAAATATACTCTGCTTTAGAGCAAGGAGAAGAACTTGGACATGTTATGGACCGCGTGTTCAACACAACCAACATCAAGCAAAAAGGTGGCGCGATAGGTTTACTCACCAATAACCTCGCAACAAGAGAAAGCTCATACACCCAAGCACTCACATTAGCTATGGCCCCATTTATGCATTCAGAGTTGTATAGTTCATGAAGTACTCCCACATCATTTTTGACGCCGATGAAACGCTATTTCATTTTGATGCCTACCTTGGTCTGCAAACTCTCTTCAAACAACATGGTGTCACATTTGACCGACAAGACTACAACGAATATCAAACGCTCAATGCGCCGCTGTGGGTGCAATATCAAGATGGCAAAATTGATGCACAAACACTGCAAGTGACGCGCTTCAATGCATGGGCTTCCAAGTTATCTGTTTCACCAGAGTCTTTGAATTTAGGCTTTTTAAACGCCATGGCTGATATATGCAAACCTTTACCAGGAGCACAGTCACTTCTAACAGCACTCAATCCAACAACCTCGTTGAATATCATCACTAATGGATTTACTGCACTACAAGAAAAGCGCTTGCACAAGACCGGATTTAAACCGTTTTTTGATCATGTGGTCATTTCAGAACAAGTAGGCGTCGCTAAACCAGACCCACAAGTCTTTGAACACACATTAGCGCTATTAGGTAATCCCAGCAAAGAGCGGGTTTTGATGGTAGGGGATACACCAAAGAGTGACATATTGGGTGCAAACCGGTTTGGTATTGATAGTTGCTGGTTACAGCATGATGGACAAACCTGTCCAGCAGATATAACCCCCACTTACCAAGTCAATCGTTTGTCAGAATTAAAGGCGCTACTGATAAAGTAGCCCCTCCGAGTATTACTTACAAGCTACGTTGACGCAGTACTTCAAACAAGCAAACGCCTGTCGCCACTGACACATTCAAGCTCGACACAGTGCCAACCATTGGGATTTTTACTAATAAATCACAATGCTCTCGGGTCAAACGGCGCATACCATCGCCTTCTGCACCCATCACAATGGCGATTGGGCCTTTTAAATCTGAAGTGAAAACTTCACTGTCAGTTTCACCGGCAGTACCCACAACCCAAACTCCCGCTTCTTTAATATCACGCAGTGTTCTTGCCAAGTTAGTGACCTGAATAAGCGGTACTGTTTCTGCAGCCCCACACGCCACTTTACGGGCCGTGCCATTGAGTTTCGCAGACTTATCTTTTGGCACGATCACCGCGTGCACACCTGCGGCATCTGCACTACGTAAGCAAGCACCTAAATTATGAGGGTCTGTCACGCCATCTAGCACTAAGAAAAATGGCGCGGTATTAGCATCGATAATCCCCTGAAGGTCATTTTCATTCAATGTACGCGGCGCTTTTACATTGGCAATAATGCCTTGGTGCTGCTCACCTTTCGCTTTGTTATCTAAGGCTTTACGCTGCATAAACTGCACCGAGATACCAAATTTACGCGCTTCATTGACCACCGCACTCAAACGCTTATCCTCACGCCCTTTTAGTGCGTAAATCTCCAAAAAACGCTCTGGCTCTTTGGCTAAAATGGCTTCGATAGAGTGAAAGCCAAAAATTAATTCATTACTCAAAACTATGCTCCAGCACTATTCTTTTGTCTTTTGCGGGCATTCTTACCCGGTCTTTTTGCCTTAGTGGCTTTTTTTCCTGCACTCTTTTTAGCGGTTTTTTGACTTCCTGATGCGCCCGCTTTTTTACCTTTTTTCAACACTCCCTTCGGAGTTGTTTTTTTGCGCTTTTTAGCTTTTTTATCACTTTTATCTGACGGCTCATCTTGCTTGTCTGACTTACCATTTGGGATCTTGCCTGCCTTCAGCTGGGCACGAACGCTACTTTTCGCAGCATCTGAACTCGGCTTTGACTTTTTACGACGTCGCGCGTAACGATCTGGTTCAGCTTCATCTGCTAGCACCAAATTAATACGTCGCTCATCCAAGCTCACCGATGCCACAACAACGCTTAGCTTGTCACCTAAGCGATAAACCGTTTTACTGTGCTCCCCAACTAAGCAGTGCTTTGCACCATCAAAATGGAAATACTCATGACCTAAATTGCTCACGTGGATCATGCCGTCAATTTGCAACTCATCTAGGCGCACAAATAAGCCAAAGTTTGTGACTGACGAAATCACGCCTGAAAATTCACTGCCGACATGATCTTGCATAAACTCACATTTAAGCCAGTCTGCCACTTCGCGTGTTGCATCATCTGCGCGACGCTCTGTCATTGAGCACTGCTCACCCAACTGATCGGCTTCATCAGTATCATATACATAAGCACCAGATACGGTTTGCCCCTGCGCCGCTAGGATACCTTTGATCGCACGATGCACGACCAAGTCAGGATAACGCCTGATCGGTGAAGTAAAATGCGCATACGCTTTCAATGCCAGTCCGTAGTGACCAATGTTGTCTGGTTGATATACCGCTTGCTTCATAGAGCGCAGTAACATGGTTTGGATCAACTCAGTTTCGGGACGCTGACCCAATGACGCGAGCGCTTCTGTCAGCTCAAGTGGGGTCGGCTCATGACCAATTGGGCTCTCAATACCTAAATCATTTAAAAACTGCCTAAAGTGACTCAATTTTTCAGGGTCTGGCTCATCGTGAACACGGTACAAACTACTCGCGTCGTGTTTTTCAAGTAGCCTCGCCGCAGAGACGTTGGCCAAGATCATACACTCTTCAATCAGCTTATGAGCATCGTTTCGAACAACAGGTACAATTGATTCAATTTTACGATATGCATTAAATACAAAGCGCGTTTCCAGCGTTTCAAACTCAATCGCACCACGTGTTTGGCGCGCTGATTTAAGCGCCATATACATATTATGCAGTTCAGTGAGGTGTGGGGTAACATCTGCATATTCTTCACGCAGCTTATCATCACCTTGTAAAATGGCGTGTACCTTTGTATAGGTTAGTCGTGCATGAGAGTTCATCACCGCTTCGTAAAAACGATATCCAGACAATCTCCCAGCCTCTGAAACAGTCATCTCAGCGACCATACATAACCGGTCCACTTTTGGATTCAGTGAACATAAACCGTTAGACAATACTTTAGGTAACATAGGCACTACTTGCTCAGGGAAATACACTGAGTTACCGCGCTCTATCGCTTCTTTATCTAAAGGACTATTTTTTTCAACATAGTGAGAGACATCCGCGATGGCGACCCACAGACGCCAGCCACCTGAACGCTTACGTTCACAATGCACGGCATCATCAAAGTCTCGAGCATCCTCACCATCAATGGTCAATAATGGTAGATTACGTAGGTCAATACGCCCCTGCTTGTCTTGTTCAGCAACAAACTCTCCATGTTTGCTAACTTGCTCTTCAACTGCTTGAGGCCATACATGTGGAATATCATGGTTTCGCAGTGCCACTTCTATTTCCATACCTGGCGCCATATGATCGCCGATGACATCCGTAACCTTGCCTACTGCATTCATTTGCTTACTGGGGCGCTGAGTAATTTCGACCTGTACCATTTGATTATGGCGGGCCCCTTTTTCACTCCCCGGTAGAATAATAATGTCTTGGGTTAGGCGCGGATCTTCTGGCACAACCACCGCCACGCCATGCTCAACAAAGTAACGTCCTATCACTGGGGCACGTTCAGACTCCAATACACGTACGATACGTGCCTCAACTTTACCACCAGAGCCGCGACTTGCCGCCTTGGCCAGTACCCAATCTCCATGTAATACACGATCCATTTGATGCTTGGTGATGAACCAATCTTTCTTCTCGCCTTCGACTTCCAAAAAGCCAAACCCATCGCGATGACCGATGACTTTACCCTTCACTAGGCCATCATCACAGGGGATCACGTAGCATTTAAACTTATTGAAGTGCAGCTGCCCATCGCGCTCCATAGCACGAAGACGGCGCTTGAACGCAATTTGACGTTCTTCCTCAAACACGTTAAGTGCTTGGCACAATTGACTAAAGCTGGTCTTTTTACTACTGGCTTTAATTTTATCCAGTATAAATTCACGGCTTGGAACTGGGTTATCGTATTTTTCTTGTTCTCGAGAGAGATAAGGGTCCTGCTTTGACATGCATAAACTGTGTAAAGGAGTTATAGCTATATTCTAACGCAAAACATACTAATGGCCTAACCAAACAATTTAAGGACACCATAATTTAATAATCAAAGATGAGTTCCAACAAGCCAATATAGTGTCAGGTTGGAACTCAGGGAGAGTGAGGTTCACTATTTAAAATTTGCCAACAAGGTTGATAAACCACCCTTTTGAGTCGTAGTCTAGGTCCGTTAAATCATCAGTGAAATTAGTAAAGTTATAACCAATACCAATTTTCATGTGCTCTCCAACATGGCGATGCAGCGCAAATAAGGCGCCCGAGCGACGATCCTGTGCCAGATCAACACTCAAAGATCGCCACTCAAGTGTGGCATCCCATTGATGCATCA
Source organism: Pseudoalteromonas luteoviolacea (assembly GCF_001750165.1). NCBI lineage: Bacteria > Pseudomonadati > Pseudomonadota > Gammaproteobacteria > Alteromonadales > Pseudoalteromonadaceae > Pseudoalteromonas > Pseudoalteromonas luteoviolacea. The sequence goes on from NZ_CP015411.1 coordinate 4,505,441, forward strand.
AATGATAATCAGCTCGCAATACGCCAAGTGTTGCCGCTGAATCGATCCATTGACCTGTGTCACGGCCCATTCTCAGCTCACCATGCCGCTGCGCCAGCTTAGTACCGATCCGCCAGCGCGGTGTCAATTGATAATTCACATCCAATGCCCACACTCGGCTTCGTTGTTGTGGCGTATTATCAAGGCCAATACCACTCAATTGTGAGGCAGGCGCTAAATCTTCAAGGTACGTAAAGCTTGCCATACCAGACCAAGGGCTGGCCTCAACCGGTCTATATGCCACACCAAATTGCGCTTCAGTGAAATCACTATTGAGCGTTCCAGCAGGCTCGCTGTCAGATAAGGAGCTGTCACTTTGCGCCCAATCGATACGCAACTGTGCTCGCCAATCAGTGTTGAATTTGGCATGAATATTTTGCCTTGCCAACCAAGATGTTCTGGTTTCAGTGCTATTACTATCTTCTCGGTACTCCAGCGCGCTGCGCCATTGCCATGTATCCGTTTGATAGCCAAGCGACAAGGTGGTGACATCACGGTCAATCAAATCAGTGTCACTTTCAAGCTCGCCCTGCTCAAAACCAATGCCCGCTTGCCAGCCAACTAAAAAGTCATGTTCAATGCCATAAGCATGGGTTAAACCAGTTTGCCTGTTATCTTGTTGCCAGATCTGCTCTGCATACACGCTGGTAGAGGAGTTAAATCTATGCCTTGAGCCCGTTACCCAGTTTTTTTGTTTACCCGTTGAAAATAGCTCCCCCCCATCAGGGTCAACCCTGTACTCAACGTAAGCATTGCTACCTTCTTTGTATTGCCAATCGACACCCAACTTGCCCGCTTCTCCAAGATTGCCATGGGATACCTCAGAATTGACTGTCAGTGTGTCAGTCAGTTTTGCCTCTGCTCCCATGCCAACACGGTTGTTTGCTAGTCGGTTTTGTTCTCTTGTAAGCGTGCCTTGCAGATAAACATAAGGCTGCCATTTGTCACTACCGTCGTAACCAAGCTGTACGATGGCATCAATACGATCGCCATCATCAAGTTGGCGTACTTGGGGCGACTCACTTTGCTCCGTCAGATTTTCTTTATTATCTTGGCGTACAGCACTACTCAGTTTCCAATCGTCATTTAATTGATAAGCATACCCTAATTCAGCAGCCTGCCTGCGTTGTTGACCATCTGCTTTTTGTTCATCCACTTTGAGCTGAATGGCATGATCATCTTCGATTTGCCATTGCCAAAATGTCCCCATTGAATGACTATTAACTTGGCTAATTTGACCTGTCGAATTAAACCCAGCCTCAAGTTGCTGCCAATAAAACTGACCATGCCCTTGCTCATCTATCCCGATATCCGAAAATTCAAACGCAGCTTCAACACGGTGTCCCAAAGCTGATTGGCCTATTTCACCCGAGTCCTGCTGTTCAAAGTTAATGCCGCCACTGAACGAGTTGAGTGCTTTACCAACACCTTCTGTTTGCGCTATCTCAATTTTTACGTACGCGCTATCACTCTTACGATACATGGCATCTAACGCAATCAATTGGTCATCAAATAGATCTTGCTCTTGATGATTCAAGGTAGAACCCACTTGAATGGTATCACTTACCCAATGACTCAAGCGCGCACCATAAGTCAAATTGTCTAACCCGTTTATCCCCGGTGTGTACTCATATTGCGCCACTAAATATACGGGATTACTATCTAGGCTCGCGGTACGAACCAATAAATCATCTTGCTGGAATGAGGACAGCGGTCTATTAAGTAATACTCTCCCTTGTAGCGCATCAATGTCATAGTCTTGACCAGCAACAAGGCCACGCCTAACTAACACTAAACCAGTAATTTTATCACGTACCTCAACAGCTATCTGTTCAGATCCTTGAACAATATCTTGATTTTTAAGGTAATAAAGAGAGCCACCTGTAGAGCGATGAGACTCATAAGCACCCAGCGTTTCAGCTTCTGCTGCATATAAATGGGCTTGAGATTGATTATCACCGGCAGCAGTCAGCTCATCCGTGATGTATTGCAATTGCAAACCATACAAACCGCGCTCAACACGGGCTAACTCAGTATCATTAAACGACGTGTTAAAGTTACCCCACAACACATGAGAGCGAGACCTCTCGACTTTTAGATACACTTTGCCGTTGGTTGGTGCATCATCAATAACGGTTGAATCATCCCCATATTCCGTTGGGTGCTGCTCCTCTTCAAGACGCCTGAATAAGCTTTTTGGATCTTTTTCATGTAGACCAGAGAGTAACTTATTGAGTCCCTGCTCCTGCGTGTCTATCCGTGCAGTCACCTTGTATTCATCTTGCCATTTACCCGTGATATAACCACTTAATCGACCTTCGGCGAACACATTGCCATCTTTATTGTGGTCAGCGCTCAGTAACTCAACCGGACCGTTATGACTATTCTGGCCTATGGTTAAATCACCCATTGCCACATAAAACCAGTCACTCTTTGGCAGCTCTAAATCCCGATGGATCAAGCGCCCCTCTCCTTGCTCATTTAATAGGGCGACTTCTGCGCGATGAAAACCGCTATGAACAATTTCTTGATGTACAAATTTACGCTCGCGATTCACCGCCACAACGCGGCCCAAGAAATACACGCGGTGACTGCTCGGCACTTGTTCACCATACAAGGTCAAAGCACCACCTGAAATTTTGATATTTTGCTTAGCAAGCATTGATTTACCGTAGCCCGCCATTAAATATCCATCGAGCTTACTGCTATCCACTGCATAGCGAGGTTTGAAATCAGCCTGCGCAAGGCTAGTTTCGTCAAATCGGCCTTGCTTATTGTAAACTCTTAATCGGTATTTCAAGCTCATACCCAGCATATTGCCCGGTAATCGCCAGCGGCCGGTTAATTCAGCATCTAAAGCAACCTTTGCCAGCACTTTGTCACTGTGTGGCACGAGGATCTGCACTTCTGCGTAATCAAAAAAGCTTTGGTAATTACTGTAACCTTTTAGGTGTAGCATCAAGGTATTACCAGATTTAGTCAGCGCATGTTGCACGTTCAATTTAGGTAATACATTTAGAGGGTCATATTTTAGTTGCAGTTCAAAACGTTCTAAGTTGATATCAGCACAGCGTTGACCGTCGGCATTATTAGTTGCATCTTCATCCATAAAGGCTTGACCATCTATGGTGATATTCAGCGGCCCGCTATGAGATGTGCTACTACCACATAATTTATGACGCTGTGGCGGAGCAATAACTTGTGTGTCTTTTACCGTGCGCGTTTCTGTATAAACCGCAATAACTTCAACACGACGATTTCTCGCCATACCCGCTAATGTCGCATTACTTGCTATCGGTTCGCGATTGGAACGACCTTCGGTTGTTGTCGCAGAAGGCGCAAGATTAAGCTGCTGACGGAAATAATCCGCCACAATGTTAGCTCTATGCTCAGATAAACCCTGGTTAGTTTTATAAATCCTGCGCGCATTGGCGCTCAAACCTTGTGAATCTGCATGGCCAATAAAGTGCAACTTAGTATCTTGCTTGCCTTGCAAAAAGCCAATGATGCGGTCCATCTCAAGCTTAGTGGTACCCGTTAAAAAGTGCTTACCAGAAACAAAACGGATCGCAGAGTCTTTCACGAATTGAGCTGACTTATCTGCTTTAACCGTTCGTTCTATTTCGACCGTTTTTGCTTTGGGCTCATCCAATCCACTAAATACAAAATGCTTTTGCACTATTACCCGCTCAGTATTACCAGCCGCAGACGTCACTTTGCTGTCATTAACAGCGTCGACAAAGGCATAACTCATTGCGGGCAAAGAAGCATAGGCCGCTGCACACAATAACGAAATTTTGCTTAGCAAGAATCGATTAGTCATCGCTTCCTCCTAGCTGCTGGTGGGCTGGTAAAGCTGGAATAAAAAATGGGATCATTTCCGTTTCAATAGTGATTGGGAGCTCACGCTCTGCCACTTGTGTTTGAAGCCAATCAAGTAGCAATTGAGATTTACGCTCCGCTTCTGTGGTTTGTTCTAATTCAGATTGTTGATATGCAATACGAATCACTGTCGGAGTGTTATCTAGTGCATCCATTAGCTGGGTTAAACGAGACAGGTACTCAGGCATGATTAATTCACCGTTAAATAATTCAGCGGTGATTTCAATGCGCGCTACTTTATGGATACTGGCAGCAAAGTCAAGTTGTTGTGATTTACCACGTGTTAAGCGCACCACTCGCGGGTTTTCACTCACGACACGATAGCCTGAAGGTAAACTGCGCTCATCCAATTTTACGATAAAGTTACCACCGCGAACTGCATGTGGAATATCCGCACATGCGAGATGGTAGCGACCGTGTTGATCCGTGGTGATCCACAGACCTTGCGCCGTCGCAAGACGAATGGCAGGTAGTCCAGACTCTCCCTTATCTTGCATACCGTTGCGGTTGTGATCATCAAATACTTTACCCATTAGATCACTACAGTCAAAAATAGGATCCGGCACAATTCTTACGGCAGCTTCGCCAATATTTGAGATGCGGTTACCCGCCCCATTTTGATATAGGCCCCCGACAAATTCTACCCAGGCTTGGTTAATGTATTTACCTTCGCTCACACCCGCACCAACAACCACGATCAATTCGATCATCATCGATTGTTCAGGCTGTAGAGCGTTCACATGCCAACGCAATTGCCTGCCTTGCTGCTGTGGCTCAATCGCTTGACCGTCCACTTTTGCGCTGCCTGCGACATATTTCAAACCTGCAGGAAGCTGGTCAATCAAGTCGAGAGGATCAAGCATCATATCTGACTGATTAGTCACCTTAATGCGGTAAGGCACCAACTCTCCAACTACAACATCTTGCTTGAGTGCTTGTTTGCTCACATGCACAAGATCATCGCCAAAAGCATCCAACGGAATGTGGTTATTCACCACGTTGCCCGATGGCAACTTAGGCTCAATATAAAAACGCTGATAGTACTGCGTTGTATGCATATTTTGTAGCACTTGGTCTGAGTGGCTCGCACACTGGGTTGGAATATGCTCAGGCGCATCAAGTGTTGGTGCTGTTTCTTCTGCAAAAATGGTAATTGGTAACTCACGTGCACCGACTCTGAGCGTGTTCGTGCACACAGGTAGTCGTTTAGAGCCACCACTTTGATAACCATTTGGCTCAGTTACATGAAGTTCGTATACCCCAGCAGGCGCTTGGGCAAATAGTAAGAATTGATAGTACCCATCATCGCTGGTGGTTTGTTCTACATTCGCCGAGCCTCCCACCAAATGCAGATCAGGTTCAAAGCCACTTGGACCTGTGATCTTAATTTTTGCGCCTTTTATCGGCTGTCTCAGCTCTGAATCGTAAATCACGCCCGATGGGTCTACAGGCAATGATTGATTCTCAACTTGCTCACCGGCACTGACACGTAGGTTTAAAATAGTGCCTTTTTCAGTACTGGCCTCAGGATCTTCAGATACTGGCAGACCGTAAATCACGCCACCTTGAGGGTGTCTAAATCGCACTTCATAAGTGCCGACAGGCAAGCCAGAGAAAGTATATTGACCGTTAGCATCTGATTCAATTGTTGCCAATGGCTCAGCATCTAATGGATTGCCCTCTCCTGTCATTGGATCCGGTAGCAACTCAACGATCCAGCCACTTTGTCCATTACTGTCGTCTTTTTCACGGTTGTGGTTTTTATCTAACCAGACCAAGCCAGAAATACTCGCCGGATCCATTAATTGTTCACCGAAGTTGTATGAATGTGCTTTTGTAACATGGCGCTCGATGAGGATCCCGGAGATCTGGTCATCGCCAAGCACACCACCAATATTACCTACACTATCTAACCCATCTTGAGTATTTTCAGGCTGGTATTCAGTGACCGTAAATCCATCTACGCCGCTCAGTGGCAGATCTTCAAATTCATAACGTCCATAAGCATCTGTTAAAATATCACGATTGACTGGCTGCCCATCAAGATCGGCACCCGTAATCGTTAATCTAACGTTACTTAGGCCCATCTCAAAAGTATCTTGAACACCATCATCATTTAAATCGACATATACACGGCCAGCTAGATCACTACCGCGCTCTGCAAAGTTATATCCAACTGCATGTTGATCTAGAGCGATTGTAATGCTCGAGAACTGATCTTCACCAACTTCACCGCCCGCACTACCCAGTTGCTCTTTACCATCTAACCAAGCACTTGGCTGCAGTTGAGTAACTTGATAGGTTCCTGGATATAAATAGTCAAAGATATATGTACCTTGTTCGTCAGACACCGCAGTACGTTCAACATTAAGTCCATTTAGCGTGGTGCCCGTTAAATTAACTTGAACGCCACCGATCCTCAGCGTCTCACCTTCTTCCAGCAAACCATTTTCATCTGCATCGACCCAAACTTCACCAGAAATAGACGCGGTTGGTAATTCTGCAAAGTCATAGTTCGCATACAGCTGAATGTCCAAAACAGCACCAACAAAAATACTATCCGTCCCTTTGGTATTTTCTATCACGGTCCCATTAGCTGACTCTTGACCATCTAAATAAGCTGATGGTTGAGTTACCTGTGTTAGGGTATAACCATGCTCATTACTTGGTGGTAGTTCAGTAAAAGAGTAAATTCCTTGCTCATTGGTAAACGTAGTCAGTTCAACACTATGGCCTCGATAATCGATACCAGTTAATTGAATTTCACTCCCGACAATCACCATGTCAGATGCGCTAGGTTCAATTGTTTGTGGGAATAAACCTGAGTCTATTTTGTCGACAAAAACTCGACCACTGATTGCAATCCCAAAGCCTTCTGTGAAATTTAGATTGTCCAGCTCAGCACCTTGTGTGAGCACCAACTTATTAAGCACGTCTAATTGCTCTGAACCCTCTACTTTCTCACCATTTTGATAGTCGAAGCTGTCGGCATAATTTACAGGCTGTACTTGAGTTAGCTGGTAACCTTGCTCACTACTTTGCGGTAATTGCGTAAACTCAAATCGACCATCTTGTTCAGTCAATGTTTTATAGGAGATCTCCTCACCCGAACTAGTGCTACCTGTTAATTGAATTTCTACGTTCGCAATGGCGTCATCGCTCTGATCCAATAGACCATCAGCATTTCTATCAACAAAAACAGCACCGCCAATACGCCCCATATACAGCTCAGCAAAGTGCAAGTTTTCAACCTGCTCACTGGTAGGTAAAACAACTGAAAACACATCATTCGTATTTGAAGACACGATCACGCCATCACGCGACTCAAGGCCATCCTTAAACTGAGCAGGCTGAACTTGTGTTACCACATATCCACTATCATCACTCGCTACTAAATTGGTAAATGAAAACTCACCTTCTGTATTTGTCAGTACTTCGATAGATACAGCATCACCCGCAGCAGACATACCTGCCAACTTAACTGTCACATCCGCTAATCCAGCTTCTTGTAAATCAAACAAACCACTGTTGTTTGAATCAATAAATACGCTTCCCGATATTTTTGCATTTGCGTAAAGTTGCTCAGTAAAAATAAGCTCTGCTACCGATTGCTCACCTAATACCAGTTTGATCTCACTGTTTGAACCAAATTGATCTGGGTTTGCACCTTGGTAATCTTGCCCTTCAAGGTAGTCCGTTGTGCCTTGCGTGATGGTATACCCCGCCGCATTAGACTTGCGCAGGCCAGCAAAATTAAAGGCTCCATTTGCGTCGGTAGTGGTGCTTAAACTCACCGCTTCGCCGTAAAGATCCTGACCGGTTAGCGTGATCGCAATACCTGCAAGCACAAAGTCATTGCCGTTATTTGTGCCATCTTGATTGATGTCCACAAACACACGACCTGAGATAGATTTATCGCCCGCATTAAGCTGCTCTGTGAAGATAAGTTCAGGAGCTACACTGTCAGCTAGTACCAATTTGATCTCACTGTTTGAAGCAAATTGATCTGGGTTTGCACCTTGGTAATCTTGGCCTTCAAGGTAATCCGTTGTGCCTTGCGTGATGGTGTAACCTGCCGCATCAGACTTACGCAGACCAGCAAATTTAAACGCACCGTTTGCATCCGTCGTGGTGTTTAGGCTCACCGCTTCGCCGTAAAGATCCTGACCGGTTAGCGTGATCGCAATACCTGCAAGCACAAAGTCATTGCCGTTATTTGTACCATCTTGATTGATGTCCACAAACACGCGACCTGAGATAGATTTATCTCCCGCATTAAGCTGCTCTGTGAAGATAAGATCTGCCACTGCTTGCTCAGCTAATACCAGTTTGATCTCACTGTTTGAACCAAATTGATCTGGGTTTGCACCTTGGTAATCTTGGCCTTCAAGGTAGTCCGTTACGCCTTGTGTGATGGTGTAGCCCGCCGCATCAGACTTACGCAGACCAGCAAAGTTGAACGCACCGTTTGCATCCGTCGTCGTGCTTAAGCTCACCGCTTCGCCGTAAAGATCCTGACCGGTTAGCGTGATCTCAATACCTGCAAGCACAAAGTCATTGCCGTTGCTTGCGCCATCTTGATTGATGTCCACAAACACACGACCTGAGATAGATTTATCACCCGCATTAAGCTGCTCTGTGAAGATAAGATCTGCCACTGCTTGCTCAGCTAATACCAGTTTGATCTCACTGTTTGAACCAAATTGATCTGGGTTTGCACCTTGGTAATCTTGCCCTTCAAGGTAGTCCGTTGTGCCTTGCGTGATGGTATACCCCGCCGCATTAGACTTGCGCAGGCCAGCAAAATTAAAGGCTCCATTTGCGTCGGTAGTGGTGCTTAAACTCACCGCTTCGCCGTAAAGATCCTGACCGGTTAGCGTGATCGCAATACCTGCAAGCACAAAGTCATTGCCGTTATTTGTGCCATCTTGATTGATGTCCACAAACACACGACCTGAGATAGATTTATCGCCCGCATTAAGCTGCTCTGTGAAGATAAGTTCAGGAGCTACACTGTCAGCTAGTACCAATTTGATCTCACTGTTTGAAGCAAATTGATCTGGGTTTGCACCTTGGTAATCTTGGCCTTCAAGGTAATCCGTTGTGCCTTGCGTGATGGTGTAACCTGCCGCATTAGACTTGCGAAGACCCGCAAAGTTGAACGCACCGTTTGCGTCGGTTGTGGTGCTTAAACTCACCGCTTCGCCGTAAAGATCCTGACCGGTTAGCGTGATCGCAATACCAGCAAGTGCAAAATCATTGCCGTTGCTTGCGCCATCTTGATTGATGTCCACAAACACGCGACCTGAGATAGATTTATCACCGGCATTTAATTGCTCAGTGAAGATAAGATCTGGTGCTGCTTGCTCAGCTAATACCAGTTTGATCTCACTGTTTGAACCAAATTGATCTGGATTTGCACCTTGGTAATCTTGACCTTCAAGGTAGTCCGTTGTGCTTTGCGTGATGGTATAACCCGCCGCATCAGACTTACGCAGACCAGCAAAGTTGAACGCACCGTTTGCATCCGTCGTGGTGTTTAGGCTCACCGCTTCACCGTAAAGATCCTGACCCGTTAATGTGATCTCAATACCAGCTAATGCAAAGTCGTTACCATTGTTTGTACCATCTTGGTTGATATCCACAAATACACGACCTGAGATAGATTTATCGCCCGCATTAAGCTGCTCTGTGAAGATAAGATCTGCCACTGCTTGCTCAGCTAATACCAGTTTGATCTCACTGTTTGAGCCAAATTGATCTGGGTTTGCACCTTGGTAATCTTGACCTTCGAGGTAGTCCGTTACGCCTTGTGTGATGGTGTAGCCCGCCGCATCAGACTTACGCAGACCAGCAAAGTTGAACGCACCGTTTGCATCCGTCGTCGTGCTTAAGCTCACCGCTTCGCCGTAAAGATCCTGACCGGTTAGCGTGATCTCAATACCTGCAAGCACAAAGTCATTGCCGTTGTTTGTGCCGTCTTGGTTGATGTCCACAAACACACGGCCTGAGATAGATTTATCACCTGCATTAAGCTGCTCTGTGAAGATAAGCTCTGGTGCTGCATTGTCTGCGAGTACCAGTTTGATCTCACTGTTTGAACCAAATTGATCAGGGTTTGCACCTTGGTAATCTTGACCTTCGAGGTAGTTCGTTACGCCTTGCGAGATGGTGTAACCCGATGCATCTGACTTTCGAAGGCCTGCAAAGTTGAACGCACCATTTGCGTCCGTCGTCGTGGTTAAGCTTACTGCTTCACCGTAAAGATCCTGACCCGTTAATGTGATCTCAATACCTGCCAGCGCAAAGTCATTGCCGTTGTTTGTGCCATCTTGGTTGATGTCCACAAACACGTGACCTGAGATAGATTTATCACCTGCATTCAGCTGCTCTGTGAAGATAAGCTCTAATGCTGCATTGTCTGTAAGCACCAGTTTGATCTCACTGTTGGAACCAAATTGATCTGGGTTTGCACCTTGATAATCTTGACCTTCGAGGTAGTCCGTTATGTCTTGCGTGATGGTGTAACCTGCCGCATTAGACTTGCGAAGACCCGCAAAGTTGAACGCACCGTTTGCGTCGGTTGTGGTGCTTAAACTCACCGCTTCGCCGTAAAGATCCTGACCGGTTAGCGTGATCGCAATACCAGCAAGTGCAAAATCATTGCCGTTGCTTGCGCCATCTTGATTGATGTCCACAAACACGCGACCTGAGATAGACTTATCTCCGGCTTTTGGTTTTTCTGTAAAGCGAAACGCTGGGGTTGGATCTGTGCCGACAACCACTTTTGCGACATTACTGATCACACCAGCACCTGAGCCGATGTAACGATTACCCGCTTGGTAAGTCCCACTGACTGTTTGCGTGATGGTGTAACCATCAGCATTGGATTCGATCAGGCCAGTAAAGCTAAATGCACCGCTCGCATTCGTCACTACACTTTGATTCACCACCTGACCATACTTATCCGTGCCTGTGATAGTCACAGTGATGTCTTTTAGCAGTGCATCATTCGCATCAACAACACCATCCTGATCCACATCGAAGAACACAGTACCTGAGACAGATTTATCACCCGCTTTTGGTTTTTCAGTAAAGCGGATCGCGGGAGTTGGATCTGTGCCGACCACCACTTTGGCGACATTGCTCACTACGCCAGTGCCTGAGCCAATGTAACGGTTACCTGTTTGATACGTTGTGCTCGGTGTTTGCGTGATGGTGTAACCATCCGCATTTGATTCAATCAGGCCAGTAAAGCTAAATTCACCATTGGCATTCGTCACTACACTTTGATTCACCGCCTGACCAAACTTATCCGTGCCCGTGATAGTCACTGTGATGTCTTTCAAAAGTTGATCATTGGCATCAACCACGCCATCCTGATCTACATCGAAGAACACGGTACCTGAGACAGATTTATCACCCGCTTTTGGTTTTTCAGTAAAGCGGATCGCAGGGGTTGGATCTGTGCCCACAACCACTTTAGCGACATTGCTGACCACGCCAGCGCCTGAGCCAATGTAGCGATTACCAGTTTGATACGTGCCACTGACTGTCTGCGTAATCGTGTAACCATCAGCATTTGATTCAATCAGACCTGTAAAGCTGAATTCACCATTTGTATTGGTCGTTGTTGTGATATTTACCGCCTGACCAAACTTATCTATGCCCGTGATCGTGACCGTGATGTCTTTTAGCAGCGCATCATTTTGATCAACCGTGCCATCTTGGTTCACATCCAAGAACACCTTACCTACAACCGACTTATCACCCGCGTTTGGTTTTTCAGTAAAGCGGATCGCGGGAGTTGGATCTGTGCCGACAACCACTTTGGCGACATTGCTCACTACGCCAGTGCCTGAGCCGATGTAACGGTTACCTGTTTGATACGTTGTGCTCGGTGTTTGCGTGATGGTGTAACCATCCGCATTTGATTCAATCAGGCCAGTAAAGCTAAATTCACCATTGGCATTCGTCACTACACTTTGATTTACCACCTGACCAAACTTATCCGTGCCCGTGATAGTCACTGTGATGTCTTTTAATCGCACATCATTTTGATCAACCGCGCCATCTTGGTTTACATCTAAGAACACGGTACCTGAGACAGATTTATCACCCGCGTTTGGTTTTTCTGTAAAGCGGATCGCGGGGGTTGGATCTGTGCCGACAACCACTTTGGCGACATTGCTAACAACGCCTGTGCCTGAGCCGATGTAACGGTTACCTGTTTGATACGTACCACTCGCTGTTTGCGTAATCGTGTAACCATCCGCATTGGATTCAATCAGGCCAGTAAAGCTGAATTCACCGCTTGCATTCGTCACTACACTTTGATTTACCACCTGACCAAACTTATCCGTGCCCGTGATAGTCACTGTGATGTCTTTTAGCAGCGCATCATTGGCGTCAACCACGCCATCCTGATCTACATCGAAGAACACCTTACCTGATACTGACTTATCACCCGCTTTTGGTTTTTCTGAAAATTTGATTTCTGGCGTTGTATCTGTGCCAACAACCACTTTTGCGACATTGCTCACTACGCCAGCGCCTGAACCAATGTAGCGATTACCGGTTTGATACGTGCCACTGACTGTTTGCGTAATCGTGTAGCCATCAGCATTTGATTCAATTAAACCTGTGAAGCTGAACGCACCATTCGCATCTGTCATCGTTGTGGTATTCACCACCTGACCAAATTTATCTGTGCCCGTGATAGTCACCGTGATGTCTTTCAGAAGCGCATCATTTTGATCAACCGCGCCATCTTGGTTGATATCCAAGAACACCTTACCTGATACTGACTTATCACCCGATTTTGGCTTTTCTGTAAATTTAAGCTCTGGTGTTGCGTCTGTGCCGACCATCACTTTTGCGACATTGCTAACAACGCCTGTGCCTGAGCCTATATAACGGTTACCCATTTGATATGTTGTGCTCGGTGTTTGCGTGATGGTGTAACCATCAGCATTTGATTCAATCATGCCAGTAAAGCTGAATTCACCATTGGCATTCGTCACTACACTTCGATTTACCGCCTGACCAAACTTATCCATGCCCGTGATAGTCACTGTGATGTCTTTTAAGAGTGCATCATTGGCGTCAACCACACCATCCTGATCCACATCGAAGAACACAGTACCTGAGACAGATTTATCACCCGCTTTTGGCTTTTCTGTGAATTTAAGCTCTTGCGTTACGTCTGTGCCGACTAAGACTTTGGCGACATTGCTAACTTCGCCAGCGCCTGAGCCAATATAACGATTACCGGTTTGATAAGTACCACTCGCTGTTTGCGTAATTGTGTAGCCATCCGCATTTGATTCAATCAGACCTGTAAAGCTGAATTCACCATTTGTATTGGTCGTTGTTGTGATATTTACCACCTGACCAAACTTGTCCGTGCCCGTGATAGTCACTGTGATGTCTTTCAAAAGTTGATCATTGGCATCAACCACGCCATCCTGATCTACATCGAAGAACACGGTACCAGAGACAGATTTATCACCCGCGTTTGGTTTTTCAGTAAAGCGGATCGCAGGGGTTGGATCTGTGCCGACAACCACTTTAGCGACATTGCTGACCACGCCAGCGCCTGAGCCAATGTAGCGATTACCAGTTTGATACGTGCCACTGACTGTCTGCGTAATCGTGTAACCATCCGCATTTGATTCAATCAGGCCAGTAAAGCTAAATTCACCATTGGCATTCGTCACTACACTTTGATTCACCGCCTGACCATATTTATCCGTGCCCGTGATAGTCACTGTGATGTCTTTTAAGAATGCATCATTGGCGTCAACCACACCATCCTGATCTACATCGAAGAACACGGTACCAGAGATTGACTGATCACCGGCTTTTGGTTTTTCAGTAAAGCGGATCGCTGGGGTTGGATCTGTGCCCACAACCACTTTAGCGACATTGCTGACCACGCCAGCGCCTGAGCCAATGTAGCGATTACCAGTTTGATACGTGCCACTGACTGTCTGCGTAATCGTGTAACCATCAGCATTTGATTCAATCAGACCTGTGAAGCTGAATTCACCATTTGCATTGGTCGTCGTTGTCACATTCACCGTTTGACCAAACTTATCCGTGCCCGTGATAGTCACTGTGATGTCTTTTAAGAGTGCATCATTGGCGTCAACCACACCACCCTGATCCACATCGAAGAACACGGTACCTGAGACAGATTTATCACCCGCTTTTGGTTTTTCTGTAAAGCGGATCGCTGGGGTTGGATCTGTGCCGACAACCACTTTTGCGACATTACTGATCACACCAGCACCTGAGCCGATGTAACGATTACCCGCTTGGTAAGTCCCACTGACTGTTTGCGTAATCGTGTAACCATCCGCATTGGATTCGATCAGGCCAGTAAAGCTAAATGCACCGCTCGCATTCGTCACTACACTTTGATTCACCACCTGACCATACTTATCCGTGCCTGTGATAGTCACAGTGATGTCTTTTAGCAGTGCATCATTCGCATCAACAACGCCATCCTGATCTACATCGAAGAACACAGTACCTGAGACAGATTTATCACCGGCTTTTGGTTTTTCAGTAAAGCGGATCGCTGGGGTTGGATCTGTGCCCACAACCACTTGTGCGACATTGCTGACCACGCCTGCGTCACTGCCAATATAACGGTTGCCCGTTTGATGCGTACCACTCACTGTTTGCGTAATCGTGTAACCATCCGCATTTGATTCAATCAGGCCAGTAAAGCTGAATTCACCGCTTGCATTCGTCACTACACTTTGATTTACCACCTGACCAAACTTATCCGTGCCCGTGATAGTCACTGTGATGTCTTTTAGCAGCGCATCATTGGCGTCAACCGCGCCATCTTGGTTTACATCTAAGAACACGGTACCTGAGACAGATTTATCACCCGCGTTTGGTTTTTCTGTAAAGCGGATCGCGGGGGTTGGATCTGTGCCGACAACCACTTTTGCGACATTGCTGACCACGCCAGCGCCTGAGCCAATGTAGCGATTACCGGTTTGATACGTGCCACTGACTGTCTGCGTAATCGTGTAACCATCAGCATTTGATTCAATCAGACCTGTAAAGCTGAATTCACCATTTGTATTGGTCGTTGTTGTGATATTTACCGCCTGACCAAACTTATCTATGCCCGTGATAGTAACCGTAATGTCTTTTAGCAGTGCATCATTCGCATCAACAACACCATCCTGATCCACATCGAAGAACACGGTACCAGAGACAGATTTATCACCGGCTTTTGGTTTTTCTGTAAAGCGGATCGCTGGCGTTGGCTCTGTACCCACAACCACTTTGGCGACATTGCTGACCACGCCTGCGTCACTGCCGATATAGCGATTACCCGTTTGATGCGTACCACTCGCTGTTTGCGTAATCGTGTAGCCATCCGCATTTGATTCAATCAGACCTGTGAAGCTGAATTCACCATTTGCATTGGTCGTCGTTGTCACATTCACCGTTTGACCAAACTTATCCGTGCCCATGATAGTCACTGTGATGTCTTTTAAGAGTGCATCATTGGCGTCAACCACACCATCCTGATCCACATCGAAGAACACGGTACCTGAGACAGATTTATCACCCGCTTTTGGTTTTTCAGTAAAGCGGATCGCAGGGGTTGGATCTGTGCCCACAACCACTTTAGCGACATTGCTGACCACGCCAGCGCCTGAGCCAATGTAGCGATTACCAGTTTGATACGTGCCACTGACTGTCTGCGTAATCGTGTAACCATCAGCATTTGATTCAATCAGACCTGTAAAGCTGAATTCACCATTTGTATTGGTCGTTGTTGTGATATTTACCGCCTGACCAAACTTATCTATGCCCGTGATCGTGACCGTGATGTCTTTTAGCAGCGCATCATTGGCGTCAACCGCGCCATCTTGGTTTACATCTAAGAACACGGTACCTGAGACAGATTTATCACCCGCGTTTGGTTTTTCTGTAAAGCGGATCGCGGGGGTTGGATCTGTGCCGACAACCACTTTGGCGACATTGCTAACAACGCCTGTGCCTGAGCCTATATAACGGTTACCCATTTGATACGTTGTGCTCGGTGTTTGCGTGATGGTGTAACCATCAGCATTTGATTCAATCAGGCCTGTGAAGCTAAACGCACCACTTGCATCGGTCGTTGTGGTGGTATTCACCGCCTGACCATACTTATCCGTGCCTGTGATCGTGACCGTGATGTCTTTCAGAAGCGCATCATTTTGATCAACCGCGCCATCTTGGTTGATATCCAAGAACACCTTACCTGATACTGACTTATCACCCGCGTTTGGTTTTTCAGTAAAGCGGATCGCTGGGGTTGAATCTGTGCCGACAACCACTTTAGCAACATTGCTCACTACGCCAGTGCCTGAGCCAATGTAGCGATTACCAGTTTGATACGTGCCACTGACTGTTTGCGTAATCGTGTAGCCATCCGCATTTGATTCAATCAGACCTGTGAAGCTGAATTCACCATTTGCATTGGTCGTCGTTGTCACATTCACCGTTTGACCAAACTTATCCGTGCCCATGATAGTCACTGTGATGTCTTTTAAGAGTGCATCATTGGCGTCAACCACACCATCCTGATCCACATCGAAGAACACGGTACCTGAGACAGATTTATCACCCGCTTTTGGTTTTTCAGTAAAGCGGATCGCAGGGGTTGGATCTGTGCCCACAACCACTTTAGCGACATTGCTGACCACGCCAGCGCCTGAGCCAATGTAGCGATTACCAGTTTGATACGTGCCACTGACTGTCTGCGTAATCGTGTAACCATCAGCATTTGATTCAATCAGACCTGTAAAGCTGAATTCACCATTTGTATTGGTCGTTGTTGTGATATTTACCGCCTGACCAAACTTATCTATGCCCGTGATCGTGACCGTGATGTCTTTTAGCAGCGCATCATTCGCATCAACAACGCCATCCTGATCTACATCGAAGAACACAGTACCTGAGACAGATTTATCACCGGCTTTTGGTTTTTCTGTAAAGCGGATCGCTGGCGTTGGCTCTGTACCCACAACCACTTTGGCGACATTGCTGACCACGCCAGCGCCTGAGCCAATGTAGCGATTACCAGTTTGATACGTGCCACTGACTGTCTGCGTAATCGTGTAACCATCTGCATTTGATTCAATCAGACCTGTAAAGCTGAATTCACCATTTGTATTGGTCGTTGTTGTGATATTTACCGCCTGACCAAACTTATCTATGCCCGTGATAGTAACCGTAATGTCTTTTAGCAGTGCATCATTCGCATCAACAACACCATCCTGATCCACATCGAAGAACACGGTACCAGAGACAGATTTATCACCGGCTTTTGGTTTTTCTGTAAAGCGGATCGCTGGCGTTGGCTCTGTACCCACAACCACTTTGGCGACATTGCTGACCACGCCTGCGTCACTGCCGATATAGCGATTACCCGTTTGATGCGTACCACTCGCTGTTTGCGTAATCGTGTAACCATCTGCATTGGATTCGGTTAGATCAGTAAAGCTAAATGCACCGCTCGCATTCGTCACTACACTTTGATTCACCACCTGACCATACTTATCCGTGCCTGTGATAGTCACAGTGATGTCTTTTAGCAGTGCATCATTCGCATCAACAACACCATCCTGATCCACATCGAAGAACACAGTACCTGAGACAGATTTATCACCGGCTTTTGGTTTTTCAGTAAAGCGGATCGCTGGGGTTGGATCTGTGCCCACAACCACTTGTGCGACATTGCTAACAACGCCTGCGTCACTGCCAATATAACGGTTGCCCGTTTGATGCGTACCACTCACTGTTTGCGTAATCGTGTAACCATCCGCATTTGATTCAATCAGGCCAGTAAAGCTGAATTCACCGCTTGCATTCGTCACTACACTTTGATTTACCACCTGACCAAACTTATCCGTGCCCGAGATAGTCACTGTGATGTCTTTTAGCAGCGCATCATTGGCGTCAACCGCGCCATCTTGGTTTACATCTAAGAACACGGTACCTGAGACAGATTTATCACCCGCGTTTGGTTTTTCTGTAAAGCGGATCGCGGGGGTTGGATCTGTGCCGACAACCACTTTTGCGACATTGCTGACCACGCCAGCGCCTGAGCCAATGTAGCGATTACCGGTTTGATACGTGCCACTGACTGTCTGCGTAATCGTGTAACCATCAGCATTTGATTCAATCAGACCTGTAAAGCTGAATTCACCATTTGTATTGGTCGTTGTTGTGATATTTACCGCCTGACCAAACTTATCTATGCCCGTGATAGTAACCGTAATGTCTTTTAGCAGTGCATCATTCGCATCAACAACACCATCCTGATCCACATCGAAGAACACGGTACCAGAGACAGATTTATCACCGGCTTTTGGTTTTTCTGTAAAGCGGATCGCTGGCGTTGGCTCTGTACCCACAACCACTTTGGCGACATTGCTGACCACGCCTGCGTCACTGCCGATATAGCGATTACCCGTTTGATGCGTACCACTCGCTGTTTGCGTAATCGTGTAGCCATCCGCATTTGATTCAATCAGACCTGTGAAGCTGAATTCACCATTTGCATTGGTCGTCGTTGTCACATTCACCGTTTGACCAAACTTATCCGTGCCCATGATAGTCACTGTGATGTCTTTTAAGAGTGCATCATTGGCGTCAACCACACCATCCTGATCCACATCGAAGAACACGGTACCTGAGACAGATTTATCACCCGCTTTTGGTTTTTCAGTAAAGCGGATCGCAGGGGTTGGATCTGTGCCCACAACCACTTTAGCGACATTGCTGACCACGCCAGCGCCTGAGCCAATGTAGCGATTACCAGTTTGATACGTGCCACTGACTGTCTGCGTAATCGTGTAACCATCAGCATTTGATTCAATCAGACCTGTAAAGCTGAATTCACCATTTGTATTGGTCGTTGTTGTGATATTTACCGCCTGACCAAACTTATCTATGCCCGTGATCGTGACCGTGATGTCTTTTAGCAGCGCATCATTTTGATCAACCGTGCCATCTTGGTTGATATCCAAGAACACCTTACCTGATACTGACTTATCACCCGCGTTTGGTTTTTCTGTAAAGCGGATCGCAGGGGTTGGTTCTGTGCCGACAACTACTTTAGAAACATTGCTAACAACGCCTGTGCCTGAACCAATGTAGCGATTACCGGTTTGATACGTGCCACTGATTGTTTGCGTGATGGTGTAGCCATCAGCATTTGATTCAATCAAGTCTATAAAGCTGAATTCACCGCTCGCATTTGTCACTACACTTTGATTTACCGCCTGACCAAACTTATCCGTGCCCGTGATCGTGACCGTGATGTCTTTTAGCAGCGCATCATTTTGATCAACCGTGCCATCTTGGTTCACATCCAAGAACACCTTACCTACAACCGACTTATCACCCGCGTTTGGTTTTTCAGTAAAGCGGATCGCTGGGGTTGAATCTGTGCCGACAACCACTTTAGCAACATTGCTCACTACGCCAGTGCCTGAGCCAATGTAGCGATTACCAGTTTGATACGTGCCACTGACTGTTTGCGTAATCGTGTAGCCATCCGCATTTGATTCAATCAGACCTGTGAAGCTGAATTCACCATTTGCATTGGTCGTCGTTGTCACATTCACCGTTTGACCAAACTTATCCGTGCCCGTGATAGTCACTGTGATGTCTTTTAAGAGTGCATCATTGGCGTCAACCACACCATCCTGATCCACATCGAAGAACACGGTACCTGAGACAGATTTATCACCCGCTTTTGGTTTTTCTGTAAAGCGGATCGCTGGGGTTGGATCTGTGCCGACAACCACTTTAGCAACATTGCTCACTACGCCAGTGCCTGAGCCAATGTAGCGATTACCAGTTTGATACGTGCCACTGACTGTTTGCGTAATCGTGTAGCCATCCGCATTTGATTCAATCAGACCTGTGAAGCTGAATTCACCATTTGCATTGGTCGTCGTTGTCACATTCACCGTTTGACCAAACTTATCCGTGCCCGTGATAGTCACTGTGATGTCTTTTAAGAGTGCATCATTGGCGTCAACCACACCATCCTGATCCACATCGAAGAACACGGTACCTGAGACAGATTTATCACCCGCTTTTGGTTTTTCTGTAAATTTGATTTCTGGCGTTGTATCTGTGCCAACAACCACTTTGGCGACATTGCTCACTACGCCAGTGCCTGAGCCGATGTAACGGTTACCTGTTTGATACGTTGTGCTCGGTGTTTGCGTGATGGTGTAACCATCCGCATTTGATTCAATCAGGCCAGTAAAGCTAAATTCACCATTGGCATTCGTCACTACACTTTGATTCACCGCCTGACCAAACTTATCCGTGCCCGTGATAGTCACTGTGATGTCTTTTAAGAGTGCATCATTGGCGTCAACCACACCATCCTGATCCACATCGAAGAACACGGTACCTGAGACAGATTTATCACCCGCTTTTGGTTTTTCAGTAAAGCGGATCGCAGGGGTTGGATCTGTGCCCACAACCACTTTAGCGACATTGCTGACCACGCCAGCGCCTGAGCCAATGTAGCGATTACCAGTTTGATACGTGCCACTGACTGTCTGCGTAATCGTGTAACCATCAGCATTTGATTCAATCAGACCTGTAAAGCTGAATTCACCATTTGTATTGGTCGTTGTTGTGATATTTACCGCCTGACCAAACTTATCTATGCCCGTGATCGTGACCGTGATGTCTTTTAGCAGCGCATCATTCGCATCAACAACGCCATCCTGATCTACATCGAAGAACACAGTACCTGAGACAGATTTATCACCGGCTTTTGGTTTTTCAGTAAAGCGGATCGCTGGGGTTGGATCTGTGCCCACAACCACTTGTGCGACATTGCTGACCACGCCTGCGTCACTGCCAATATAACGGTTGCCCGTTTGATGCGTACCACTCACTGTTTGCGTAATCGTGTAACCATCCGCATTGGATTCAATCAGGCCAGTAAAGCTGAATTCACCGCTTGCATTCGTCACTACACTTTGATTTACCACCTGACCAAACTTATCCGTGCCCGTGATAGTCACTGTGATGTCTTTTAGCAGCGCATCATTGGCGTCAACCACGCCATCCTGATCTACATCGAAGAACACCTTACCTGATACTGACTTATCACCCGCTTTTGGTTTTTCAGTAAAGCGGATCGCTGGGGTTGGATCTGTGCCCACAACGACTTTTGCGACATTACTGATCACACCAGCACCTGAGCCGATGTAACGATTACCCGCTTGGTAAGTCCCACTGACTGTTTGCGTGATGGTGTAACCATCAGCATTGGATTCGATCAGGCCAGTAAAGCTAAATGCACCGCTCGCATTCGTCACTACACTTTGATTCACCACCTGACCATACTTATCCGTGCCTGTGATAGTCACAGTGATGTCTTTTAGCAGTGCATCATTCGCATCAACAACACCATCCTGATCCACATCGAAGAACACCTTACCTGATACTGACTTATCACCCGCTTTTGGTTTTTCTGTAAAGCGGATCGCTGGGGTTGGATCTGTGCCGACAACCACTTTAGCGATATTGCTCACCACGCCAGCACCTGAACCGATATAACGGTTACCCGTTTGGTAAGTGCCACTGACTGTTTGCGTGATCGTGTAACCATCAGCATTGGATTCAATCAGACCTGTGAAGCTGAATTCACCGCTCGCATTCGTCACTACACTTTGATTTACCGTTTGGCCATATTTATCAGTACCCGTGATCGTGACCATAATGTCTTTCAAAAGTTGATCATTGGCATCAACAACACCATCTTGGTTGATATCCAAGAACACTTTACCTGAAACTGATTTGTCACCTATCAGAAGCTCTGCGAATGAGTGTCCCTGTGATGCTGAGCCAGATGTAAGTACGATATTGGTAATTTCATCTGTGCCTTGGCTATTAGCCAGTACACTTCCAGATCTCGCCTCTTTACCATCTCGGTAACTATTCAAAGCAGCTTGATCCGGTTGAGTCAATTTATAAGTACCAGGTACTAAGTCATAAAATACAAATTGGCCATTTGCATCTGTCGAGATTCGCTGCTGAGCAATCGCTAGTCCACCAGCAGTTACGCCATCCAGTAGCACCTCAATACCAGACAAACCGGAATCAACACCGCTGTCAAAAAGACCGTTATTTACTTTATCGACAAACACATAGCCAGATATTAAGCCTTGGATCACTTCCGTCGAAGAAGTGGCTTTGTTGTTTAGCTTATTTGTATCAAAGCCTTGTGTTTCTACCCAAGCTTCATTCACCACAATATTATTGCTCGGTAGCGCATTAAGCGTAACTGGAATACTGATCTGCACTGTTTCATTCATCTCAATCAACGGAATATTACAGCGAATAAAATCAGTCAAAGTCCCCGTACTTGGCGAGTTTGCTCGAGAATTAGTACAGCTACCTGATGATGTTACCGCACTGCCTGCGACGCTCAAATAGCTTGGAAGATAATCGTAAAGTACGTTGTCAGCGCTGTCACCAGGACCGGCATTACTGAGCGTGAATTGATAATTAAACTGGCTACCTAAGGCCACTTTATTCAAAGAAGCTGTTTTGGTCAGCGCTAAGTCTACAGCGATACGAATAGATGTTTTTTCACTCTCATCGTTGTTTGCCGTAATAAGATCTTTTTCATTAGAAAAAATAGAGGCACTGGTTGTGGCAACTTCACCTGTTGTTGATGGACGCGACAAAATTTTGAAGAACATATAACGGGTATAAATTGCTGACTGACCGCCAGTATTTTCAAGCAATTCATTTTCTGCCAAAGAAGAGCTGCTATTTTCTGGCCCTAAACAGTTAAAGGTGGTTTGAGTATTAAAAGTCAGGTTTTGATTATCACAACGCGCAGTCACTGCACTACAGGTTGCATTAGAGCTACTGTCACATAAAAATTGCAGTTGTTTCGCACTATTAGCTGGTGAAATCGTGAAGTTGTAACCAACACCACTTGCCACCGAAGTCTCACCGTTATTATCCGTCAAATATTCTAAATCGACTTTATAAACCACCACATTATCGAGCGTTGCTGGAAATGAGCCAGGTGTCGGATACCAAGCTAACGGATCGCTAATATCATTATTTTCAATTTTTAGGTTAGCTTCACGAATTTGAACAGTTAAAGCTTTATTGAAGCTATTATTTGTAGTGTCACTATCCAATGACATATTTGAGGCGGATATTTGACTTGTACTTTCTAATACCCAATCTTGACGATCAGCGGCACTTTTAGGGCGGATTTGAATGGTAACACTTTGCACTTCATTGCTTTCTAGCGACCCAATACTACAACGTAAAGTCTTCGTCGCTTCAAGGTATGCGCAGATATTACTTTGCCCAGCCCGAGAAAAGCTATTGCTTACATATTGATATTCTTTGCCCGTTGGTATATTAAAAGTATGCTCTAGCACCACATTGGTTGCTGCAACAGCGCCAATATTGGCAATATGGATCGTCTGTAAGGCGATATCACCGCTTAAAACCGTTGGCTTCGCATACACAACATTCGTCACTGCTAAATCAAATAATGACTGTGCAGTTGTCGTCGCACTAGCCGAGTTATTTGCTGTATTCGGGTCGATATGTGTATTGGATGACACTTCTACGGAGTTGACAACTTCACCATTGGTCGTGACAAAAGGTCTAGTAACCGTCAATGGAATCGTCACGCTATCATTAAGGGCAAATGTTTGACCGGTCTCCAAACGGCAAGTGATGGTAGTTTGTGTGTTTTCGTATTCACCAGTATCAGCTCTAACACACGAAAAACGTGCACCAAGCGTACTATTTGCAGATGATGGGAAGGTGATCCCTGTCTCTTTATTGCCTTCTCGTGATTTAAATGTCGCCGTGAATGAATCAACAATAGTGAGTGAACCTGCATCTACTCCAACGATGTTTGAACCCGATAAGTTTCTAGCTGTGATCTGATAATTTATCTCATTTTGAGAGGTCGTAATACTGCTCGTATTCGCCACTTTTTGAATACTTAAATCTGCACTCAAGGCACTTTTAATTGTCGCAGATGCGGATGCTTCCCCTGGTGCACCACCGGCGTCGGTCACCGTCGCAGTATTTTTTAAATCACCCACAGACGTAGCTCGGGTCGTAATAGTCAAGGTTGGCGCTGTCCCAGACAAAGCAATACGACTTGTATCTGCATTTTGATACAGACAAGTCACCTTACCACCACTGCCATCTGCTAATTGCTCTAACGCACTACAAGACCAGTTAGTACCATAACTGCCATTGGCAATAAATGTTTCTCCACTTGGCAGGGAATCAACCACTGTCACCTTACCGAGTGTTGTGCCATTGCCTGTGTTTGAAACCACAATACGATTGATGATCTCACCAGCTTGCTCAACTAAACTGGTGCTAGCAGTCGTTGATGCTGATTTAGCTTTTGTAATGCCAAGCTGCACAGGGTTACGCGGATGCAAACCCCAGCCTTCAAAATTGGCAACATAATCAACGCCACCCACTGTCATAGTCGCTGTGTTTTTAGGTCTGTATTGGCTCTCTGTGCCTGTATATATCGGTGAACGCGCTTTAATTAGTATCTCAATGGTTTCATTTGCACCAATTTCAGCGCCAGTACAAGTAACCTTTAAAACGGAAATCTCGCACCAATCAGTAATAGTCTGCCAAGATCCATTGCTATATTTGCGTGTTGCAGTAGAAAGGGGGATATAACCTGATGTATTGGCAAAGTCATCTACCACTTTAACGCCATTCGCAGCCCCACCGCCTGAATTCACTATTTTAATAGAGTAATAAAACTCTTTATTCATATAGTTAATATTGGAACCCCAGTTCAAATCAGAAGATTTAGTGATACTAAGATCCGGCGCTCTATCCAGAATAGAAAAACTGGCGCTATTACTGGTAGACTCGCGTCCACCATGGGCGACAGTTGCCCAATTAACAGCACTTTGGCTCACGGCTTTTGCTTTTGTTTTAATCGTAACTTGCCATATTTGCGATTTAGCGAAGCTATTTGAGATAGGTGTACAATCAAGTCTTTGTGCATCACCTGAGTTCAAAGCACAGTTAAAGTGACTAGAACTGTAACTCACAAAGCTCAGTGAGTCTGGTAATGTATCAATCAGAGACTCAATGGTGGTCGCCTCTGATGTATTGGTCACTGTAATTTGGAAATCGATCTCATCGTCAACGTAATAAGTAGTGCCATTTAGCAGCGTTTTACTCACTGAGACAAATGAAGTCTGTGCAACACTTGTTTTAACACTCGCACTGGCTTTATCGTTTGCCGTATTTAAATCTAACAAATCAGAGCTTACTTGCGCTGCGGTTGAAAATGTTGCCTCAGATGCGGGTGCATTGGCATAAATTCTGACTACAGCGCTGTCATTTTTCACCATAGCACTTGTAGATTGGCAAGTAACCACAAGCGAAGTGACATTACATGACCAACCGGAAGGAGCTTGGGCTGTGATATTACTCATACCACTTGCCAAAGTCGTGCTCAAGTAAGCCGTTGTTACTGAGCTTGGGCCTAAATGGGTAACAGTCACATCGTAATAATGACGTTCATTGACTTGTAAATTTAAAGGACCATACCAAGAAGGTGTGCCATCTGCTTTATATTGCTTTATCGCAACACCTAAATCAGCATTTGGGTTAATGGGCGTATTCACTGATGCTTGGTCATTTGAGTCATCTATTTCCGCAGTATCACTACTGATACTGCTGCTGGCTGTAACAGTTCCGCTGCTGACCTGACTAACACGAGCTTGAATATTTAATGTAGATGATGCACCTGAAGCAAATGTAGCGATTGTACAGGTGAGTGTTTGACTGCCCGAACAGCGCCAGCCGTCAAAATCTACAGTGCTCGAGTTCTCCCAAGATGTAAAACTTGGTAGATTGAGCTTAACGACTGCGTTTGCAGCAGCATCAGGTCCATTATTCTTCACACTGATTTGATAGGTAAAAGTAGTGTCTAAATTCACTGATGCAGGGTTCGCTAACAACGAGATAATAGCTAAATCTACCCCCGCTACAATTGAGGTATTCTGGGTTTCAGTGTTATTCAGTAGCTTATTACTCGACTCATTGTCTGCACTGATGCGTACACTCGGCTCTATAGTATCGCCTGTCTGAGCGGATGTTTTAATGGTTACTTGCAGTGAATCACTCACTCGCCCAGATAGTTGGCCAATTGGACAAGTTAACTTGCTTTTAGTTATACCGCCATCTTGATAGTTGGATTGAGTACAGGACTTAGAGCTTGATACGAAACTCGTCGTTGGCGGTAAAAAGAATTCAACAGAAACGTTATTGGCTGTATCTTCTTCAGAGTTAGTAAACTCAAGGTTATAACGCACCTCTCCACCTCTAGGTACCGTGGTATCTAGATCTTCGAACGTAGAGATTTGTAGATCAACTGCAAATACGAAGCTCGCAAAAAACAGAAAAAACCATGAGAAAAACGAAAATAAAAACTTCTTCAATTTCAATAACCCGAACAATATGCCAACACTTAGTCCGCTTTCACTGCGTCACTAATGAAAACGGATGAGAATTTTATTGAATCTGGTTACTGTAATCCAGTGTAATTTCCCTTAAATAACAACATTTGTAAACAGAAAATGGACCCTTAAAGGGTAAATACACCACCTTAGAACTATAAGAATATTTTATTGCAATACCTTTGAATGATATTCAGATAACTTA
Organism: Pseudoalteromonas luteoviolacea; assembly: GCF_001750165.1. Taxonomy (NCBI): domain Bacteria; kingdom Pseudomonadati; phylum Pseudomonadota; class Gammaproteobacteria; order Alteromonadales; family Pseudoalteromonadaceae; genus Pseudoalteromonas; species Pseudoalteromonas luteoviolacea. The sequence goes on from NZ_CP015411.1 coordinate 4,532,117, forward strand.
TGTGCACTTTGCTTAGCAAGGCTGTGCAGAGATTGCCAATCAGCACCTAATGAATCAAACATCGTCAAACGCACATCCTGGAGTGCGACATGAAGCATACTCATACCAAGCACACTCGCCTCTTCTTCCAATTGGATTAACTTCTCCTCCAAAGCTTCAAATGCCTGAATATCTGCCAACCCACGAAGCTGGGCAAATTCATAATCTAGACGGTCATTTAAGTACATCAACTTTGCGTTAAGTACTTGTGAGCTCATGGTCTCTGCAAGTGCATCTATTACGGAATAATCCAAAATATTTTGTTCATCTAAAAAGTGCTTTGTTGGCATCAGTAATTGGCAAAGCAATCTCTCTAAATGTGCTTGTTGAATTGGTTTTGCCATGAAAAATTCAATGCCGGCTTCTCTGTAAGCCAACTGATATTGCTCATCTACATCCCCTGTAATGGCCACAACAACTGGTGCTTGTTGAAACTGAAAGTGCTTGAAAACTGTTTGGTACCAATCAAGCCCGTGGCCATCGGTTAAATGCATGTCGAGAAAAATAACATCAAATTGACTGTTCCTCAGAGCCGATTCTGCAGCAGACAAGGTCGCTGCCATTTCATAATTTAGTCCAAGTGAGCTCAAAAAGTGCTTTAAAATTTCTTGGTTTAGTTGGTTATCTTCAACAACCAAAATATCACCACACAACTGAACTGCGGTATCGTCTTCAGATAAATTTCCTTTTATTGCGACCTGTTCGGAGTTTGATTGAGACAACTCAATATCAAAATAAAAGGAACTGCCTTGCCCCACCTTACTAGAAACATGCAGCTGGGTACCTAACGCTTCCAATATTTGCTGACATAGCATCAAGCCAACTCCGGCACTTTGCGCAATTGAGCGAGCAGGGTCAAAAGAAGAAAACGGTTGGAATAACTGTTCTACCTGCCCTTGCGTCATGCCTTCTCCCGTATCTGTCACTTCAAAGCGTATGACACTACTTTTTTCACGGCTACTCTGCTGTTTGATGGCAAGCGTAATGTCGCCATCTTCAGTATATTTAATGGCATTAGACAGCAAATTCTTAACCACTAACCCAATGCTGTCTTGATCAACCAAAAACAGTTTATCGCTAGAGAAGCCTGTTAAATGAGTGCATAGAGAGATCTCCCTATCCTGAACTAAAGGCTGAAATTGTACAGTGAGCAACTCAGCAAATTGCGCTAAATTTAATGGTACTTGCTTAGAAGACTTTCCTCTGGCGTTAAGCAATACCTGATTAGCCAGATCTGCCAATGACATGGCTGTAGAAATGATCACATCACAGTACTGACTGTATTTCAGTGGTTCTCTCGGAGCTTGCTTAATTAACTCAGCATGGCCAACAATCGCATTTAAAGGCGTTCTTAATTCATGACTGAGCAGTGTTAAAAAACGCTCTTTTTTTTGTGATTCTCTTTTTGCTTTTGAAGTAAGCTCAACCAATTGTTGCTCTTTTCGACAACTACATAATAAACACAACGAAAAACACAAAATTAAAGGCATTACAATAACAGACAAAGAGAAAAACTGATTCACCCAATTATTGGTTCCCAATGTGTCTGTATGTTCAAAGTTCCCCAACATACCCAGCCGCAGAGTAAAAACACTCAGCAAGCATATGCAAGCAATCGCAAACGTCCAATGGGCTGGAGAAAAAGACGCTAGGCTCTTATTCTGCCCCAAATATAATGCGCGCAGGCTGAGCACCATAGCAAGTAGCCAGACTAAGTAATTAACGACGACTCTGACTAAAAAGCTCGGCTCGACAAAAGTAAAATACACAAAACTTGGTAAAAATATACCTACTAAAATATACCAAGGAAGATGATAAGACTGTACGGAGAAAAACCTTTCAACTCCACGAGTGAGCATAAACAACCCACCAAGGATAAGCGTGTTAGGCACCATTATTGACCAAATAGGCGACAGGGCTAGTGAGGCTTGAAACATACATGCAATCGCGGCGCAACATACAAAACCAAACCACAAGCGCGTACCCGGTGTTTGTTTATGGATCAACCAATTGACCATCATAAACACAGCACATACGCAGGTGGTTAACGCCAAAATTTGTAATAGTAGTTTAGGATCGCCCATGAATGAAAAGTTACAATATTTTAATTTATTACTAGTATTATATTACTAATAAAAACCACTAATAAAGAGAAAACTACCATTTATAGGGGCAAAATTAATTTATAGCCAACCCTTTTGTCTAGCAATACGAGCCGCATCAATTCGGTTTGTCGCATTTAATTTAGCAATTGCATCTGATAAATAATTTCTCACGGTGCCTTCGCTTAAATATAGCGCCTCTGCAATTTGCTTCGTTTTCAAACCTTCACCTGCAAGCTTTAGCGCTTTTCTTTCTTTATCAGAAAGGGGATCATTATCATCAAGCGCATTCATCGCCAGCTCTGGATCTATTACCTTCTGCCCTACAGAGACTTTCTTTAATGCATTAATCAAGTAATCACTCGGCGCTTCTTTTAGAATAAATCCCTTTACATTAGACTCCATAGCACGGCGAATATAGCCACTTCGAGAAAATGTCGTCATGATCACGACTTTTACTTTAGGGTATTGTTTTTGTATTTCCTGAGCCAACTCTAATCCTGTTACATTTGGCATTTCAATATCGCTAAGCACGATATCAGGCGTATTACGTGCGAGAAACTCAAGCGCTTGCTGGCCATCTTCAACTTGACCGACTACCTCCAAACCGGGTTCCAAACTCAGTAATGCGGCAATGGCATTTCTCACCAACGCTTGATCCTCAACCACTAAAATATTCATCTCTACTCCTTATTTTGGAAGTTGCGCCACCAGCTTATAACCATATGTTGTATTGATATGTATATGGCCACCAAGCTCTTCAATACGAGATTTTATCCCACGCAACCCATTTCCCCAGATAACAGAACCTACTTGACCATCATCCTCAACGGTAAGTTGATGATAATTGCTTTGCTCATTGAGAGAAATTTTTATCTGGGAAGCATTACTGTGTTTAAGCACATTCGTTACCGCCTCTTTAGCTACAAAACAAAAACAACTTTCTTTTTGTGCAGAAATAGCGCCATATTTAACCTCTTTGTGAACTTTGACACCTTTGTCCTGTAGGCGAGATGCCATCACATCCAATTGTGCTGTTAGTCCTAGCAGCTGCATACCGGATACGGCTTCTCTTACCTCTGATAAAGCAACCCGAGCAAGCTTGGCCACTTCTTGCGCCTCCGTATCTGCCTTCTCCAATAAACCTGCAGCAATGAATTTACTTGCAAGCTCTGACTTTAACGAAATAGAACTAAGCGAATGCCCCAGTAAGTCATGCAGATCCCTTGCGATACGCTCTCGTTCAGCAATTTTTGCTAATTGCTGAATTTGCTCTTTGCTTTTTCGTGTCACGTCGCTATGGACCCTATCTTTATACTCTACATAACCAAAACTGAATAACCCTAAAGAGACTACCAATGCAGGCCCGATAAAATATGCCCAATCATTCACTGGTATAAACAACAGAGTCACACCGGCGATGGATAGCAAAAGCAGCGTCAACATTAACCAACGCACAAAACCAATAAAACAAAACCCGATAAAATAAGCAATGTAGCCAAATAGTGTGCTCGTTCCTGGTGTGATCTGAGTTGTCAATATACAGATGAAAACCATTACCGATATCAAAGGGAGTACTTTATTCGACGGGTATTTCAGTGCTTTGCAGTAAATAAATACAAATACAATATAAGCAAGTAACTCACATGCAATTTCAACATGTGTATGTATATTCCAGCTTCGATACAATGGAAAAAAATAAAACACTGAAAAAAATAAATGACCATAATTGCCGAAAAAGTGCCTATTTGGTCTCGCTATATGCATTGAGTGTGTAAAGTGACCGACGCTTAAATTCATTACTGTTACTTTTCTAAGGTATATAGAATGTTATTTTTAATTTAACATGCTCAAGAGAAATCAATCAGTGACAACTGTCACTAAATTCATATAAATGTAGCAACCAACTCTATAAAAATAACTATGCAACAACATCAATCGGCTCTAATCAACCTACACCTTGCTGTTTTTCTTTTCGGCGGCACTGCGCTTTTCTCAAAATTAATCGCCCTTCCAGCATTAGACATTACAGTCTATCGCACTGCTATCGCTTTTATCGCGTTAGTGGTGATCCTCAAGGTGCAAAATAAGCAGCTCAAGCTCAACCAGATACGAGATTACTTTATTGTTATAGGGCTAGGGACTATTATCGGGATCCACTGGGTTACCTATTTTGCCGCTATGCAAATGGCGGGAATTGCAATTGGAATTATTGCGTTCTTCACCTACCCCGTGATCACGGTGCTGTTAGAACCTTTATTTAGTAAAGCACGTCTAAAAATAGCCGATTTATTCATTGCTATTGTGGTTATTTTTGGCATTTATTTAATGATGCCGAATACAGACTTAGGTGATCAGGTCACACTCGGAATTGTGACTGGGGTGATATCAGGTGCGTTTTTTGCCATACGTAACCTACTACAAAAAAAATACTTTTCCCAGTATGGTGGTCCACACACTATGCTCTATCAAACCTTGACTGCGGCTGTTATTTTATCCATGTTTGTAGACAACCCTCCGAGTACTTTGCCAATACAAGATATTTATTACCTGCTTCTAGCAGGCGTAGTTTTCACAGCAATTCCCCACTCGCTCTTTGCTCATAGCTTACGCTTCTTAAGTGCTACAACAGTCGGACTAATTTCATGCCTGCAACCCTTGTATGGCATTCTATTGGCTTATATGCTGTTATCTGAGACGACCAGTATGACAACACTGATTGGCGGAGCATTAGTGGTGAGTGCCGCCTTTTTTGAAACTTGGTCAATAACAAGGAAAAAATGATGATCCAAGTATTTGCACACCGCGGTGCCAGCGGTATGTATCCCGAAAACTCGCTAAGTGCAATTAGCGCAGCTTTAGAAGTGGATATAAATGGTATAGAGCTTGATGTACAAAGCTGTCGTGACGATTACGCCATCATTCACGATACTTGGTTAGACCGCACTACAAATGGTAAAGGCATGGTAAAATATGCGTCTAGAGCCGAATTAAACAATCTTGATGCAGGGAATGGAGAGGGGATCCCGACCCTGCAAGAAGTCTTTAATTTAATAGGTAAACAAGCGGATATTAACCTTGAGTTAAAGCACACATACGGCTTAGATAAGTTTGTGCACTACATTGAAAAAAATATACAAGAAAATATCATTGAACGCTCACAGCTCATCCTTTCTTCATTTGATCACCACCAATTAGTCTGGCTAAAACAAAAGCTTCCGTGGGTAAAAATCGGGGCATTAACCTCATCAATACCACTCAATTATGCTGAATTTGCACAACGTCTTCACGCCTATAGTATTCATGTAGACAAAAACTTCATTAACTATGAATTTGTTAATGATGCAAAGCAAAGAGGTCTAAAGGTTTATACTTACACCGTGGATAAACAACAAGATATAGAGCAAGTATTGGAGATGGGGGTTGATGGCATATTCAGCAATTACCCTTGCCACGCCAAGATGGTCGTCAACAAATGGCTTAACAGGTCAACTTAATACGGACTTTGAATCAACAACACTGGTTGATAAAAAATAACATTTAGTCAGGAAACCAAGGCTTACAAGCTTAAATAATTCCACTAAATGGTATACTTTAATAAGACTGACCGTAATTCTCTGACGCAGGACATAAGCTGAGTCAGTATTTACCCAATTGGCGAGTGATAGCCTATGACGAGTTTGTACATGCGGATATATAATTTAATTGAAGAGTCTTTGTTTTATACGTTAACCCGAAAAATTTTCGGTAACCTTGGGTTTTTATTTGTCTTTCAATTGCTCACTCTGGGCTGGCTCTATTCATACTTGAGTGAATCCGGCAGTAGGTTTGGTGGTTTTTGGTTATTGGCTCTGGTGTCGGTCGCAGCTTTTGTATTCACCTTTTTCTACATGCGTTTCTTAATCGTACGTCCCGTTCAGGCGATGAGAGATAGGTTAGAGCAAATTAACCGCCAAGATGGGGATTTATCTGCACAGCTCCCCCAGTTTACCTACGATGAATTTAGAGATCTCAGTTCACAATACAATACCTTTACCGCCCACTTAGGTGAACTATTAGGCAACACCTATAAAAGCGCGGAAGCAGCAACGGCGAGTAATCAGCAAGTTACCTACTCCATGACCAATACCGTGTCAGTCGGTGCACAACAAATTAACCAAGGTGACACCATTATCGCAGCCAGCGACCAAGTTACTCATAGCCTGCAAAGTATCGTCAGTAACACCGATCAAGTCTATCAAGCCAACACAGAAAGCTTGCACTTCGTCAGAGGCTCTTCGCAATCTTTGTTAACGCTCGTCAGTGAGGTACAGCAGATAACGACCTTGCTCGGTAACTTTTCAACCACTGTCGCAGGCCTTAAAGAAAATAGCGATAATATCCGTAATATTCTCAAAATGGTTGAAGAGTTCTCTGACCAGACAAACTTACTTGCGTTGAATGCCGCGATTGAAGCAGCTCGTGCAGGTGAAGCCGGTCGGGGATTTGCCGTCGTCGCAGATGAGGTGAGAAACTTATCTGTTAAAGTAAATGATGCTACTCGACAGATCAGCGACTTTATCAATCAAATGGATCACCTTGTCAGTGAAACACATCAGGAGTCTGAACAACTGATCTCTCATTCAAGCGGCGCTGAAAAAGCCATTAGCGAGACATCTCAAGGGTTTTCTGACATGAGTGCAGACTTTGAGCGCAACCAATCTCAGCTAGAAGAAATTGTCAGCGCTGTACATCAGCTAGAAAAAACACAAAATCACACCCACCAAGCTGTCCAACAAATTGTCGAATTAGGCCAATCCGCAAAAGAGCAATTAGATACGGCGCTGAGCGATTGTCAGCATGCCCACCAGCTAACGGCCACGACACAGAAAGAGTTACAGCGATTTGTTTAGCAAAAAAGCTCAGCATACGCTGAGCTTTTTTGTATCTTCATTGTATTAAGCGCGCTCAATATCAAAAGCAATGACTTCCTGTATCGAACGTTTACCCGTCGCCAACATCACCAAGCGATCTATGCCTAATGCAACGCCAGCGCACTTAGGCAAACCGTGCTCTAATGCAGCTAAAAAGCGTATATCTTTATCTACTGTAGGCAAATTCATTTGCTGACGCTGCAAGTTATCTTTATCAAAACGCTGGCTTTGCTCTACTGCATTGGTTAATTCATTAAACCCATTAGCCAATTCCATCCCTTTAAAATAGAGCTCAAAACGACCTGCTACTCTAAGGTCTTGTTCATTTAACTGAGCCAAGGCTGCTTGTGATGCCGGAAAATGATAAACAAAACATGGAACATCTTGACCAATCTTCGGCTCAATTTCCATGCAAAATAGTAGCTGTAACAAAGGATCAATACTGGTTTCTTGATCAGCAATGTCTTCATAGCCGTAGTCAGCACAGACTGCTTTCAATGGCTCTAACTCTATCGTCAATGGATCAATAGATAAATATTGCTGGAATGCTGCTTGGTAGCTTATTCTTTGTGCACTTTCACAACCTAGTACTCGCTGCATCAAAGCGTCAATTTCATCCATTAATAGATATTCGTCAAACCCCGGACGATACCACTCAAGCATGGTAAATTCTGGGTTATGATGGCGGCCTGATTCTTCGTTTCGAAACGCTTTACTAATTTGATAAATCGCACCACTGCCCGCGGCAAGTAACCGTTTCATCGCAAACTCAGGAGAGGTCTGTAAATACAGAGGCAAACCTTGAGCATAACTGGGCCCAACAAACTGTGTCGAGAATGTCGCCAAATGGACGTCCGTCACTGACGCCTGACTTAAGCTCGGCGTCTCCACTTCATAAACATCACGCTCAGCAAAAAATGAACGGATACTTGCCAGCACTGCAGCACGCTGTTTAAGGGTTTCAATTTGCGCACTCGGCGCCCACTTCACCTCATTCATGGGTTACCTCAGAAAATATTTATAATGACAAAAAAAATCTCGACCGAAGCCGAGATTTTCTTACGTCAAAGTGATTAAGTAAATATTTACTTAACGCGGCTCACGTATTCGCCAGTACGCGTATCAACTTTGATCACTTCACCAATTTGTACAAACAGTGGTACACGTACAACCGCACCGGTTGTTAGTGTCGCTGGCTTACCACCAGTACCCGCTGTGTCACCTTTTAGGCCAGGATCTGTATCTGTGATCTCAAGTTCTACAAAGTTTGGTGGTGTTACCGCAATTGGATTGCCGTTCCATAATGTAATTGTACAAACGTCGTTTTCAACTAACCACTTTACATTGTCGCCCAAAGCTTTTTCGTCAGCTGCGATCTGCTCAAATGTGTCGTTGTTCATGAAGTGCCAGAACTCGCCATCTGTGTATAGATAAGCTAAGTCTGTTTCCATGACATCTGCACCTTCAACAGAGTCGCCAGATTTAAACGTTTTTTCTAATACTTTTCCTGAGATCAACTTACGGATCTTAACGCGGTTAAAAGCTTGGCCTTTACCAGGTTTAACCATTTCGTTTTCTAGGATCGTACAAGGCTCGCCATCAATCATAATTTTTAGGCCGCCCTTGAACTCGTTGGTGCTATAATTCGCCATCGTATCCTCTAATCATCGTATTTCGAGTAATAAACCTGCTAATGATACAAATAAATGAAGTAAATTTGCATAGTAACTGGCAAAAAGAATTGGCGAATGTCGTTACTTGCCCAGATACACTACTCAAAATGTTGGGTTTGGAGACCCATTTCAGTGCAAAAGACCTTGCTGCAAAGCGGCTTTTCCCAGTTCGTGTGCCAAGACCCTTTATTGCTAAAATGCGCTACGGTGACCCCAACGACCCTCTGTTATTACAAGTGATGCCTCTACATCAAGAGTTTATTGCAGCCTCAGGGTTTAACAAAGACCCATTAGAAGAGCAAGATGCACCTGTACCTGGCCTTTTGCATAAATACCAATCTCGAGTGCTATTAATGCTCAAAACAGGGTGTGCCGTTAACTGTCGCTATTGCTTTAGGCGCCACTTTCCCTATCAGGATAACCAAGTTAATAAGCGTGCGCTTGCACCTATATTTGAGTACTTAGTTGAGCACCCTGAAATAAATGAAGTGATATTAAGCGGTGGCGATCCGCTGATGGCCAAAGATGACATGATCAGTTGGCTATTAGATGAATTAGAAGCATTACCCCAAATTAAACGTATCAGGATCCATAGTCGTTTACCCGTGGTTATTCCTACAAGGGTGACCGATGCACTCTGTAACCGGCTGGCAAATAGTCGCCTCCAAGCCATTTTGGTTAATCACATCAATCACCCGAATGAGATAGATGATGAGTTTAAAGCGGCGATGTATAAGCTTAAGCAAGCTGGCGTCACCCTATTAAATCAATCGGTGCTACTCAAAGGCATTAATGATTGTGCTCATATATTATCAGAGTTAAGCGAAGCCTTGTTTGACAGCAACATATTGCCTTACTACTTGCATCTGCTCGATAAAGTTGAGGGTGCCAGCCACTTTGATATGAGCGAGTCAGAGGCGATTAAATTAGTTGCACAGATGCTAGAAATGTTACCTGGTTTTTTAGTACCTAAACTAGTAAGAGAAATCGGCGGCAAACAAAGTAAGACGCCGATTGATTTGCATTTAAATTAAAATGCGAACATCAACGTATATTAAGCATATACGTTGATGTTGTTACCCAAGGTTGCCGTTACTGATTTAGCTGGAGTTTGCGCTGCCGCGCTACTCCCTGCCGATTCAATTAACGCGAGGGCCGCTCGTCCATCTGCCTGCTGTTGCTTTTTCGCCAGAGAAGCACTGTATACTTCACCACCTGGACCAGCGCCAGACATAGCAGGAAGGTTACTTCCGGAAATATTCATAGGTATTCACCTGACAAGTTTGATGGATCCGAGTAAAATATCGGCCGATTTACTTAAGACTTTAGGAAAAACATGCAAGCAATCATCGAAAAACTCAACGAAAATTTAAAAGTTGTTTATCGTCAAGCACTTGATGCAGATAAAAAATTAGATGAACTACAGCAGCAAGGGCATGGTAAATTCGCATCACTGTTCACCAAAGACGCTGGGTTCAGCTTTGAAGCAAAGCGTTTTAAGCCTTATGTACTTGATGTTGCGGCAGATGTAGATGCCTTAAGTAAATCAGAACAATTAGATGAAGAGCAACTGAAGAAAGCCGTATTTAAACTCCAACAGTTACTGCAACTGCTGGCGACATTCAAATAAAAAAGAGCGCCTCAGCGCTCTTCTTATTTATTTGCTGCTTGATGTAATCGCAGGAACCACATCGTCCTCAAACCAGTCGCTTAATAGCCGCTTGTCATAATAAAACTCAGTATCTCTCCCAAATTTTATTCGATCCATAAAGCCCATATCTTTTAATACTTTAGATTGTGCTTCTACAATCACATTACCTGCTTTGTCAGTCACGTTATAGGCAATTTTTAGACGTGGAAAATAAATAGGTTTAATGATCCGAATATCATTCATGTTAAACCTAACATCACCAGCTAAATCAATATCTTCAAAAGTCACCGATAACATATAACCTTCAGGCATGTCTGACGCCAACTTACTCAGGTGGGCGTCAAATTGCTTTGCAATACGCTTGTGATATCCGCCACGAGTTTCTTTTGCAGGAAAGACATCTCTATACTCTTTAAAGTCTAGCCATGTTACCTTAGCCTCTCCGGCACTGGCCATCATCGGCATGAAAAGTGCCACAATTGCATATTTGAAAAGTTTCATCATTTACTCCTCTGGTTAGCCTGTGTGTTCATATTCTGCTCACTATGCTGAACGAAAACTTAAGGGTTACATTCATTAACAGGCTTTTACTGGCGTTCACCATTAAAACGGTGAAAACGCCATATCACCACTAGTTTTGGACCTTTATTCTATAAAATAACGCATAGAGTACTGGAACAATACCCAGCGTTAGTAAGGTAGAAAACAGCAAACCGCCCATGATCCCAAGTGCCATCGGCTCCCACATTTCTCCCCCACCCAAATACAATGGAATAAGACCAAACACGGTCGTCGCAGTCGTCAACAAAATCGGTCGCATACGTTGCTGTGCAGCTGAGATAATCCCCTCAACAGGGTTATTTGGTGTATTCTCAAGCTCAATTTTGATCCGCTCCAACAATACAATCGCATTATTTATCACTATGCCCGCCAATGAAATAATACCGAGTAAAGTCATAAAGCCAAAAAATGATTGCCCTACTAGTAGACCTAAGATCACGCCAATAAATCCCAATGGGATCGTCGTCAGTACGATAATGGATTTACGAATAGAATTAAATTGACCTATCAGCAAGATAACGATAATAAATACCGCTATCGGCATTTTATCTGCAATAGACTGATTGGCTTTACCTGAAGACTCAGCCTCCCCACCCAATTCATATGAATATCCAAATGGCCAGCTTTGCTTTTGCGCTTCCAACCAAGGCACTAATGCTGCAAACCCTTCGTTCGCTGTAATGCCATCGAGCTGTGCACCCACTGCAACGGTTTTTAAACGGTCGCGTCGCAAGATCTGAGCACTTTCCCAAACCACCTCAATATCTGCTACCTGCTTTAAAGGAACCGATGCACCAGTCGCCTGTGAGTAAACCATCATGGCTTCCAATTTGCCAATGTCATCTCTATCCGCGGCTACAGAGCGCAAGGTAACAGGTATTAACTCATTGCCTTCGCGGTATTGTGTGAGCTCCAAGCCACTAAAGCCAGTTTGTAATGAACTTGCGATATCTTTGCTCGATACACCCACACGCCGTGCACGTGTTTGATTAATTTTAATCTGCACCTTTTTACTTGGTAGGCCCCAATCATCACTAATTGCTTTAAGCCCCGGAGTCGCCGCCATTTGTCCTTTTAACTGATCGACAATCGCCATCAAGGTATCTTGATCGTCACCAGAGAGCCGGATTTCAACTGGGTTAGCTATCGGTGCACCATTTTCAATCTTTCGCTGCTTAATCAATAAGTCAGGGTGTCGACTTAACGCATACTGTTCAATGTCCAGCATTAAAGCATCAATCAATTGATAAGAAGTGGTACTGACAATCATCAACGCATAGTTTGAACTTGTTGGCTCTGGCGTATGAGTTAATAAGAATCTCGGGCCACCATTACCAACATAACTAACCCACTGCGTAACCCCCTCGGGGCGCTCATTTGATACCAATAACTCGCTTTGAATATAAGCTTCCATGTCTTTTACAAGCGCTTCGGTAGTTTCTAACCGAGTACCGATAGGCAGCTCTAACTCAACTTTAAAATAGTCCCGATCTGAAGGTGGGAAAAATAATTTAGGAATTAGCTGCATGCCTTGCAGTGCAATAAAAAATGCAGCCACACATGTCATTAACGTGATCCAACGATGGCGTATCATCATGGTTAAAAGGTTTTTATAAGTTAAGTAAACGCCAGAGTTGTAATCAGCAGCTTGTGATTTCACGCGTGTAAAATACACACATAACATAGGGATCATCGTCATCGCCAGCAACCATGAACATAGCAAAGTAATGGTCACAACCTTGAACAATGAAGCCGTGTATTCACCTGTCGATGATTCAGCTAAAAAGATAGGTAAAAAGGCGGCACCTGTTGTCAATGAGGATACTAACAAAGGCACTTTTAATTCATCGGCAGAATCCACCGCGGCGTCTATCGCAGCCTTACCACGCTCCATTTGCACCATAATGTTTTCAGACATCACAATGCCATTATCAACTAACATGCCGAGCGCGATGATTAATGCCGCTAATGAGATTTGGTCTATGCTGATATGGAAAAATGACATCACCAAAATACCAAAAACCATACTCATTGGAATCAGACTGGCAACAATCAGGCCCGTTCTAAAACCCAAAGTGAATAACATCACTAAGGTGACCACCAATACCGCTTGCAAAAGGTTTGAGACAAAGTCACTGACTTTCTGTTCAACTTCTTTAGGTAAGAAAGAGAGCAACTTAAACTCAACCCCAATGGGATAGACACTCTCTAAATAGTTCAGGGATTCTAACACTTGCTCGCCCAATGCAATATTATTACCGCCTTGACGCATTGAGATAGCAATCGTTAAGCCTTCATCCAAACCAACTCGTACTTTAGACTTGGCAGGGTCAACATAATCACGATAGACAACAGCAATATCTGAAAGTAGCAATACCTGTTCACTACCAGGTACATTGATGATGGTATTGGCAATGTCCTCTACTGACTCAAAATTACCACTCGGCTCAAGCGCGAGGGTCTCATCATTAATATAAATCGAACCACCTGGGTTCACTATATTACGTGATGCAAGTTGTTCTTTCAGCTGGTTAGGCGAAATACCGAGAGCACCAAGCCTCGCATTTTCAAATTCAATAAATACACGCTGCTCTTGGTTACCAAAAATTTCAACCTTTGCAGCCTCAGGTAAGCGCAGCAAGGTGTCTCTTACCTGTTCAGCGACATCTTCTAGTTCACGATAAGTATAGCCTTCAGCAGTAAGCCCAATGACAATTCCAAATACATCACCAAATTCATCGTTTACAATAGGAGTATGTGCATCACTGGGTAAATCCTTCTCAATACTTTGGATCTTGCGCCGTAAATTATCCCAAATAGGCCGCATATTCTTATAGCTTTCTTTGATATTAACGCTAACGATAGATACGCCTGTTTTTGAGGTACTACTGACAAAATCCAGTTCAGGGATCTGCTGTACGACCTTTTCGATTTGATCAGTGACAAGCTCTTCCACTCGCTGTGGACTTGCTCCAGGGAAGTATGTAACCACTTGTGCTGTTCTAATAATAAAGCCAGGATCGTAATCCTTTGGCATTTTATTAAAGGAGATGATCCCAAAAAACAACAGTGCCGCTATCAGTACCCATGTTGTCCGGTTATTTTCTAATGCCAGTCTGGTTATATTCACTGCGCCCCCTTGTTAAACTTTACAAGTTGGCCTTCGCTCACTTTACTCATGCCAGCAGTAACAATGTAAGTACCTTCAGAGACACCACTAATAACAGGGAAACCTAGCGTGGAAACCTCACCAATCACGACAGGATTTTTCTTAATCTTTCCTTTGCCAGCACCTACAGACTCAACAGACCAAACAAAATTACCGGATGCATCTTTAAGCACCGTTTTTATTGGTAGATATAGGCCACTTTTATTCACATCAGCACCCTTAGCAAGCACCTTTGCTGTCATACCTGGCAAGATATTATACCCCTCGGGACGCGTCATGCTGAGAGTGACTTCATAAGCTTTAGTTACCTCATCAGCCTGTGTGCTCACTTCGACAAAATCTAATGGAAATGTTTTATCAGGGATCCCTGAAAACTCGGCGATAATGTGCTTCGGCGCATCTTTTGAGACTTTAATCATTAAGCTCTCAGGTACATTGACCTTAAGAGTGACATGCTTGATATCTTGTAATGTCGCAACAACTTGCTTAGCTTGCACCTCTTCAAAACGCTCTATATACGTGCGTGCAACAACCCCTGAAAATGATGCTTTTAAGCTGGTGTAGGATAAGTTATTTTTTGCATTCGCCAATTTACTTTTTGCACTCGTAAAGTGAGACTGTAGTTGGTCATAGTCAGATTGCGAGATCGTACCAGATTTAATAAGTTGCTTAGCACGACTAAAATCAGCCTGCGCTTTATTATAATTAGCCTGCGCTTCATCTAAAGAAAGTTTGTATTCTGTTGCATCTAACTTAGCAATAACATCACCAAGCTGAATTTCTTGCCCCTGCTTTACCAGCAACTCTATAACTTCACCTGGCACTTTAAATGATAGGTCCGCCGAAGACGCAGCATCAACTACCGCAGGGAACTCCACCAAAGGGCCATCAACTTGTGAAGAAAGTAATAATGTCCGCACTGGACGAAGCTGCTCTGATTGTTCTTGCTCTGACTTTTGCTCTGAACAACCAATTAACGCCAAGCAAAATATTGCCATAACACCTAGCTGCTTGCCTTTTATTATCTTCATAAAAGCTCCTTTAGATTTACTGAACATTACGATGTTTAGTCATCGCAGTAACAAAATTATTTATCCATACGTCAAGCACAGCCTTAACCGTTTCAACGTTCTCAGTACCATCGGCCTTTAGTACAGCATCTAATTCTTTGTGTGCTGTCATCATCACAACTGGATTTTGACTACTTCCCAAATAAAATGCGGACTCAAGAGAAACATGGGTTAGAGCCTCTGTTTGCTCTGTTGCGGCTAAGTAGGCAGTTTTACCCGCGTTATACACTAGCCGGATAGGCACAAAATCTCTTACCTGTAATGAAATGGGTTCAAATTGTACGTCTGTGAAAGCACCTTCAATTGTCAGCACAGTGTCATCTGCACTTGCAGGTTTTGTGGTCACCACTTGATAGTAAGGACTCAATTTATCTTGCATTTGAGACTGCATGTAATGACTTAACTTAGCAACATGCCGGGGGTTAATATTTAAAAACTCGGATTCAGAAGCGTTAATCCACACTTCAAACTGAGGTATATAAAGCACCTTAATTTTACTTAAAGCTTCACGGTTAAAAGTGCTATCTACAAATAAGTTAGTGTCTTCATAATCATCAGAGGGAAGTAATACATCATAGTTAGGTAAAAAACCTGAACGTGTATTATTTGAACTTGATGCACAAGCGGACACAATACAAACCAAAGCCGCAATTAATGCTACTTTAAACCAAGTCATAGGCTGCTCCATATTCTATTCATTTCCAGTGTTTTTATCACAATCACAAGAAAGCCTTTGATCTCTTTTGAAATCAAATGTAACTCATGAATACAAATTAATGTTGTTCTTTAAATTAAGACGACTAGCTCAGACTGCGAATCATGGATTTAGTGCAAAATAATTTTTTATTTTTGCTTAACAAGCACGTAGCCACAAAGCCAATGTTATATTTATGTAACGTAAGTGTATGATATGGAAGTATAGCTTAAAAGGGTTCTAAAGATTAAAAAAGACAGCATTGGATAGTGAAGCTGGAGCTTGAAACCCCAGCTTAGAAAAATAGGCTGCTTTAAAGGTTACCGCGGATCACACCTACAGCAAGGCCTTCAATATTAAAAACTTCTTGCTCTAAATCGACCTCAATAGGTGAAAAGTCTTCATTTTCTGCATGTAAGAAAACTTTTCTACCAACTTTTTCAAAACGTTTCACCGTCACATCTTCTTCAACACGTGCAACAACAACCTGTCCATTATTAGCAACTTGCGTGCGATGTACCGCGAGTAAATCACCATCCATTATGCCAATATTTTTCATACTCATGCCATTTACACGAAGTAAGTAATCAGCTGATGGTTGAAACATACTAGGATCAACTTTGCAATGATTCTCAATATGCTCTTGGGCTAAAATAGGCTCACCAGCTGCAACACGACCAACTAATGGCAAACCCAGCTGCTCTGGCTCATCAGCTTCAACTAAGCGAATACCTCGACTTGCGCCAGGTACCATTTCTATCACACCTTTCTTGGCAAGTGCTTTTAAGTGTTCTTCAGCCGCATTTGCACTACGAAAACCCAAAGATTCCGCAATTTCTGCTCGAGTCGGCGGCATGCCTGTGTCTTTAATAAAAACTTTGATAAGTTCGAATACTTGTTCTTGTCGTTTAGTTAAAGGTCGCATATAACTGGTTTTCCATACAGTGCATTTACTGTGAGTATATACAGTTAAAATTAAATCGCAATCCTTAACGCCGAATACTTGAGCTAAATGAGAGATTGCTGAAGATATGGTTAATTGCTTAGCCAAGCAACATTATGAAAGGGATTAGTCAAGTCACTCTTACTGCACACCGCTTCAAGCTTACTCTTAAAGATAAAAAACACAGTACAGCGACCAAAAACGATACTAAAAATTTATAGAATATATAACTCTCCTTTTATAAAACCAAATTATCAGTATATTTATGCCAATAATAGATTAAGGTTTTATAATTGCTCTGCATTTAATATCACTTCAAACTAGAGCCTTATATAGCATATCAATAAAACACATCATAGTAAGTGTAGTTTAGGACAGGTGGGGGAAGACACTATTAGGAGAATTAACTACTACGTGGAAGATAATGTTTCAACCTAATTTTCTAGATGAGCTACTTTATATAGCTCATCTACTCAATATTTTAACAAGCACTTGTAGTATAAGTACCTGGACATGTTCTTGTACCTGTACATTCCCATGTTTTAAAAAAGCCACCGGCAATCTGCGGAGTCATCTGTGCTGGTACATTTGCCTTATCATGACTGATTACTTTGATATTTTTTTTCTTTAGTTTTAATAACATTTTTATTTTCTCCTTGTTGATTACAGTTAAACTAGCAGCATTTAATATTACTTTCAATTAAATTTAAGAAAATAAATAAATTTAAATAATTGCTATAAAAACAATATAAACGAGAGATTAAACCCCTCTAAAAACAAAAATAAAACCATTAAAAACAATGGTTAACTTAAAAAAAATAACTATAAATTTAAACATTTGATAGCAAATTTAGACATGAAGTAGAGTACAAAGTGCAATTAACAGAAATTTTATGCAAGTAAAATCAAAAGTTAATGACAGCACGCGAAGCGCACCACTCTTTTTCGCGCAAGGAGAAGTGACCCATTTTAACAAGAGATAATCAATCCCCCCCCCTACAAGCGCAGCAACCGAATCAAAAAAGTAAAGCCTGGATCCTGAAACCAGTTCAGGACGACATGGTGAAAAAGGTTAATGACAACGAACGCAGTGAGTACATTTCTTTTACGCAAGGTGAAGGGAGCCGTTTTAACCAAACACTGCACTCAACCTATCCGTCACCCTGAACTCGTATATGGACTCCACTTGTTTGACAACATGTTTTTTAAAATTAAAGATGCTTGCGTATATACGGTTTCTTTTGAGAGCGCTACTCTCTAACCTTTGATTTATTCGCACCTTCTGTCCTAAACGCTTCGTTAGTGTATTCTCACTTCAAGTTCAGACAGGTTTTCAGAAGGTTGGTCTTACCTTTTAATTACATTGTTGTCGAACTCTTTTTAAAATGTTTTTTAAATCATTGCGGGTTGGTAATTCGTACCTTGTTTCAGCATTGCCCAAGCAGTTCTGATATTTTTATTCACCAGCGCAATACAAGCTCGCTTTACACCTGAACGAGCAACTAACTTTAACAGCCATTGCTGCTTCAATGTCTTGGGCTTTTCCGGCAGATTAGAAATGTATGACAATGCCCCCAAAAATAAACAGGACTTTAGCTGTTTATCTCCAGCACATTTATCAATCCCCAGCATCACAGTTTTACCGCCACTGCTAAATTGTTTTGGGGTGACGCCTAAATATACTGAAGCACATCGTCCATTTTTAAAATGCTTCGTTTGACTCAAACTGGCGATTAGCCCCGCTGCGCCTAAAACACCTACACCTTCAAGCGCAATAACACGTTGGCATTGCTCATTTTGAGAAACAAGCAGCTCTAGGTTTTTAGTGACATCATTTAGGGATTGCTCTATGTGCTGGTACTGAGCTTTTAAGACACTAAGTAATGGCAATAATACCTCTGGTAAATCATTACGCTCAGTTAAAACCCTTTTCAATGCTTTCTTGGAGCGAGGAATAGTGATGCCATATTCATAAAATAGGGCCCTAATATGATTACCGAGTTGTGTCAGCTGTTTATCTAAAAATTTACGACTCACAGTGAGCGTTTGGAGAATTTGCTGTTCTATATTTTTTACTGGAGAAAAGGACATATTTGGTTGTATAGCAGCAATCGCAATCCCGATAGCATCATTGGCATCTGTTTTTTGTTTGCTTATATAAGGCTTAACATGTTTCGGAGACATCCCTCTCACTTCATGACCATAGGATTGCGCAACCCGTCCCCAATAATGAAAGCTGCCACATCCCTCCATTGCCACAATGCTAGGGGAAGAGTTAGCGAGTATTTGGCGAACTTTAGATGGAGACTGTGCTTTATTAAAAACAATTTCGCCATGTTTAGAGACTTTTGCGACTTGGATAATATTTTTTGCCAGATCGAGTGCAATCACGTTACGATTATTCATATATGGACTCCTTTGTTTTGGTCGACACCACATTACACTGTATGTGAGATGTGGTGGAGTCCATATATCGCTTCAGGGTCTAGAGTGCAAAAGGTTAGCGACAATGAACGCGTTGAATACGCAAGGTGAAGTGAGCCGTTGTGACTAAACATAATCAACACCTCTCTTTACACGTAACAACTGAGTCAAAACAAGCAAAGCATGGATCCTGAAACGAGTTCAGGACGACATGGTGAAAAAGGTTAGCGACAGCGAACGCAGTGAGAGCGCTCTTTTTGCGCAAGGTGAAATAAGCGAGTTTAACCGCTGCTAAGGGACTTAAACGCAAAAAACCCGCTGCATTTCTGCAACGGGTTTCTTTAATTGGGCCCTGGCAATGTCCTACTTTCACATGGGAAACCCCACACTATCATCGGCGCTATTTCGTTTCACTACTGAGTTCGGCATGGGGTCAGGTGGTTCCAAAATGCTATGGTTACCAGGAAATTCTTGTCGTGCAAATGGTTAATGATGTCTTTTTGTCATTTCATTTGCGCAAGGTGAATTGATGTCTCATAAGAGTTTATCTATTCACAATGCTTAAATCTGGAAGCGTAATTAAATTCTTATCGTCTACTTTCTATTCTTAACTTCTAACAAGCTTAAAACCACTTTGGCGTTGTATGGTTAAGCCTCACGGGTAATTAGTACGAGTTAGCTCAATGCCTCACAGCACTTCCACATCTCGCCTATCAACGTTGTAGTCTTCAACGGCCCTTCAGTTAACTCTAAGTTAAAGTGAGAACTCATCTCGAGGCTCGCTTCCCGCTTAGATGCTTTCAGCGGTTATCGATTCCGAACGTAGCTACCGGGCAATGCTATTGGCATAACAACCCGAACACCAGCGGTTCGTCCACTCCGGTCCTCTCGTACTAGGAGCAGCCCCTCTCAATTCTCAAACGCCCACGGCAGATAGGGACCGAACTGTCTCACGACGTTCTAAACCCAGCTCGCGTACCACTTTAAATGGCGAACAGCCATACCCTTGGGACCGACTTCAGCCCCAGGATGTGATGAGCCGACATCGAGGTGCCAAACACCGCCGTCGATATGAACTCTTGGGCGGTATCAGCCTGTTATCCCCGGAGTACCTTTTATCCGTTGAGCGATGGCCCTTCCATTCAGAACCACCGGATCACTATGACCTACTTTCGTACCTGCTCGACGTGTCTGTCTCGCAGTTAAGCTGGCTTCTACCATTACACTAACCGTACGATGTCCGACCGTACTTAGCCAACCTTCGTGCTCCTCCGTTACTCTTTGGGAGGAGACCGCCCCAGTCAAACTACCCACCAGGCACTGTCCTCAATCCCGATTAGGGACCTAAGTTAGAACATCAACACTACAAGGGTGGTATTTCAAGGTCGGCTCCACACAATCTAGCGACTGTGCTTCAAAGCCTCCCACCTATCCTACACATGTAGGGTCAATGTTCAGTGCCAAGCTGTAGTAAAGGTTCACGGGGTCTTTCCGTCTAGCCGCGGGTACACAGCATCTTCACTGCGATTTCAATTTCACTGAGTCTCGGGTGGAGACAGCGTGGCCATGGTTACACCATTCGTGCAGGTCGGAACTTACCCGACAAGGAATTTCGCTACCTTAGGACCGTTATAGTTACGGCCGCCGTTTACCGGGGCTTCGATCAAGAGCTTCGACATAAGTCTAACCCCATCAATTAACCTTCCGGCACCGGGCAGGTGTCACACCGTATACGTCATCTTACGATTTTGCACAGTGCTGTGTTTTTAATAAACAGTCCCAGCCACCTGGTCACTGCGGCTCTCGTTTGCTTACGGAGTAAATCCTTCACAAACAAGAGCGTACCTTCTCCCGAAGTTACGGTACAATTTTGCCTAGTTCCTTCACCCGAGTTCTCTCAAGCGCCTTAGTATTCTCTACCTGACCACCTGTGTCGGTTTAGGGTACGATTCGATATAAACTGAAGCTTAGAGGCTTTTCCTGGAAGTAGGGCATCAACAACTTCACCACCGTAGTGGCTCGTCTCGACTCTCAGCCTTAGCGACCCGGATTTTCCTAAGTCACCAGCCTACAGCCTTTCACATGGACAACCAACGCCATGCTTGCCTAGCCTGCTCCGTCCCCCCATCGCATTTATACCAAGTACGGGAATATTAACCCGTTTCCCATCGACTACGCTCTTCAGCCTCGCCTTAGGGGTCGACTCACCCTACCCTGATTAACATGGGATAGGAACCCTTGGTCTTCCGGCGTGCGGGTTTTTCACCCGCATTATCGTTACTCATGTCAGCATTCGCACTTCTGATACGTCCAGCAAACCTTACAGTTCACCTTCAGCCGCTTACAGAACGCTCCCCTACCCCGCATACAAAGTATGCAGCCGTAGCTTCGGTGGTATGTTTAGCCCCGTTACATCTTCCGCGCAGGCCGACTCGACTAGTGAGCTATTACGCTTTCTTTAAAGGATGGCTGCTTCTAAGCCAACCTCCTAGCTGTTTTAGCCTTCCCACATCGTTTCCCACTTAACATACACTTTGGGACCTTAGCTGACGGTCTGGGTTGTTTCCCTCTCCACGATGGACGTTAGCACCCACCGTGTGTCTCCCGGATATTACTTTACGGTATTCGGAGTTTGCAAAGGGTTGGTAAGTCGGGATGACCCCCTAGCCTTAACAGTGCTCTACCCCCGTAAGTATTCGTCCGAGGCTCTACCTAAATAGATTTCGGGGAGAACCAGCTATCTCCCGGTTTGATTAGCCTTTCACTCCTAGCCACAGGTCATCCCCTAACTTTTCAACGTTAGTGGGTTCGGTCCTCCAGTCAGTGTTACCTGACCTTCAACCTGCCCATGGCTAGATCACCGGGTTTCGGGTCTATACCCTGCAACTTAAGCGCCCAGTTAAGACTCGCTTTCGCTACGGCTCCCCTAAATGGTTAACCTCGCTACAGAATATAAGTCGCTGACCCATTATACAAAAGGTACGCAGTCACCCTCGAGGGGCTCCTACTGCTTGTACGTACACGGTTTCAGGTTCTATTTCACTCCCCTCACAGGGGTTCTTTTCGCCTTTCCCTCACGGTACTGGTTCACTATCGGTCAGTTGGGAGTATTTAGCCTTGGAGGATGGTCCCCCCATATTCAGTCAAAGTTTCACGTGCTCCGACCTACTCGATTTCACTTCAGATAAATTTTCGTGTACGGGACTGTCACCCTGTGTCGTCCAACTTTCCAGAAGGTTCCACTAATTACACTGAAGCTTAAGGGCTAATCCGATTTCGCTCGCCGCTACTTTCGGAATCTCGGTTGATTTCTTTTCCTCGGGGTACTTAGATGTTTCAGTTCTCCCGGTTTGCCTCTTACAGCTATGTATTCACTGTAAGATACCGCTGTGCGGTGGGTTTCCCCATTCGGAAATCTAAGTCTCAAGTGCCTCTTACTGGCTTGACTTAGCTTATCGCAAGTTAGTACGTCCTTCATCGCCTCCAACTGCCAAGGCATCCACCGTGTACGCTTAGTCACTTAACCATACAACCCAAAGTAGTTTCGTCGTTCTTTATCCTGAATGCTTCATTGCCATCAGATATTGCTTGGTCACATAGACGAGCTATGCTCCCGGCGACAACATCTTCGGCGGCTTCGCCTCAGAATAAATAACTTTGAACCTACGGCATATTTCAGCCAGTTGTAAGTCAAAGACAGTTTTAACTTCGCCAGAAGTTAAGTAATACTAAAGTAGACGCTAATTAATCAACTAAATGATTAATCGGCATTTTCTTTCGAAAACTCTGAATAACAATTACTTGTTATTCGAGAATTTAATTATCAGCTTTCCAAATTTTTAAAGAGCAATATTAATTAGCTTTAAAAGCTAACTAACAATCATCTGTGTGGACACTTCGAACAAATCTGTTCTAAATCGTTAAGGAGGTGATCCAGCCCCAGGTTCCCCTAGGGCTACCTTGTTACGACTTCACCCCAGTCATGAATCACTCCGTGGTAAGCGCCCCCCCGCGAAGGTTAAGCTACCTACTTCTGGAGCAACCCACTCCCATGGTGTGACGGGCGGTGTGTACAAGGCCCGGGAACGTATTCACCGCGGCATTCTGATCCGCGATTACTAGCGATTCCGACTTCATGGAGTCGAGTTGCAGACTCCAATCCGGACTACGACAGACTTTAAGTGATTCGCTTACTTTCGCAAGTTCGCAGCACTCTGTATCTGCCATTGTAGCACGTGTGTAGCCCTACACGTAAGGGCCATGATGACTTGACGTCGTCCCCACCTTCCTCCGGTTTATCACCGGCAGTCTCCTTAGAGTTCCCGACCGAATCGCTGGCAACTAAGGATAGGGGTTGCGCTCGTTGCGGGACTTAACCCAACATCTCACAACACGAGCTGACGACAGCCATGCAGCACCTGTATCAGAGCTCCCGAAGGCACCAAACCATCTCTGGTAAGTTCTCTGTATGTCAAGTGTAGGTAAGGTTCTTCGCGTTGCATCGAATTAAACCACATGCTCCACCGCTTGTGCGGGCCCCCGTCAATTCATTTGAGTTTTAACCTTGCGGCCGTACTCCCCAGGCGGTCTACTTAATGCGTTAGCTTTGGAAAAGTTGTCCGAAGACCCCAGCTCCTAGTAGACATCGTTTACGGCGTGGACTACCAGGGTATCTAATCCTGTTTGCTCCCCACGCTTTCGTACATGAGCGTCAGTGTTGACCCAGGTGGCTGCCTTCGCCATCGGTATTCCTTCAGATCTCTACGCATTTCACCGCTACACCTGAAATTCTACCACCCTCTATCACACTCTAGTTTGCCAGTTCGAAATGCAGTTCCCAGGTTGAGCCCGGGGCTTTCACATCTCGCTTAACAAACCGCCTGCGTACGCTTTACGCCCAGTAATTCCGATTAACGCTCGCACCCTCCGTATTACCGCGGCTGCTGGCACGGAGTTAGCCGGTGCTTCTTCTGTAAGTAACGTCACAGCTAGCAGGTATTAACTACTAACCTTTCCTCCTTACTGAAAGTGCTTTACAACCCGAAGGCCTTCTTCACACACGCGGCATGGCTGCATCAGGCTTGCGCCCATTGTGCAATATTCCCCACTGCTGCCTCCCGTAGGAGTCTGGACCGTGTCTCAGTTCCAGTGTGGCTGATCATCCTCTCAAACCAGCTAGGGATCGTCGCCTTGGTAAGCCATTACCTTACCAACTAGCTAATCCCACTTGGGCCGATCATAAGGCGAGAGCCGAAGCCCCCTTTGGTCCGTAGACATTATGCGGTATTAGCCATCGTTTCCAATGGTTGTCCCCCACCTTACGGCACGTTCCCAAGCATTACTCACCCGTCCGCCGCTCGTCATCTTCTAGCAAGCTAGAAATGTTACCGCTCGACTTGCATGTGTTAGGCCTGCCGCCAGCGTTCAATCTGAGCCATGATCAAACTCTTCAATTAAAAGTTTTTTGGTACCAAGTACCTGACTCAATGAATACTGATTGATAATTTCTTATAAAAGAAATAAATCGAATTGACTGTTATAGTCACTCAGTAAAATTGAGATTCTAATTCTTTTGCTCCTGAATCAAGAGCTGTTAGAACTCAATCTGTA
The DNA here is from genome assembly GCF_001750165.1 of Pseudoalteromonas luteoviolacea. Taxonomy (NCBI): domain Bacteria; kingdom Pseudomonadati; phylum Pseudomonadota; class Gammaproteobacteria; order Alteromonadales; family Pseudoalteromonadaceae; genus Pseudoalteromonas; species Pseudoalteromonas luteoviolacea. The sequence goes on from NZ_CP015411.1 coordinate 4,556,966, forward strand.
CGAGTGCCCACACAGATGATTGCTTCATATTTTTAAAGAACAGTGTAACTAACTCTTGGTTAGTTACCGCAGCGTTGCTGCGAAGTGGAGCGCCATATTAACCGCTTCACTTTTAAAGTCAACTAGAAAATTTAATTTTTTAATTAATCTTTCAATTTAACTTTAACCTTTACTTTGGTTTGCGTTTTCTCTCGCATCCCGCCGTGTCAGTGGGTGCGCATTATAGGGAGATTTGAGATTGGCGCAAGCGTTTTTTCCGCTTTTTTTTGAATAAATTTATTTAGTTAGTTAACCTCAAAATATGCACGACACATTCACACGTTACACACATTAGACTGTGGATAACATGCTTATTAAAACAATATTTGAATAAGCCTTAAAAAGGTTAGATAGAAACAAAAGTGTTGAATGTAGTGTAAAATAGCTAAACGCTTGACTATCTGACTATCTGACTATCTGACTATCTGACTATCTGACTATCTGACTATCTGACTATCTGACTATCTGACTATCTGACTATCTGACTATCTGACTATCTGACTATCTGACTATCTGACTATCTGACTATCAAAGATAGTTTACTCCCCCTTAATTCAGTCAAGTCTTCCCTTTAAAAGCCAGACAATTTAGAGCCCCCTAATCGCAGCCTCTTATATTAGCTAACTCTCTCCACAACCTTCATAATCTAGTACAACTACACTCAAGGCCCTACCATGAAAAGTAAAGATATCCAACACTCAGAAATCGGTTCCGAATTAAATAAAATCATTAGTTGACGCTACATTTCGTAGTAATTAACTAGGAAGATTAATCAGCTTTGTAAGGTGAACCAACAAAGTTGAGTTGATTGGGCTCGGTGACCCTAATGGCTGCAGATATATTATTTTGGGTTCTTATGATGACGAACCTTAATCTATGAATATGCAAAAACTTTACATCAACTTACTTAACAGATTAGTCGAGCTCAGTCCTATACCGGTGTTTTATTTTGACAACTTAAAATAGCAAGAAAAGGTGAGACAGATACTTTAGTAATTAAATACTATGACAGCTCAAGAGAAGGCCTGTTTAATGACTTGGTCACAGCGAATGAATTGGGCAATTGAATATATCGAAAGCAACTTAGATAGCGATCTCACTATTGAAGAGATAGCCAAGGTTGCATGTTGTTCGAAATACCACTTTCATCGCATGTTCTTTGCTACTTTTAAGGTTACTTGCACCGACAAGTTCGGTTACAAATCCCCAAATGCTTTTACTCGTGCGTATAGAGATATACATGGAATAAACCCGAGTAATGCTCGTATAGAAGGTAATTCGCTTTCTTCATATAAGAGAGTTTGCCCCCCCGAAGACAATAAAGCAGGTGAATGTATGAATTACAAAATAATTAAGGTGCCAGAATTCAATTTAATAGGTAAAAGCAAAAACTTTGAGTTCAAAAGCCTATTAAAAGCTTATTCAACTAAATAACGGTAGGCCATGCCCGATCACAAACACCTCTTTACTTACTGCTTATTTTCGAAAAGAAAGTAAAGGACAGAATGAATTTTTGGATGTTTTAGGTATTGAGACATCAAGTCGAGACAGAATAAAAGGGTTTGAAACTTATACAGTCCCTCCCTCTACTTACGCGGAATTCAATTGTACGTATAAAACTTCAATGAAAACCAATCGATATATATATGGCTCATGGTTTTCATCAACCGGTTTTGAAAGAGATGATCACAAGCCTAACATAGTCGCATATTTCCCTGTACCATTTCGACCAATAAATGAAATGTTTGTTCGATGGTGGATACCCGTGATTAGCTAGTAACGAGCAAAAGATAAATGACACTATACAAAGCGCGAATAGTCTTTTCGCGCAAGGTGATTAACGTGCAGCGAGTGCGTTCAATTTGCGCAAGGTAAGTGACCCATTTTGACTAAACATAATCAACACCTCTCTTTATACGTAGCAACCAATTCAAAACAAGCAAAGCATGGATCCTGAAACCAGTTCAGGACGACATAGTGAAAAAGATTAATGACAACGAACGCAGTGAGTACATTCCTTTTGCGCAAAGTGATTAACGTGCAAAATATAACGACAGCGAGCAGAGCGAGTGCGTTCAATTTGCGCAAGGTGAATATCGTGCGAAAGGTTTATGACACAGCGCACAGCGCTGCCATTCTTTTCGCGCAAGGTGAAATGACCCATTTTAACAAGAGATAATCAATCCCCCCTATAAGCGTAACAACTGAGTCAAAACAAGCAAACCATGGATCCTGAAACCAGTTCAGGACGACATGGTGAAAAAGGTTAATGGCAACGAACGCAGTGAGTACGCTCTTTTTGCGTAAGGTGATTATCGTGCAAAAGGCTAGCGACAACGAACGCAGTGAGAGCGCTCTTTTTGCGCAAGGTGATTATCGTGCAAAAGGTTAGCGACAGCGAACGCAGTGAGAGCGCTCTTTTTGCGCAAGGTGATTATCGTGCAAAAGGTTAGCGACAGCGAACGCAGTGAGAGCGCTCTTTTTGCGCAAGGTGAAATAAGCCGTTTTAGCTGTTGACGAGGGACTTAAACGCAAAAAACCCGCTGCATTTCTGCAACGGGTTTCTTTAATTGGGCCCTGGCAATGTCCTACTTTCACATGGGAAACCCCACACTATCATCGGCGCTATTTCGTTTCACTACTGAGTTCGGCATGGGGTCAGGTGGTTCCAAAATGCTATGTTTACCAGGAAATTCTGTGTGCAAGATGTTTAAAACACCTTACTAAAATCTGGAAGCGTAATTAAATTCTTATCGTCTACTTTTTATTCTTAACTTCTAACAAGCTTAAAACCACTTTGGCGTTGTATGGTTAAGCCTCACGGGTAATTAGTACGAGTTAGCTCAATGCCTCACAGCACTTCCACATCTCGCCTATCAACGTTGTAGTCTTCAACGGCCCTTCAGTTAACTCTAAGTTAAAGTGAGAACTCATCTCGAGGCTCGCTTCCCGCTTAGATGCTTTCAGCGGTTATCGATTCCGAACGTAGCTACCGGGCAATGCTATTGGCATAACAACCCGAACACCAGCGGTTCGTCCACTCCGGTCCTCTCGTACTAGGAGCAGCCCCTCTCAATTCTCAAACGCCCACGGCAGATAGGGACCGAACTGTCTCACGACGTTCTAAACCCAGCTCGCGTACCACTTTAAATGGCGAACAGCCATACCCTTGGGACCGACTTCAGCCCCAGGATGTGATGAGCCGACATCGAGGTGCCAAACACCGCCGTCGATATGAACTCTTGGGCGGTATCAGCCTGTTATCCCCGGAGTACCTTTTATCCGTTGAGCGATGGCCCTTCCATTCAGAACCACCGGATCACTATGACCTACTTTCGTACCTGCTCGACGTGTCTGTCTCGCAGTTAAGCTGGCTTCTACCATTACACTAACCGTACGATGTCCGACCGTACTTAGCCAACCTTCGTGCTCCTCCGTTACTCTTTGGGAGGAGACCGCCCCAGTCAAACTACCCACCAGGCACTGTCCTCAATCCCGATTAGGGACCTAAGTTAGAACATCAACACTACAAGGGTGGTATTTCAAGGTCGGCTCCACACAATCTAGCGACTGTGCTTCAAAGCCTCCCACCTATCCTACACATGTAGGGTCAATGTTCAGTGCCAAGCTGTAGTAAAGGTTCACGGGGTCTTTCCGTCTAGCCGCGGGTACACAGCATCTTCACTGCGATTTCAATTTCACTGAGTCTCGGGTGGAGACAGCGTGGCCATGGTTACACCATTCGTGCAGGTCGGAACTTACCCGACAAGGAATTTCGCTACCTTAGGACCGTTATAGTTACGGCCGCCGTTTACCGGGGCTTCGATCAAGAGCTTCGACATAAGTCTAACCCCATCAATTAACCTTCCGGCACCGGGCAGGTGTCACACCGTATACGTCATCTTACGATTTTGCACAGTGCTGTGTTTTTAATAAACAGTCCCAGCCACCTGGTCACTGCGGCTCTCGTTTGCTTACGGAGTAAATCCTTCACAAACAAGAGCGTACCTTCTCCCGAAGTTACGGTACAATTTTGCCTAGTTCCTTCACCCGAGTTCTCTCAAGCGCCTTAGTATTCTCTACCTGACCACCTGTGTCGGTTTAGGGTACGATTCGATATAAACTGAAGCTTAGAGGCTTTTCCTGGAAGTAGGGCATCAACAACTTCACCACCGTAGTGGCTCGTCTCGACTCTCAGCCTTAGCGACCCGGATTTTCCTAAGTCACCAGCCTACAGCCTTTCACATGGACAACCAACGCCATGCTTGCCTAGCCTGCTCCGTCCCCCCATCGCATTTATACCAAGTACGGGAATATTAACCCGTTTCCCATCGACTACGCTCTTCAGCCTCGCCTTAGGGGTCGACTCACCCTACCCTGATTAACATGGGATAGGAACCCTTGGTCTTCCGGCGTGCGGGTTTTTCACCCGCATTATCGTTACTCATGTCAGCATTCGCACTTCTGATACGTCCAGCAAACCTTACAGTTCACCTTCAGCCGCTTACAGAACGCTCCCCTACCCCGCATACTAATGTATGCAGCCGTAGCTTCGGTGGTATGTTTAGCCCCGTTACATCTTCCGCGCAGGCCGACTCGACTAGTGAGCTATTACGCTTTCTTTAAAGGATGGCTGCTTCTAAGCCAACCTCCTAGCTGTTTTAGCCTTCCCACATCGTTTCCCACTTAACATACACTTTGGGACCTTAGCTGACGGTCTGGGTTGTTTCCCTCTCCACGATGGACGTTAGCACCCACCGTGTGTCTCCCGGATATTACTTTACGGTATTCGGAGTTTGCAAAGGGTTGGTAAGTCGGGATGACCCCCTAGCCTTAACAGTGCTCTACCCCCGTAAGTATTCGTCCGAGGCTCTACCTAAATAGATTTCGGGGAGAACCAGCTATCTCCCGGTTTGATTAGCCTTTCACTCCTAGCCACAGGTCATCCCCTAACTTTTCAACGTTAGTGGGTTCGGTCCTCCAGTCAGTGTTACCTGACCTTCAACCTGCCCATGGCTAGATCACCGGGTTTCGGGTCTATACCCTGCAACTTAAGCGCCCAGTTAAGACTCGCTTTCGCTACGGCTCCCCTAAATGGTTAACCTCGCTACAGAATATAAGTCGCTGACCCATTATACAAAAGGTACGCAGTCACCCTCGAGGGGCTCCTACTGCTTGTACGTACACGGTTTCAGGTTCTATTTCACTCCCCTCACAGGGGTTCTTTTCGCCTTTCCCTCACGGTACTGGTTCACTATCGGTCAGTTGGGAGTATTTAGCCTTGGAGGATGGTCCCCCCATATTCAGTCAAAGTTTCACGTGCTCCGACCTACTCGATTTCACTTCAGATAAATTTTCGTGTACGGGACTGTCACCCTGTGTCGTCCAACTTTCCAGAAGGTTCCACTAATTACACTGAAGCTTAAGGGCTAATCCGATTTCGCTCGCCGCTACTTTCGGAATCTCGGTTGATTTCTTTTCCTCGGGGTACTTAGATGTTTCAGTTCTCCCGGTTTGCCTCTTACAGCTATGTATTCACTGTAAGATACCGCTGTGCGGTGGGTTTCCCCATTCGGAAATCTAAGTCTCAAGTGCCTCTTACTGGCTTGACTTAGCTTATCGCAAGTTAGTACGTCCTTCATCGCCTCCAACTGCCAAGGCATCCACCGTGTACGCTTAGTCACTTAACCATACAACCCAAAGTAGTTTCGTCGTTCTTTATCCTGAATGCTTCATTGCCATCAGATATTGCTTGGTCACATAGACGAGCTATGCTCCCGGCGACAACATCTTCGGCGGCTTCGCCTCAGAATAAATAACTTTGAACCTACGGCATATTTCAGCCAGTTGTAAGTCAAAGACAGTTTTAACTTCGCCAGAAGTTAAGTAATACTAAAGTAGACGCTAATTAATCAACTAAATGATTAATCGGCATTTTCTTTCGAAAACTCTGAATAACAATTACTTGTTATTCGAGAATTTAATTATCAGCTTTCCAAATTTTTAAAGAGCAATATTAATTAGCTTTAAAAGCTAACTAACAATCATCTGTGTGGACACTTCGAACAAATCTGTTCTAAATCGTTAAGGAGGTGATCCAGCCCCAGGTTCCCCTAGGGCTACCTTGTTACGACTTCACCCCAGTCATGAATCACTCCGTGGTAAGCGCCCCCCCGAAGGTTAAGCTACCTACTTCTGGAGCAACCCACTCCCATGGTGTGACGGGCGGTGTGTACAAGGCCCGGGAACGTATTCACCGCGGCATTCTGATCCGCGATTACTAGCGATTCCGACTTCATGGAGTCGAGTTGCAGACTCCAATCCGGACTACGACAGACTTTAAGTGATTCGCTTACTTTCGCAAGTTCGCAGCACTCTGTATCTGCCATTGTAGCACGTGTGTAGCCCTACACGTAAGGGCCATGATGACTTGACGTCGTCCCCACCTTCCTCCGGTTTATCACCGGCAGTCTCCTTAGAGTTCCCGACCGAATCGCTGGCAACTAAGGATAGGGGTTGCGCTCGTTGCGGGACTTAACCCAACATCTCACAACACGAGCTGACGACAGCCATGCAGCACCTGTATCAGAGTTCCCGAAGGCACCAAACCATCTCTGGTAAGTTCTCTGTATGTCAAGTGTAGGTAAGGTTCTTCGCGTTGCATCGAATTAAACCACATGCTCCACCGCTTGTGCGGGCCCCCGTCAATTCATTTGAGTTTTAACCTTGCGGCCGTACTCCCCAGGCGGTCTACTTAATGCGTTAGCTTTGGAAAAGTTGTCCGAAGACCCCAGCTCCTAGTAGACATCGTTTACGGCGTGGACTACCAGGGTATCTAATCCTGTTTGCTCCCCACGCTTTCGTACATGAGCGTCAGTGTTGACCCAGGTGGCTGCCTTCGCCATCGGTATTCCTTCAGATCTCTACGCATTTCACCGCTACACCTGAAATTCTACCACCCTCTATCACACTCTAGTTTGCCAGTTCGAAATGCAGTTCCCAGGTTGAGCCCGGGGCTTTCACATCTCGCTTAACAAACCGCCTGCGTACGCTTTACGCCCAGTAATTCCGATTAACGCTCGCACCCTCCGTATTACCGCGGCTGCTGGCACGGAGTTAGCCGGTGCTTCTTCTGTAAGTAACGTCACAGCTAGCAGGTATTAACTACTAACCTTTCCTCCTTACTGAAAGTGCTTTACAACCCGAAGGCCTTCTTCACACACGCGGCATGGCTGCATCAGGCTTGCGCCCATTGTGCAATATTCCCCACTGCTGCCTCCCGTAGGAGTCTGGACCGTGTCTCAGTTCCAGTGTGGCTGATCATCCTCTCAAACCAGCTAGGGATCGTCGCCTTGGTAAGCCATTACCTTACCAACTAGCTAATCCCACTTGGGCCGATCATAAGGCGAGAGCCGAAGCCCCCTTTGGTCCGTAGACATTATGCGGTATTAGCCATCGTTTCCAATGGTTGTCCCCCACCTTACGGCACGTTCCCAAGCATTACTCACCCGTCCGCCGCTCGTCATCTTCTAGCAAGCTAGAAATGTTACCGCTCGACTTGCATGTGTTAGGCCTGCCGCCAGCGTTCAATCTGAGCCATGATCAAACTCTTCAATTAAAAGTTTTTTGGTACCAAGTACCTGACTCAATGAATACTGATTGATAATTTCTTATAAAAGAAATAAATCGAATTGACTGTTATAGTCACTCAGTAAAATTGAGATTCTAATTCTTTTGCTCCTGAATCAAGAGCTGTTAGAACTCAATCTGTACGAGTGCCCACACAGATGATTGCTTCATATTTTTAAAGAACAGTGTAACTAACCCTTGGTTAGTTACCGCAGCGTTGCTGCGAAGTGGAGCGCCATATTAACCGCTTCACTTTTAAAGTCAACTAGAAAATTTAATTTTTTAATTAATCTTTCAATTTAACTTTAACCTTTACTTTGGTTTGCGTTTTCTCTCGCATCCCGCCGTGTCAGTGGGTGCGCATTATAGGGAGATCTAAATTTGGATCAAGTGTTTTTTATTAAAAACTTATAAAAACACGCACTTCGAACAATAAACAGACAAAACCACCCTTTTTTGTATATTTAACATACTATAATTAAGAAAAGATCATATAGAGAATTTATCTGAGATCAAATTAGATCCTCAATTAATACTTTATTTAGAGATAGTTTACTTATTATGTAATTAATGACCTTTATATGTTTGTTATATGTTTGCAGGATGACATTACTCTCACTCACATCACTTAGTAAAATTGTTAACGACAGCGTGCGAAGCGAGTATAGTGCGAAAGGTTTATGACACAGCGAGAAGCGCTGACATTCTTTTCGCGCAAGAGAGGTGTAAAAGGCTAGCGAAAGTGTGCGAAGTGAAGCCGCACTTTTTACGCAAGGTGAAATGAGCCGTTTTAACCGAACAAAATCAATACACCTCCATAAACGCAGCAACTGAGATAAAACAAGCAAGCCATAGATCCTGAAACGAGTTCAGGATGACGTCGTGTAAAAGGCTAGCGATAGTGAACGAAGTGAATCCGCTCTTTTTACGCAAGGCGAAACAAGCCATTTTAACTGAAAATAACCAATACTCCTTTATAAACGAAATAACTGAGATAAAACAAGCAAGCCATAGATCCTGAAACGAGTTCAGGATGACGTCGTGTAAAATGTAACGACAACGAGCGAAGCAAGTACGTTCAATTTGCGCAAGGCGAAACAAGCCATTTTAACTGAAAATAACCAATACTCCTTTATAAACGAAATAACTGAGATAAAACAAGCAAGCCATAGATCCTGAAACGAGTTCAGGATGACGTCGTGTAAAATGTAACGACAACGAGCGAAGCAAGTACGTTCAATTTGCGCAAGGTGAAGTGAGCCGTTTTAACCGAAGATAAACAATACACCTCTATAAACGAAACAACTGAGATAAAACAAGCAAGGCATGGATCCTGAAACGAGTTCAGGATGACGTCGTGTTAAAGGCTAGCGATAGTGAACGAAGTGAATCCGCTCTTTTTACGCAAGGTGAAACAAGCCATTTTAACTGAAAATAACCAATACTCCTTTATAAACGAAATAACTGAGATAAAACAAGCAAGCCATGGATCCTGAAACGAGTTCAGGATGACGTCGTGTAAAATGTAACGACAACGAGCGAAGCAAGTACGTTCAATTTGCGCAAGGTGAAGTGAGCCGTTTTAACCAGATCTAAGACTGTAGAATATTCTAAAAAACATAAAAAAAGCCGCTTATTGAGCGGCTTTTTAATATTCGTATATCGAATTAGTTAACGTGTAACTATTACTCGATGATTGATGCTACAACACCAGCACCAACTGTACGGCCACCTTCACGGATAGCGAAACGTAGACCTTCGTCCATCGCGATTGGGCAGATTAGCTCTACAGTCATCTTGATGTTGTCACCAGGCATTACCATTTCTACACCATCTGGTAGCTGGATGTCACCAGTTACGTCAGTTGTACGGAAGTAGAACTGTGGACGGTAACCTTTGAAGAAAGGAGTATGACGACCACCTTCATCTTTAGAAAGTACGTATACTTCTGAAGTGAACTTCGTGTGCGGCTGGATTGAACCAGGAGCTGATAGTACTTGACCACGCTCAACTTCATCACGCTTAGTACCACGTAGAAGTGCACCGATGTTCTCACCAGCACGACCTTCGTCTAGAAGCTTACGGAACATTTCAACACCCGTACAAGTTGTCTTCGTAGTTTCTTTAACACCTACGATTTCAACTTCGTCGTTCACGTTGATGATACCAGCTTCAACACGGCCAGTTACAACAGTACCACGACCCTGGATTGAGAATACGTCTTCGATAGGCATGATGAATGGCTTATCGATGTCACGCTCTGGCTCTGGGATGTAAGAATCTAGTGCTTCTGCAAGCTCAACGATCTTGTCTTCCCACTCTTTCTCACCTTCTAGTGCTTTAAGCGCTGAACCTTGGATTAGTGGTAGGTCATCACCTGGGAAATCGTACTCAGAAAGAAGTTCACGAACTTCCATCTCTACTAGTTCGATTAGCTCTTCGTCATCAACCATGTCACATTTGTTCATGAATACGATGATGTAAGGTACACCAACCTGACGTGAAAGTAGGATGTGCTCACGAGTCTGAGGCATAGGACCATCAGTTGCAGCAACTACTAGGATCGCGCCGTCCATCTGAGCAGCACCAGTGATCATGTTTTTAACATAGTCAGCGTGTCCAGGACAGTCAACGTGTGCGTAGTGACGAGTTGGAGTATCGTACTCTACGTGTGAAGTTGCGATTGTGATACCACGCTCACGCTCTTCTGGAGCGTTATCGATTTGAGCGAAGTCACGTGCTTCACCACCGTATACTTTTGCAAGTACGTTAGTGATTGCTGCTGTTAGAGTTGTTTTACCGTGGTCAACGTGGCCGATTGTACCAACGTTAACGTGCGGTTTTACGCGTTCAAACTTTTCTTTTGCCATTTTAAAATTTCCTATAAAGAAATTAAAGTCCAGCCCTAAGACCGGACCGAACTAAAATTACTTAACAGCGCGAGCTGCAATTATTGCGTCGGCAACGTTTTTCGCCGCTTCTGCGTACTTGGAAAATTCCATTGAGTACGAAGCACGACCTTGCGTTGCAGAACGTAAATCAGTTGCATAACCGAACATTTCAGACAGTGGTACTTGTGCATTGACAAGCTTAAGACCACCAAAAGCATCTTCCATGCCTTCGATCATGCCGCGACGACGGTTTAAGTCGCCTACTACGTCACCCATGTTTTCTTCAGGGGTAGTGACTTCAACTTTCATAACAGGTTCTAAAAGCACTGGTTGCGCTTCTAAAGCACCATTTCTGAAGCCAATTGAACCGGCGATCTTAAAGGCCATTTCATTTGAGTCAACGTCGTGGAAAGAACCGTCAAATAACGTCGCTTTCACACCTAACAGAGGATAGCCCGCAAGCACACCTTGTTTCATTTGCTCTTGAATACCTTTATCAACCGCTGGGATATATTCCTTAGGGACCGTACCACCTACAATTTCATTAACGAATTCGTAAGTTGGTGCGTCTTCATCAGAAAAGTCCATTGGTTCCAATTTCAGCCATACGTGACCATATTGACCACGACCACCAGATTGACGTACGAACTTACCTTCAGCTTCTACAGAACCACGGATGGTTTCTCTGTATGCCACTTGTGGCTTACCAACGTTACATACAACGTTGAATTCACGTTTCATACGGTCAACAATGATATCTAGGTGAAGTTCACCCATACCAGAGATGATCGTTTGACCTGACTCTTCGTCAGTTTCAACACGGAAAGACGGGTCTTCTGCTGCTAGTTTACCTAGCGCAATGCCCATTTTTTCCTGATCAGCGACTGTTTTCGGCTCTACCGCTACTGAGATCACTGGCTCTGGAAATTCCATACGCTCTAATGTGATCACTGAATCTTGAGAACAAAGCGTGTCACCAGTGGTAACGTCTTTAAGTCCAATCGCAGCAGCAATATCACCGGCGCGAACTTCTTTAATTTCTTCGCGCGAATTTGAGTGCATCTGAACAATACGACCAAAACGCTCTTTCTTGCCCTTAACAGGGTTATAGACAGAGTCACCTTGACCAACTGTACCAGAATAAACTCGGAAGAAAGTCAATGTACCAACAAACGGGTCTGTCGCAATCTTGAACGCCAACGCCGCAAACGGCGCGTCGTCACTTGCTGGACGAGTAGCTTCAGAGTCGTCCTCAAGGATACCCTGAATCTCTTTAACCTCTGTTGGTGAAGGCATGAATTCAATCACAGCATCAAGCACAGCTTGAACGCCTTTGTTTTTGAATGCACTACCACATGACATTGGCACAATTTCGTTGCTCAATGTTAGTTGACGAATCGCAGATTTAATCTCTTCTTCGCTCAACTCACCTTCTTCTAAATATTTGTCCATTAGTTCTTCAGTCGCTTCAGCTGCACTTTCAACTAAGTGAGAGTGCCACTCTTCAGCTAAATCCTGAAGTTCTGCCGGGATCTCTTCATAAGTGAAAGTCATGCCCTGGTCACTTTCGTTCCAGTTAATGGCTTTCATTTTAATGAGATCAATAACACCTTTAAATTCATCTTCAGCACCAATAGGTAACTGAATAGGCACAGGTGTCGCACCAAGGCGGTCTTTCACCTGATCCACAACTGCCAAGAAATCTGCACCAGTACGGTCCATCTTGTTAACGAAGATCATACGAGGAACTTCGTATTTATTGGCTTGACGCCAAACAGTTTCTGTTTGTGGTTGTACGCCTGATGAAGCACAAAGAACAACAACTGCACCATCAAGTACACGCAAAGAGCGTTCTACTTCGATAGTAAAGTCTACGTGTCCTGGAGTATCAATGATATTGATGCGATGCTCAGGGAACTGAGCATCCATACCTTTCCAGAAACACGTTGTCGCAGCAGAAGTGATGGTAATACCACGCTCCTGCTCCTGCTCCATCCAGTCCATAGTTGCAGCACCATCATGCACCTCACCAATTTTGTGAGATAAGCCCGTGTAATAAAGTACACGTTCTGTTGTGGTGGTTTTACCTGCATCTACGTGAGCACAGATACCGATGTTACGGTAGCGCTCAATTGGAGTAGTACGTGCCATAATATCCTCTTAAAGGTCTTGGGCAGATTACCAACGGTAGTGAGCGAATGCTTTGTTCGCTTCAGCCATACGGTGAACGTCTTCACGTTTCTTAACCGCAGTGCCTTTGTTTTCCGCAGCGTCAAGGATCTCTTGTGCAAGACGAAGACCCATTGATTTCTCGCCACGCTTACGTGCAGAGTCTACTAACCAACGCATACCTAATGCGTTGCGACGAACTGGACGTACTTCAACTGGTACTTGGTATGTAGAACCACCAACACGACGAGACTTAACCTCAACCGCAGGGCGTACATTTTCAAGTGCAGATTCAAAGATTTCTAGGTGCGACTTGCCTGATTTTTCAGCAGCCACGTCTAGCGCACCGTATACGATTTTTTCAGCAGTAGATTTCTTGCCGTCTAACATTACTACGTTAACGAATTTAGCAAGAAGTTCTGATCCGAACTTCGGATCTGGAAGAATTTTACGTTGACCTATTACGCGTCTTCTAGGCATTTTATCTCTCCGATATCTTCAGGTTCGTTTTTTTCAACGAATACCCAAAACAAATTATTCAATATTAAAACTTAAGTGCTTGGCCTTACTAACGGAGAACCATTAGCCCTTAGGACGTTTTGCACCGTACTTAGAACGACCTTGTTTACGATCGTTAACACCCGCACAGTCAAGCGCACCACGTACAGTGTGGAAACGCACACCTGATAAGTCTTTAACACGACCACCACGGATAAGGATTACACTGTGCTCTTGAAGGTTGTGGCCTTCACCGCCAATGTAAGAAGTTACTTCGAAACCGTTCGTAAGACGAACACGCGCTACTTTACGTAATGCAGAGTTTGGTTTCTTTGGTGTAGTTGTATATACACGAGTACATACACCACGCTTTTGAGGACAAGCTTTAAGAGCAGCAGAGTTGCTCTTTGTAACCTTGCTGCGACGTGGCTTACGTACTAGCTGGTTAATAGTTGCCATTAAATAGCTCCTGATTAGTTAAAATTACTACTGAAAAAATAAAATCGACCCAAATTTTCCTTCCATTTTAATGGAACGAATAAATGGGTGGCCGAATTTTAATGAGCAAAGATTAACCTGTCAATAAAAATCCATTTTACAGCACTACTTTTCGTCGATTTTGTGGATTTTTACGCCCACTCACTGACAATGTGTCTAATCTCAAAAAACCGATAACATGAAATAGCACAACCACGATTCAACCGTGTCAGACCATTATCTCGTTAGCTATCCCTCAATCAGAAACAGTGCAAAACGCTAGATATTGACAGTTTTATAAGACATCAAGATGACACCTATATTCTTTGCTTCACACTTATTCGTGCGCAAGATCAAAAAGGCCGCCCTATTGGGCGGCCTTTTAAATATCGGCTATGTCGCCTTTAGAGCTTACTTATTGCCACCTAGTAGGTCAGCATTAAGTGCGTCTGTTAGCGCTTGTGACGCTTCTTCTGCACTTACTGTTTGCTCTTCAGCTGGTAGTTCGCTTTCTTTACGACGGTTGATACGCTCTTGGTGATACGCAAAACCTGTACCTGCTGGGATCAAACGACCAACGATTACGTTTTCTTTAAGACCACGTAGTTCGTCGCTCTTACCATTTACAGCTGCTTCAGTTAGGACACGTGTTGTTTCCTGGAACGATGCTGCTGAGATGAATGACTCAGTCGCTAGTGACGCTTTAGTAATACCCATTAGCTGAATTTCAAACTTCGCTGGGATCTTACCTTGCTTCTCAAGTTCACGGTTAGCAATGTTTACGCGTGCAACTTCAGCTTGCTCGCCTGCTAGGAACTCAGTGTCACCACCGTCGATGATGATACACTTACGCAGCATCTGACGAACGATCGTCTCAATGTGCTTATCGTTAATCTTTACACCCTGTAGACGGTATACTTCCTGAACTTCGTTCGTGATGTAGTTTGATACATCAGTCACGCCACGTAGACGTAGGATGTCATGTGGAGACTCAGGACCATCGGCAATAACTTCACCTTTAGCAACCTGTTCACCTTCGAACACGTTAAGCTGACGCCATTTCGGGATCATCTCTTCGTAAGCATCACCTTGCTCAGGCGTGATCACTAGACGCTTCTTACCTTTCGTCTCTTTACCGAAGCTCACAGTACCTGTGATCTCTGCAAGGATTGCAGGATCTTTTGGCTTACGCGCTTCGAATAAGTCAGCAACTCGAGGTAGACCACCGGTGATATCACGAGTCTTCGAACCTTCTTGCGGGATACGTGCTAATACGTCACCCGGCTGAACAGTTGCGCCGTCTGTGATTTCAATCGTGGTGAATGAAGGTAGACGAATCTCTTGTAGGCCACGCTCTTCGTTTTCAATGATTAACTTAGGCTCTTTTGCATTCACCTTAGCTAAGTCTTTAACAACAACACGCGTTAGACCAGTAAGCTCATCAGTCTGTGCTTCTGTGTTTGAGTCATCGATATCGCTGAACGATACTTTTGACTGGTGCTCGATAACGATTGGGTGACTATGCGGGTCCCACGTAGCAACAATATCATTACCTTTAACTTCAGCGCCATCTTGTATAGAAAGAACCGCACCGTAAGGTACTTTATAACGCTCTTTCTCACGACCTTGCTCATCGATAACTGTGATTTCAGTCGAACGTGAAGTTACAACGATCTTGCCATCAGTATTCAATACATATTTTGCATTGTGTAACTTCATGCTACCGTTGTTTTTAACTTGTACGCTGTTTTCAGCAGATGCTCTTGATGCCGCACCACCAATGTGGAACGTACGCATCGTAAGCTGTGTACCTGGCTCACCGATTGACTGAGCAGCGATTACACCGACTGCCTCACCTGGGTTGATGATGTGGCCACGTGCAAGGTCACGACCGTAACAGAATGCACAAACACCAAAGTCATTTTCACAAGTGATTACAGAGCGTACTTTAACTTCATCTACTGAGTGCTCTTCTAAAAGGTCACACAGTTTTTCATCAAGCATTACGTTACGCTCAACAAGTACGATGTCAGTACCTGGCTTACATACGTCTTCAGCAACAACACGACCTAGAACACGCTCGCGAAGTGGTTCTACAACGTCACCACCTTCGATTAGCGGCTTCATTACTAGACCTTCTAACGTACCACAATCTGATTCGTTGATAACCAAATCTTGTGCAACATCTACTAGACGACGAGTTAGGTAACCCGAGTTCGCTGTCTTAAGTGCGGTATCGGCAAGACCTTTACGTGCACCGTGCGTCGAGATGAAGTACTGAAGTACGTTTAGACCTTCACGGAAGTTAGCTGTGATTGGCGTCTCGATGATTGAACCATCTGGACGTGCCATTAGACCACGCATACCTGCTAGCTGACGTATCTGAGCTGCACTACCACGTGCGCCCGAGTCTGCCATCATGAATACTGAGTTGAAAGAGTCTTGTTGCTCTTCTTCACCCTGTGCATTCACTACCGTGTCTTTCGATAAGTTCGCCATCATTTCACGTGAAAGGTTTTCGTTAACACGTGACCAGATATCGATAACTTTGTTGTATTTCTCACCAGCAGTTACAAGACCAGACTGGAACTGTTGGTTGATTTCAGCAACCTCAGCTTCAGCGCGCTCGATGATTTCAGTCTTCGTAGGTGGAATTACCATATCGTTAATACCGATAGATACACCTGACTTCATCGCATAGTGGAAACCTGTGTACATCACTTGGTCAGCAAACACAACGGTGTCTTTCAGACCTAGGCGACGGTAACACTCATTAAGAAGACCAGAGATCTGCTTCTTACCAAGTGCTCTGTTGATAAGCTCAAACGGTAGACCTTTTGGCATGATCAATGAGAGGATCGCACGACCTACTGTTGTATCAACAACATGAGTTTTTTCCGAACGCTCGCCAGTCTCTTCGTCAACGATAGTCTCTGTTAGACGAACTTTAACGCGTGCGTGAAGCTCTGCGCTACCTGTACGGTATGCTTTTTCAGCTTCTTTCGGGTCTTTAAACGCAATACCTTCGCCTTTCGCATTGATGCGATCACGCGTCATGTAGTAAAGACCTAATACAACGTCCTGTGAAGGTACGATGATAGGCTCACCACTTGCAGGTGAAAGGATGTTGTTTGTAGACATCATTAGTGCACGTGCTTCAAGCTGTGCTTCTAACGTCAACGGTACGTGTACCGCCATTTGGTCACCATCGAAGTCAGCGTTATACGCCGCACACACCAATGGGTGTAGGTGGATTGCTTTACCTTCGATTAGTACCGGTTCAAATGCTTGGATACCAAGTCTGTGAAGTGTAGGAGCACGGTTCAATAGAACTGGGTGTTCACGGATCACTTCATCAAGTACGTCCCAAACCTCTGGTACTTCACGCTCTACCATCTTCTTCGCAGCTTTGATGGTAGTCGCCATACCACGGCGCTCTAGCTTACCGTAGATGAATGGCTTAAATAGCTCTAGTGCCATCTTCTTCGGAAGACCACACTGGTGAAGTTTAAGCGTTGGGCCAACTGTGATTACAGAACGGCCTGAGTAGTCAACACGCTTACCAAGAAGGTTTTGACGGAAACGACCTTGCTTACCTTTGATCATGTCTGCAAGCGACTTAAGTGGACGCTTGTTAGAACCCGTGATCGCACGACCACGACGACCGTTATCAAGTAATGCATCAACCGCTTCTTGTAACATACGCTTTTCGTTACGTACGATGATGTCTGGTGCAGCTAAGTCTAGTAGACGCTTCAGACGGTTGTTACGGTTGATAACACGACGGTATAGGTCGTTCAGATCTGAAGTCGCAAAACGACCGCCATCTAGTGGTACTAGTGGACGTAGATCTGGTGGAAGTACTGGTAGCACGCTCATGATCATCCACTCAGGGTTGTTACCTGATTGGTGGAACGATTCCATAAGCTTAAGACGCTTAGTAATTTTCTTACGCTTAGTCTCAGAGTTAATTGTAGGTAACTCTTCACGCATTTCTGC
Source organism: Pseudoalteromonas luteoviolacea (assembly GCF_001750165.1). Classification (NCBI taxonomy): domain Bacteria; kingdom Pseudomonadati; phylum Pseudomonadota; class Gammaproteobacteria; order Alteromonadales; family Pseudoalteromonadaceae; genus Pseudoalteromonas; species Pseudoalteromonas luteoviolacea. The sequence continues at coordinate 4,574,668 of NZ_CP015411.1, forward strand.
GATTAGCTGACCAAGGTCTAGTTCGCGAAGTAGATCAAGTACAGCTTCTGCACCCATCTTAGCTTCGAACTCATCACCGTGCTCTTCAAGTGCATCTAGGTACTCTTCTTCACCTAATAGCTGACCGCGCTCAAGCGTTGTCATACCAGGCTCTGTTACTACGAAAGATTCGAAGTAAAGTACACGTTCGATGTCACGAAGTGTCATATCAAGCATTAAGCCGATACGAGACGGTAGTGATTTAAGGAACCAAATATGCGCAACTGGACTTGCAAGCTCAATGTGACCCATGCGGTCACGACGCACTTTAGTTAGTGTAACTTCAACGCCACACTTCTCACAGATAACACCACGGTGTTTTAATCGCTTGTATTTACCACACAAACATTCGTAATCTTTTACTGGGCCGAAGATACGGGCACAGAATAAGCCGTCACGCTCAGGCTTGAAAGTACGGTAGTTGATTGTCTCAGGTTTCTTTACTTCACCGTATGACCATGAGCGAACCATGTCTGGCGAAGAAAGACCAATGCGAATTGCATCGAATTCTTCGGTCTTATTTTGTTGCTTCAGAAACTTAAGTAAGTCTTTCACCTTAGCTCTCCTGTCGGAGTTAATCTTGAGGGCAAGCATTGCTCACCCCTTCATTCTTTACAGTTACAGTCCGGATTGGCAGCTCTGTAGAGCTGCCGGTCGGATTAACTTTCTTCCAACTCGATGTTGATACCTAGCGAGCGGATTTCTTTCAACAATACGTTGAATGACTCAGGCATACCCGGTTCCATCTTGTGGTTACCGTCTACGATGTTCTTATACATCTTAGTACGACCGTTTACGTCATCCGACTTAACTGTCAACATTTCCTGTAGTGTATAGGCAGCACCGTATGCTTCTAATGCCCATACCTCCATCTCACCGAAACGCTGTCCACCGAACTGTGCTTTACCACCCAGCGGCTGCTGAGTAACTAGGCTGTAAGAACCCGTTGAACGCGCGTGCATCTTGTCGTCTACTAAGTGGTTTAGTTTCAGCATGTACATGTAACCAACAGTTACTTGACGCTCAAACGCATCACCAGTACGACCATCATAAAGCGTAACCTGACCACTTGACGGGTAACCACCCAGCTCTAGTAGCTCTTTGATTTCGCTCTCTTTAGCACCATCGAATGCTGGCGTCGCGATTGGTAGACCACCTTTAAGGTTGTTAGCTAGACGACGAACTTCGTCATCAGAGAAGCTAGCAATGTCTACTTCTTGACGGCAGTCACCAAGCTCATACGCTTTCTTGATGAAATCACGTAGCTCATGAAGCTCCGCTTGCTCTTTCATCATGTCTTCGATGCGCTCACCGATACCACGTGCCGCCAGACCCATATGCGTTTCAAGGATCTGACCGATGTTCATACGAGATGGTACACCTAGTGGGTTAAGAACGATGTCTACCGTACGACCTCTTTCATCGTAAGGCATATCTTCTACTGGTACGATTGTCGAGATAACACCTTTGTTACCGTGACGACCAGCCATCTTATCACCTGGTTGGATACGACGTTTAACAGCTAGGTAAACTTTAACAATCTTAAGTACGCCCGGCGCTAAGTCATCACCTTGTGTGATCTTGCGACGCTTGTTCTCAAACTTCTTGTCGTATTCAGCTTTAAGCTCATCGTACTGTGCAGCAAGTTGCTCAAGTTCTGCTTGTTGTGCTTCATCTGCAAGGCTCTGAGTTAGTAGCTTTTCAGCACCTAGAAGTGCAATTGCATCTTCGTTTTGACCAGATTCAACAAGTAACTTACGCGCACGGTTTAAAATACCGCCTTCAAGGATCTTGAACTCTTCGTTGAAGTCTTTCTTCGCTTCACGAAGCTGCATTTCTTCAACTTCTAGTGCACGCTTGTCTTTTTCAACACCATCACGTGTGAATACTTGAACGTCGATAACAGTACCAGATACAGAGTTAGGTACACGTAAAGAACTATCTTTAACGTCAGACGCTTTTTCACCGAAGATTGCACGTAGAAGCTTTTCTTCAGGTGTCAGCTGCGTTTCGCCTTTCGGTGTTACTTTACCTACTAGGATATCGCCGCCTTTCACTTCAGCACCGATGTAAACAACACCAGACTCATCTAGTTTGCCAAGTGCAGACTCACCTACGTTAGGAATATCAGCTGTGATCTCTTCTGGACCAAGCTTCGTATCACGAGCGATACACTGTAGCTCTTGGATGTGGATCGTAGTTAGACGATCTTCTTGTACAACTCGCTCAGAAAGTAGGATTGAATCCTCAAAGTTGTAACCATTCCAAGGCATGAACGCAACACGTAAGTTCTGACCAAGTGCCAAGTCACCTAAGTCCGTTGAAGGACCATCAGCAAGTACGTCACCACGTACTACTGGCTCACCAACCATACAAGTTGGTTTTTGGTTGATACATGTGTTTTGGTTCGAGCGCGTGTACTTAGTTAAGTTGTAAATGTCGATACCCGCTTCACCTGGAACGCGCTCATCTTCATTAACGTTAACAACGATACGGCTCGCATCAGCGTACTTAACTACACCGCCACGCTTAGCAACGATTGTTACACCTGAATCTTTTGCAAGTGTACGCTCGATACCTGTACCTACTAACGGCTTATCAGCGCGTAGTGTTGGTACTGCTTGACGTTGCATGTTCGATCCCATCAATGCACGGTTTGCATCATCGTGTTCAAGGAATGGGATAAGTGCCGCTGCCACAGAGATAACCTGCTGTGGAGATACATCCATATACTGGATGCTGTCGCTCGGCATAAAGGTTGATTCACCTTTGTGACGACACGGAATTAGCTCTTCTGCAAACTGATTTTCTTCAGTCAAGTTTGTATTCGCCTGTGCGATTACGAACTGACCTTCTTCAATTGCAGATAGGTAATCAACCTCGTCAGTAACGATACCGTCAACAACTTTACGGTATGGAGTCTCTAGGAAACCATAGTCGTTTGTACGAGCATATGTTGACAATGAGTTGATTAGACCGATGTTTGGACCTTCAGGCGTTTCGATTGGACAAACACGACCGTAGTGCGTTACGTGTACGTCTCGAACTTCGAAGCCTGCACGCTCACGTGTCAAACCACCCGGACCTAATGCAGAAATACGACGCTTGTGCGTTACTTCTGAAAGCGGGTTGTTTTGGTCCATGAACTGTGACAACTGAGAAGAACCAAAGAATTCTTTAACAGCTGCAGAAATCGGCTTAGCATTGATCAGATCTTGTGGCATCACGTTATCTAGATCACCTAGACTTAGACGCTCACGTACAGCACGCTCTACACGTACTAGACCAACACGGAATTGGTTTTCAGCCATTTCACCTACAGAACGAATACGACGGTTACCTAAGTGGTCGATATCATCCACTTCACCTTTACCGTTACGAATGTCGATAAGGACTTTCATAACAGAAACGATGTCTTCTTTACACAGTGTGCCTGGGCCTGTATCTGAATCATAACCAACACGGCTATTGAACTTCATGCGACCTACCGTTGATAGATCGTAACGCTCTTCAGAGAAGAATAGGTTATCGAATAGTGCTTCAGCAGCATCTTTCGTTGGTGGCTCGCCTGGGCGCATCATGCGGTAAATTTCTACCAATGCTTCTAGGCGGTTTGAAGAAGAATCAATACGAACAGTCTCAGACATGTACGCACCGCTGTCTACTTCATTGATGTAAAGCGTATCGATCTTAGTGTGACCCGCTTTCACAAGCTCAGCCATTAGCTCTAGCGATAATTCAGCGTTCGCTTCAGCAATGATCTCACCTGTTGACTCATCGATGTAGTTTTTAGCAACTACGCGACCAATGATATACTCATGTGGCACTTCAAGTTGCGTGATGCCTTTTTTCTCGATGTTTTTGATGTGACGAGCTGTGATACGACGGCTCTGTTCAACCAATACCTCACCGTCTGCATCTTTAATATCAAATGCAGCAGTTTCACCACGTAGGCGAGATGGTACTAGTTCCATCATCACTTTACCGTTTACTACTTCGAAGCTTGTCGTTTCGAAGAACAGATCAAGAATTTGCTCTGTTGTGTACTCTAGTGCACGTAAAATGATTGAAGCCGGTAGCTTACGACGACGGTCAATACGAACGAAAAGGTTATCTTTAACATCAAATTCAAAGTCTAACCATGAACCACGGTAAGGGATAACACGTGCGTTATAAAGCACTTTACCCGATGAATGTGATTTACCGCGGTCGTTATCAAAGAATACACCAGGTGAACGGTGTAGCTGAGAAACGATAACACGCTCGGTACCGTTAATAACGAAAGTACCTGTGTCTGTCATGAGCGGGATCTCGCCCATGTAAACTTCTTGCTCTTTAATGTCTTTGACTGTGCCTGGAGCTTCTTTGTCCATTAACACAAGACGTAATTTAACGCGAAGTGGAGCAGAATAAGTCACGCCGCGAATTTGACATTCTTTTACATCGAATACTGGTTCTCCGATACGGTAACTCACGTATTGAAGTTCAGAATTGCCCGAGTAGCTTTTGATAGGGAATACAGAACGGAATGCAGCTTCCAATCCAGTATCGCCATCCGCGTCCGGCGTAATGAATTTTTTAAACGATTCCAACTGCGTTTGCAAAAGGAAAGGTATATCCAAAACTTGTGGACGTTTACCAAAATCCTTACGGATACGTTTCTTTTCAGAATAAGAGTAAGCCATGGGGTTCCTCAGCTTGCTGATCTTTGACCCAACCTGTTCATGCAGAACAGCATTCATTGGCATCTAAGCCATGATAACAACATCTAAATTGTCTACCTAAACCCAACAGTTTCCCAAAAGGTTTAAATTATTGAAAAACTTGAAGAATTTAGGTTTTTATTGCGCAATAGTAATACTTTCGCTCTAGAGCGCAAAAGGGCCGGTGATTAAAAAATCACCAGCCCTTGCCTGATTTCTCAGGCAGCGAACCTAGCGTATGCTAGATTACTTGATCTCAACTTCAGCACCAGCTTCTTCAAGATCTTTCTTAAGTGCTTCAGCTTCTTCTTTAGAAACAGCTTCTTTGATTGGCGCAGGAGCAGACTCAACAAGAGCTTTTGCTTCTTTAAGGCCAAGACCAGTTGCACCACGTACAGCTTTGATAGCAGCAACTTTGTTACCGCCAGCGCCAGCTAGGATTACGTCGAACTCAGTCTTCTCTTCAGCAGCTTCAGCTGGACCAGCAGCAACAACAGCAGCAGCTGCAGTTACGCCGAATTTTTCTTCCATTGCTTCAACTAGTTCAACAACTTCCATTACTGACATTTCAGCAATCGCGTCAAGGATTTGGTCTTTAGTTACAGACATTTTAAGTTTCCTAATTAATCACGAACCCATGAGGTTCAAAAAATTTATTGATGAAAGAGTAAAAGGTGCGATTAAGCAGCTTCTTCAGCTTTCTGAACACGTACAGCTTCAATTGTTTTAACCAATTTACCAGCTGACGCTTCTTTCATAGCGCTCATTAAGCGTGCAACAGCTTCGTCGTAAGTAGGTAGCTTAGCAAGCATATCTACGTCAACAACATTGCCTTCAAATGCAGCCGCTTTCAGTTCGAACAACTCGTTTTTCTTTGCGAAATCAGCAAAGATACGAGCAGCAGCACCTGGGTGCTCTGAAGAGAAAGCGATTAGGCTTGGGCCTACTAGCGATTCGTTAAGGCACTCATAATCAGTACCTTCAACAGCGCGTTTTGCAAGCGTGTTACGGACAACTTTCATCCATACGCCTGCTTCACGAGCTTCTTTACGAAGCGCAGTGATAGCATCTACTGTTACACCACGAGAATCTGCAACTACTGCAGATAGAGCACCTTTGGCAGCTTCGTTGACTTCAGCAACAATTGCTTTTTTGTCTTGAAGATTTAAAGCCATGGGTGTTACTCCTGGTTAATATGGGAACAAGTCCCCAGTTCTACTTTACTCACAGTCAAATGACTCTGAGCTGCTTTTTACGGCGAGAACCAGAAGATTAGGAAAAATCTAGCTGGGATTCACACCGTCTACGTAGGAAGATTAAGTAACTAGGTTACACCTACGGTCTTGGACGGAAACGCAATTTATCGATTTTATTGTAGACCAAATTTGATAAACAACAGTTCGAAATTATGCGCTTCAACCCGAATTCTTTGCTTCGTTGGAAGTCACTTCTCAACGAAATGGCGCAAAATTATAGTCTAATTTTTACGCCATGTAAACGCTAAAATCTAAATTACGCTAGTTGCGTGTTTAGAGTAGCTTGGTCTACAGCAACACCCGCGCCCATAGTCGTTGAGATGCTTACTTTCTTCAAGTAAGTACCTTTCGCTTGAGAAGGCTTAGCCTTCTTAAGAGCAACGATAAGTGCTTCAAGGTTTTCTTGAAGCTGGTTCGCGTCAAAGTCAACCTTACCGATTGTAGTATGGATGATACCGTTCTTGTCGTTACGGTAACGAACCTGACCAGCTTTAGCATTTTTAACTGCTTCTGCAACGTTAGGTGTTACAGTACCAGTTTTAGGGTTAGGCATAAGGCCACGTGGACCTAGGATTTGACCTAGTTGACCAACAACGCGCATTGCATCTGGAGAAGCAACAACAACGTCAAAGTTCATTTCGCCTTTCTTAACCTGCTCAGCAAGGTCTTCCATACCAACTAAATCAGCACCAGCTTCTTTAGCAGCGTCTGCGTTAGCACCTTGAGTGAATACAGCAACGCGTACTTCACGACCAGTACCGTGTGGTAGTACAGTTGCACCACGTACGTTTTGGTCTGATTTACGAGCGTCGATGCCAAGGTTTACAGCAACGTCAACACTTTCAGTGAATTTAGCAGTAGCTAGTTCTTTAAGAAGAGCAACAGCTTCGTTGATTTCGTACTCTTTAGTTACGTCAACTTTTTCGCGGATTACGCGCATACGCTTAGTTAATTTAGCCATTCTCAATTACCCTTCTACATTCAAGCCCATTGCACGTGCAGAACCTGCAATCGTGCGTACAGCTGCGTCCATATCAGCAGCAGTAAGGTCAGGACGTTTAGTCTCAACAATCTCTTCTAGTTGTGCACGTGTTACAGTACCAACTTTCTCAGTGTTTGGACGGCCAGAACCAGACTTGATACCTGCAGCCTTCTTAAGAAGGTAAGATGCAGGTGGCGTTTTCATATCAAAAGTGAATGAACGGTCGTTGTAAACAGAAATGATTACAGGAACTGGTGCGCCTTTCTCGATAGACTCTGTACGTGCGTTGAACGCTTTACAGAATTCCATGATGTTTACACCGTGTTGACCTAGTGCAGGACCTACTGGAGGACTAGGGTTAGCCATACCAGCAGCAACTTGTAGCTTGATTAAAGCTTCAACTTTTTTAGCCATGTTAATAACCTCGTTAAATGGGTCTTAGCCTTGTGCGCGCGAGGACGCGTACTCAAACGGCTTCCCGATTAAAAAATTCTTTCTTTTCGCGGCAGACTGAGTCTACCTACAAAAAGGCCGCTGATTATAGTTTAATCAGCGGCCTTTTTCAATTATTTTTTGCAATAGTACAAAAATACTGCAAATTAAGTATCTTGCTCTACCTGACCGAACTCAAGGTCAACTGGCGTTGAGCGACCGAAAATAAGTACAGATACTTTCAAGCGGCTCTTTTCGTAATCCACTTCTTCGACAACACCGTTGAAGTCTGCGAATGGACCATCGATAACACGAACCACTTCACCCGGCTCAAACAGCGTCGCTGGCTTAGGTGCTTCAGCGTTCTCTTGTAGACGGTTAAGAATGCGATCAGCTTCACGCTGACTAATTGGTGCAGGACGATCAGATGTACCGCCAACAAAGCCCATTACACGTGGTGTGCTATTCACCAAGTGCCAAGTCGCGTCGTTCATCACCATCTGAACAAGGACGTAACCTGGGAAGAATTTACGCTCAGACTTGCGCTTTTGACCAGCACGCATCTCTACAACTTCTTCTGTAGGTACGAGTACTTCACCGAAGTCTTCTTCTAAGCCTTCAATTTTAATGTGCTCAATAATTGTTTGAGCAACGCGCTTTTCAAAACCAGAAAACGCCTGAATTACGTACCAACGTAATTTCTTTTCTTTGTTCTCATCCGACATGGGATCAGATCTCCAAACCTGTTAAAAAGCCTACGATGCGGAATAAAATGCCGTCTAAGCCCCAAAGGACTAACGCCATAATTACAGTCGCGATCATTACGATGAAAGTGGTATGCGTTGCTTCTTGACGCGTCGGCCATACAACTTTACGAACCTCAATACGAGATTCTTTTGCAAATGCAATAAAAGTACGACCTTTTTCAGTCGTCGCAGCGATACCTAGAGCGGCACCCACAGCAACCACAACACCGACGGCGCGTACTAGTGCAGACATATCTGCATACATGTAGTTACCAACTACTGCGCCAGTGAGTAGTACAACTGCAACTAGCCATTTTACCGTGTCCATCGAGCTAGACGGGTTTTCAACATTAGTGCTCATAATTGTTTTACCTTAAATACAGACACAACAACCCTGTCTTAGACAGGGTTAATCCATTAAATCCAAATTTATAAATAAGCGACGAGTACAACACACATTATTTTAAATTTGGACTAAAAGTATAGAGTGGCAGGGGCGGCAGGACTCGAACCCGCAACCATCGGTTTTGGAGACCGCTGTTCTACCAATTGGAACTACGCCCCTGCAAAGTGGATGCCCATTATACTGACGAACAAACTGAAAACAAGTGTAAAAGTTATACATCGTATGATTTTCACAACTTTTGTTTTTTTATCAGTTATTAAACACCCATTTAAAACCGCTTTTTAAGTACTTAAGTTGCATAAATAAGCGCTGTTATATTGCGATTGTATGAAGGATATTGGTGGGGCTGAGCAAAATATCAAGTCTCTACTTATAAAAACTGATGAGTTAGTACAATACCAGCGAAAAGGCTACACACAGAAAACGTCAATTGAGCGGACATCATCAATTCCGCTCAAAAAGCCGATTACCCCTGTGCGACAACTTGTTTTACATCCACCAATAAGCTCGACGCACCAAATCTAAACATGCTTGGGTTAACCCAGTCATCGCCCATTATATCAGCCGCGAGCGTTAAATAAGGGACTCCTTGAGCGACCGTTTTAACACCGCCAGCCGCTTTAAACCCAACAGACTTGCCGTTAATTTTTATACGCTCTATCATCACTTGTGCAGCGGCCAAGGTCGCATTGACCGATACCTTGCCAGTACTGGTTTTAATGAAATCAGCGCCAGCCAGAATCGCGATATCACTAGCTTGTGCGATTAATTCTGGTTTTTCAAGTACACCGGTTTCAATGATCACTTTAAGTTTCACCAACGTACCACAGACTTTTTTGCTTGAGTGTACATATTGCCATGGCGTATCCGGATCGCCGGCCACCACTTGGTTATACGGCATCACTAAATCGATTTCATCGGCACCATCGTCAATTGCTTGCTGTGTTTGTGCTAACACTTGCTCAAGTGGCTGCTCACCACATGGGAAGTTGGTTACGGTCGCAACTTTAACCTTTTGCCACCCACGAGCTGCTAGCTCCATTTTGCATAAACGAACAAATTGGGGATACACACAGACTGCTGCAGGCAGCGCAATGTGTGCATCAATATTGTCTAACATAGCAATAATACTTTGCTGTGTATCATCATCATTGAGCGAGGTTAAATCCATTAGCTCAAGCACGCGTGTTGCATCGCTCATCGTAACTTGCTGCTCTATACTCATTACGTCTCCTTAAAACTTTAAACCACCTCATGGTTCAATAGCTATCAAACAATTTCTCTTGTTATACACCCAGTAGAATAAATTACACGCGCCCCCTACAGGACATTTGTCCTCAATCGTACTCTTTGATAACCAAAATGAAATCTGTTCCACTCTGTGCGTTCGATTATATCTCATAACCAATCGCTATAAGTTGCTAATATGGATACATTTTAGCCTCTAGGCCTTGAAATATAAGCCTTAAACCCAAATCGAAGTCGGTATATAACTTTTAGTTATATAATTTGGGTTAATATTATTTTTTTGTCTTTAAAGGCCGATATATTCTGCCCTCCTACTAAGTCATTTTAGTTGGCTTACATCAAGGTTATGCATTTAGGGGCGAATGTTGTGCAATATTTACCGATATTTACTAAGTTAGACGACAAACCAGTATTGGTAGTCGGTGGCGGCGATGTCGCTTTACGAAAATGCCAAGCATTTCTAAAAGCACGTGCACAAGTCACTGTCGTCGCTCCTGAGTTTTGTACCGAACTGGTCGAGTTAGCAGAACAGGGTCAATTAAATCTCGTTAAAGAGTATTTTGATACGCACCACGTACTGGGCATGATGTTGATCATTGCCGCGACTGACAATGAAGCAGTTAATAAGGCCGTGTTCAATGCTGCTAACGCGCAAAACATATTCGTTAATGTGGTAGACGACCAACCTAAATGTGGTTTTATCTTCCCATCTATCGTTGATAGAGACCCTATTACCATCGCTATTTCAAGCGCCGGTACTGCACCTGTATTAGCGCGTAGGATCAGAGAAAAATTAGAAACCTTGATCCCACATCACACAGGCAGATTGGCCAAATTAGCAGGTGATTTCAGAGATCAAGTCAAAGCACGCTTCAATACCTTTTCAGACCGACGTCAATTTTGGGAGCGTGTGTTTGATTCAAGTATCGTCAGTAAAGTACAGGTCGGTGATGAGCAAGGCGCTCAGCAGCAACTTAACGATATGCTGACGCAGCCTAGTGCGCCAGAAGGCGAGGTGTATGTGGTCGGTGCAGGTCCTGGCGACCCAGAGTTACTAACCATTAAAGCCCTACAACTTATGCAGCAAGCTGATGTTGTCGTTTATGATTACTTAGTGTCTGATGAAATTATGGAGCTAGTGAGACGCGATGCCGATTTAGTCTGCGTTGGTAAAAAAGCTGGCCACCATAGTGTTAAGCAAGAAGATACTAACCAAATGCTGGTGAACTTCGCCAAGCAAGGTAAAAAGGTGTGCCGTATCAAAGGTGGTGACCCGTTTATCTATGGCCGAGGCGGCGAAGAAGTCCAAGTGCTGGCCAAACACGGCGTTAAATATCAAATTGTACCGGGGATAACTGCTGCCGCTGGTTGTAGTGCATACTCAGGTATTCCTTTAACACACAGAGACCATGCACAAGCCATTCAGTTTGTTACTGGGCACTGTAAAAAGGATGGTCAAGAATTGGATTGGCGCGGACTTGCGCAATCAAATCAAACCTTGGCTGTTTACATGGGCGTGATTAAATCGCCACATATTCAGGCCAAGCTGCTAGAACACGGTAGATCACCTGAAACACCCATAGCCATTGTAGAAAATGGCACACGTCAGTCACAGCGTGTCGTCCGCGGCACACTCGGTGAATTGGCAGCAAAAATAGAGCAGCATAATATTCAATCACCCGCACTATTAATCATTGGTGAGGTCGCTGCACTACACGAAGAATTAGCATGGTTTGGGCAAACGGAGCAGATCAGTAGCTTTGCACAACCCATTACCCAAGTAGCTTAATAGACTTAATTTAATTAACAGTAGGACGACGAACAATGGCTTTAACCCACCTTCAGCAACTTGAAGCTGAAAGTATAAAGATTATTCGCGAAGTCGCTGCAGAATTTGATAACCCAGTGATGCTTTACTCTATTGGTAAAGACTCTTCAGTGTTACTGCATTTGGCTCGTAAAGCATTTTACCCAGCAAAGATTCCTTTCCCTCTACTGCACGTAGATACGGATTGGAAATTTCGTGAAATGATTGAGTTTCGCGACCGCTTGGCAAAAGAATATAACTTTGACCTGATTGTTCATAAGAACCCTGAAGGTATTGCCATGGGCGTCGGCCCGTTTACACACGGCTCAGCGAAACACACTGACGTGATGAAAACGCAAGGCTTGAAACAAGCACTTGATAAGTATGGCTTTGACGCAGCATTCGGTGGTGCACGTCGTGACGAAGAAAAGTCACGTGCAAAAGAGCGTGTTTATTCATTCCGTGATAAGCACCATCGCTGGGATCCGAAAAATCAACGTCCAGAACTTTGGAATACGTATAACAGCCAAGTTAACCCGGGCGAAAGTATCCGTGTATTCCCGTTATCTAACTGGACTGAACTTGATATTTGGCAATATATCTACCAAGAAAACATCGAAATTGTTCCTCTGTATTTGTCAGACAAACGCCCCGTGGTTGAACGTAACGGTACATTGATCATGGTTGATGACGAGCGTATGCCACTTGAAGAAGGTGAAGTGCCTGAGATGAAGTCTGTACGTTTCCGTACACTGGGTTGTTACCCACTGACAGGTGCTGTTGAGTCTGAAGCCAATACATTAACCGGCATCATCGAAGAAATGCTGCTATCCACATCATCGGAGCGCGAAGGCCGTGTTATTGACCACGACTCAGCAGGCTCCATGGAGAAGAAAAAACGCGAGGGGTATTTCTAAATGTCTACAGCTAATGAAGTAAGAGAACTGGGCATTGAGGCCTATCTGTCTCGCCAACAAGACAAAAGTTTATTACGCATGATGACTTGCGGTAGCGTTGATGACGGTAAGTCGACACTCATCGGCCGCTTGCTACATGATAGCCACCAGATTTATGAAGATCAGCTTGCTGCACTTCACAAAGATAACGAAAAAGTGGGTAACGCTGGTGAAGAACTAGACTTAGCTTTATTAGTAGATGGCCTGCAAGCTGAGCGTGAGCAAGGAATCACCATTGACGTTGCATACCGTTATTTCTCAACGGCAAAGCGTAAGTTCATCATTGCTGATACACCAGGGCACGAACAGTATACCCGCAACATGGTAACAGGTGCTTCAACGAGTGATCTGGCTATTATCTTGGTTGATGCTCGTTACGGTGTGCAGGTACAGACTAAACGTCATAGCTTTATTTGTGATTCTTTAGGTATTAAGCAATTTGTTGTTGCTATCAACAAAATGGACATCGTTGATTTTGACGAAGCCGTTTTTGAGAAGATCAAAGCTGACTATCTAAAGTTCGCTGAGCAGCTCAATGTTTCGGACATCAAGTTTATTCCGATGTCTGCACTCAAAGGCGACAACGTAGTAACACGCTCTGAAAAGACGCCTTACTACACTGACAAGCCACTACTTGAACTACTTGAAGACTCACCTGCTGCTGAAGCAAATCATGCCTTTGAAGCTCGCTTCCCTGTACAGTATGTAGTGCGTCCAAACCTAGACTTCCGTGGTTTCCAAGGCACGCTCACATCAGGTTCACTCAGTGCTGGTCAATCGGTTAAAGTATTGCCTTCTGGCAAGTCTTCAACCATCAAAGAGTTGGTTACTTTTGATGGCCACCTTGAGCAAGCGCAAACAGGCCAAGCATTTACCATTACATTAGCAGATGAGATTGATGTGAGTCGTGGTGATGTCATTGTGCCTGCGGATTCTACCGCTGCCGTGACTAACCTTATTCAAGCAAAGCTTGTGTGGATGCATGAAGAGCCACTTGTACTGGGCAAAAACTACAACTTCAAGCTGGGTAGCAAAAACACTTCTGCCATTGTACGCAAAATTGACCACACGATTGATGTGAACACGCTGGAGCAAGGCCAAGCGGAGCAATTACAGTTAAATGAAATTGCAATCGTTACACTTGAACTGACTGAAAGCATCGTGGCAGATATCTATCGCAGCAACCACGAAACGGGTTCATTCATCCTGATTGACCGCATCAGCAACCTTACCATCGGTGCAGGTATGATTGAAGCGCTATTGGCTGAAGAGTCTGCAACGACTTCTGAGTTCAGTGCTTTTGAACTTGAATTCAACGCGTTAGTACGCAAGCACTTCCCACATTGGCAAGCGCTTGATATTAGCAAGTTGAAGTAAGTGAAGTTATGCCTGTTATTGGGAGACAAACGTGCTAGTTGATCAAATCATCTTAACAGGCATTATGATCGCTTTAGTCGTGTGCTTATTTGGCACACGACTCAATCCAGCTTGGTTATTTGTCAGCGCTATTGGCGTGAGCTATTTAACTGGTTTAATCGAGCTGGAATCTATGTTGGTGAACTACGCCAACCCTTCTTTGATCACGCTTATTTTGTTGATCTTAGTCTCTATTGCCATTGAAAAGACCACTTTGGTACAAAAGCTTGCCAGTACACTTGCCAGTGGCAGCTTGTCCAAGTCAGTGATGAAACTAGGCCTCTCTACCGCCTTTTTGTCGTCTTTTACGAACAACACTGCCGTCGTTGCTTCGCTTATTAGCACCATCAAAGAGAGCCAAACACACTCGCCCTCTAAGTTACTATTACCATTGTCATATACAGCAATCTTAGGCGGTACATTAACTTTAATTGGCACATCAACTAATTTAATCGTCAATGGCTTTGCCGTTGACGCAGGTATGGCCCCACTGGGCTTTTTTGACTTCACATTAGTCGGCTTCGGCGCATTGACCGTAGGTCTACTGACAATATTATTACTGCTTAAATTTCTTCCGGACCACGGTACCGAAGACCAAGAAGTGGTCCCCTTTTATTTAGAAGGTAAGGTCTCAGCCGATTCAAAATTGATTGGGCGTACTGTAGAAGAGAATGGCCTTCGCGATTTAAAAGACTTATTCCTAGCAGAAATTATCCGCGGTGAACGACGCATATGCGCAGTTACCCCCCAACAAGAAATCTGCCAAGGAGACGTTTTACTGTTTGTCGGTGACATCAAATCTGTGCCTTTATTGCGTCGCTTTGATGGCCTTCAGGTGGTCCATGACAAACATGAAAAAGACGTGGAGCACTTGGTCGAAGTCGTGGTCAGTCAATCATCAAAATACATTGGCAAAACCATTAAAGAAATCCGCTTTCGCGAACAGTTTCATGCCGCTGTTATCGCTATTCGTCGCGGTCATGACCGCCTACAAGGTGGCCTTGGTAAAGTGAAACTGCAAGCAGGCGACTCACTCATTTTAGCGCCGGGCAGTGATTTTTATAACTTACCAGATTTAAAGCGCGAGTTTGTTTATATCTCGGGCTTAGATTTACAAACACACCTAACCAAAAAGCAATCTGGTAATGTGCTGTTAGGCTTTGCCGCTGTAATTGGTTTGGGGATATTTGACATTGTACCTTTGGTAAAAGGGCTGATGGTTTTGTTACTTGCACTGGTTGCGCTTGGCACCATCAAGGTGAACGAAATGAAACGCCGTTTTCCTATTGAATTACTGGCGATTGTAGGCAGTGCAATTGGCCTTGCCAAATTAATGATAGAAACGGGGTTAGCTGCCCAGCTTTCTGATGCCCTCTTTTTATTACTCGGAGACTTTGGCCCGTATGGCGCTTTCATCGCCATTTTTGTGATGACCGTCGTCTTTACAGAGCTGATCACCAACAATGCCGCTGCTGCACTGTCTTTTCCAGTTGCCTATGCGTTAGCGGTTGGATTTGGTGTCGATCCACTCCCCTTTATTATGGCTGTTGCATTTGGTGCATCAGCCAGCTTTATTTCCCCCTTTGGTTATCAAACAAACTTGATGGTATATAGTGCCGGAAACTACCGTATAAAAGACTACGTCACGGTGGGCGTTCCGCTATCAATTATCTATTCTATTACCGTCCTGACCTTGATCCCATTGGTCTTTCCCTTTTAATGGATAGCTTCATGGATAAAAATATTGTTTGGCATAATTATGCCGTTGAAAAAACACATCGCAGTGAGCTCAAAGGCCATAAACCTGTGATCCTTTGGTTCACTGGCTTTTCTGGCTCAGGGAAAAGTACTGTGGCCAATGCCTTAGAAAGCGCACTTCATCAAAATGGTGTGCATACCTATTTACTCGATGGCGATAATGTAAGGCATGGTTTATGTAAGGACCTAGGGTTCAGTGACGCAGATCGTGTCGAAAATATTCGCCGAGTGGGTGAACTCAGTAAACTGATGGTTGATGCAGGTCTTATCGTCTTAACAGCATTTATTTCACCGTTTCAAGCTGAACGAGATATGGTAAGAAACCTTGTAGAAGACGGAGAGTTCGTCGAAGTCTTTTTAGATACGCCGCTTGAAATCTGTGAGCAACGCGATCCCAAAGGGTTATACAAAAAAGCGCGCGCTGGAGAAATCAAGAACTTCACTGGTATCGATTCTGACTATCAACCACCAGTTGCCCCTGAAATAAGATTGAACACAGGTGAGAATTCACTTGAGCAGTCCGTCCAGCAACTGATAGATTACTTGAAAGATAAAAATATCATCCAGTAGCAAGGATAACCAATGAATGATACTGACCTGCTCGAAGAACTCGTCGAGCTATCTCGCCTCGCAGGCGAAGAAATCATGCAGATCTATGCCAAAGATTTTGCCGTAGATTATAAAAATGATGACAGCCCAGTCACCGAGGCTGACTTGGCCGCCAATCGCGTGATCACCGCAGGTCTTGCCCGCTTGACGCCTAAAATTCCAGTTTTAAGTGAAGAAAGTGCTGACATTAGCTGGCAAGAGCGGCAAACTTGGCAGCAATACTGGCTGGTTGACCCAATCGATGGCACCAAAGAGTTCATCAAGAAAAACGGCGAATTCACGGTGAACATTGCACTGATTGAAAACGGTAAGCCAATCATGGGTGTAGTATTCGCACCAGCACTGAACGTTTGTTATTTGGCAGCACAAAGCATTGGCGCATTTAGAGAGTGTGGAGAAGCCCGTATCGAACTCAAGGTGACCAAAAAGCCAAATCAAGGCACCATTAAAGTCGTTGGTTCTCGTTCGCACCCATCCCCTGAACTGGCAGACTATCTTGCCCAATTTGATGATGTTGAAATGGTGCCTAAAGGCAGTTCATTGAAGCTGTGCTTAGTCGCTGAAGGTGAGGCCGATATTTACCCGAGACTTGGCCCGACCAGCGAATGGGATACTGGCGCTGGACATGCAGTCGCACAAATAGCTGGAGCTACCGTCAGCCAAGTGGACGGCTCGCCGCTCACTTATAATCAAAAAGAGTCTTACCTTAATCCTTACTTTATTGTATCGAGACTCGATGCTTAATCCATTTTGAGTGCTTTTCTTAAGCACTCTCCTCTTTACTTTAATACCGTTCAGTGGATTCTGCTGGGCTTTTAAACAACTTACTTATAATATAACGCCCTGTAAACCTTGGTTATCACTCTTTTCGTAGCCAGTATATTTTGTTTGGAAACTCTCTTTTCTCTTTGGAATTAAATATGGACTTTAATAAGCTCACTGCAACCTTACTTCTGACTTTCTGTGCACAGACTGCAAGCGCCTCAACAGATGAGGTCTCAGTACTTAATCAATGTATATTGAATCAAACGATATCTGGAGATGATACGCGCACAATAAAAGAAGTTCGAGAGTATTGTGAGCAGCAAGTGAGTGCACTGAGCCAGCTTGACAAACGTATGGCCAGAGAGCGAGTCACTGAAGAGAATCGCAACGTGCTGACTCCTCATCACAGAAATTACATTTTGCCAGTATCTTATATTAAAAACCCCAATAACCGCCCATTTGACGGTTTTTCTGACAAAGCCAATAAAGATGGCGAACCTCTAGATAATGTAGAGGCAAAATATCAAATTTCATTAAAGCTACCAATTTATCATGACTTTGAAGATAAAGATCAAGCCATTTATATGGGAGTTACGCTGCAGTCGTATTGGCAAGTGTATAATAAAGATATTTCCTCTCCCTTTAGAGAAACCAACTATGAACCAGAAATATTTTGGGTCAACTTTTTAGATGACGAGAATGTCTTGTGGGGTGATGAGATGGCTTTTGTATTGGGTATTTCACATCAATCAAATGGCAGAAGCCAACCAAACTCACGCTCTTGGAATCGCATCTATGCCAACTTCATTTGGGAGTATGATGGGTTTGTCTTTAGTTTCAAACCTTGGTATCGACTGCCAGAAGATGAGAAACCTGAAGATAACCTAGCAAAAGGCGATGATAACCCGGATATTCATAAATATATGGGCTACTTTGAACTCAGCGGTGCCTACCGCTTTAACAATGACCATGAAGTCGGCATGATGCTACGCAATAATGCTGGCGGTGATAATAGAGGTGCTGTACAGCTAGATTGGTCCTTCCCTATTACAGGGCGCGTACGTGGCTATGCGCAATACTTCAATGGATATGGCGAAAGCCTCATCGATTACAACGCACATATCCAAAGATTGGGCCTAGGTATCGCCATCACCGACTTGCTATAAAGCAAACTTACTCCGGTCAAGGCATGCTTGACCGGATAGACTTTTCCTAGCGCTTCACAAAGAATACACCACAGAACTTCGCAACTAATACATCACCATCATACACGTTCACCGGCACCGTATACTTGGCCTTGCCTTCAGTCTCAAGTTCTGTCAATTCGCCACTACACTCAGATAAGGTCACCGTTGCGCCTGGGGCTGTCGTGAGCGGTTTGAGATACTTAATTTCAGCATCAGCAAGGACAATATCGCCTTCAAGATTAAGCTCCTTTAATGCCAAATATGTTGCGCCCCACCCAGTCAAAGTTGCCATACTATATACTGAGCCGGCAAACATAGAATTGTGCAAATTCAGATTGGCTTTTAAATCGGCTTTGGTCGAAAACTGCCAATCGGTATAACTTTCAACTTTAATGCCCATGGCATCACTGATTGGAATGGATTCACGCCACGTGTCTTGCAAAACTTGTGTCCAATCTGGGTGTCTAAACCAGCCTGGCTCTGATGGCTTTTGCTTGACCATTTTCCAGTGCTGTACATCTCCATAGGCTAGATGCGCTTTTTCAACCACCTTATAGCCATGACGCTCATAAAATGCCAAAGCGCGCTCTCTGGCAAACAGCACCAGCTCCTGCGCATCTTGCGTCCAAGCTATCTTTTCCAGCTCATGTAGCAATCGGCTGCCCAAATGCTGACCTCGGTGCCCTTCGCCCACTGCCATATAACGCACCTGTGCCTGAAGGTGATTATTAAAGTGTAAACGCGCAACTGCCAGCACTTCGCCTTCATTATTTTTAATGTACCTGTGCTCAGCATCTTGCTCTAAATCGTCTTGCTCTGAGCCTCTTGGTTGATCCCAAGGTGCTCTGAGTACCTGCCAACGCAATTGATAATAGTCTTGCCAATCTTGGCTACTTTGCGGCGAAATGACTGGAAACATATTTACTCCTTTTGATGCACACCCATGTGCGTGCCATTTTTGTGTTCTACCTTACAAGAAAAATCCTGAACAGGAAATGTTCAACGTAAAATCACCGACTAATTGTGTAAAATCATCTAAACACAGTGGAATTACCTCAATCCTTGTCTATGCTGATGGAACTATGCAAGATTTTTTGACTGAATCAGGAACCGTCAGCAACGATTTTGTAGCCCAAAGCCATGAGCTTGGCCACTTGTTATATTGGCATAAGCACGGGAAAACGAGCATACAAGTTAGACAAGAAAAAACGCTTCGTTGGCTATTAATAAACAATACGTTACAGTCAATCGTTGAACTGAATCACCCAGAGCATTTGCTTTTCCCTCATTTGCAAGTGTTGGACCAGCTATGGCAAAAATACCCCACCCCAAATCGCGTGCTTGAATTGGGTTTAGGCGCGGGTGCCATACGAGATTATCTGCACAGCGTACATGATGATTGCCAGGTGATTTCTGTTGAGAACAATCCTGACATCATCCACTGCTATAAACGTTATTTTGGCGGAGACCATATCAGTGAAGTAAATTGCAGTGACGCCTACAAAGTCTTAGAAATTGAGCATAACCGTCCATTTGACTGGATTATTTTGGATCTATTTAGTGAATTAGATGCGCCGCGTTTTTTATATCAGCACAAGTTTTACACCCTACTACGCAATAAAATTTCAGAGCAGGGTGTGCTATTTATCAACTTTATTGCAGAGCACGAATCACAATTAAAACAGCTAGAACACCTGCTTATTATTAATTTCGGAAAAAAGCCACATATACATCAGGTGCCTGGCTATGCAAACCATATTATCGTGGTTGAGCGTTAGACAGACAAATTAAATGTTACCGGCCCATCATTACACAGGCTAACCTGCATATCCGCAGCAAACTGCCCCGTCGCGACCGTAATACCAAGCGCTTTTGCCTGTTCAACAAAGTATTCGTATAATCGCTTTGCTTGATCGGGAGTACCGGCAGAAGAAAAGCTCGGTCGCATGCCTTTTTTTGTATCAGCGGCCAAAGTAAATTGTGAAACCACGAGTAATTCACCACCAATGTCTTTAAGGCTTAAATTCATTTTGCCTGCATCATCTGTAAAAATTCGATAATTACTGACTTTATGCAGTAGCTTATCGGCACTTTGCTCATCATCTATTTTTTCAACACCGAGTAAAAGTAAAATACCCTGCTGAATTGCTCCAACGACTTCTCCACTCACTTCAACTTTCGCAAACTTGACCCTTTGAATTAACCCTTGCACTTTAACCTCTATTTTTATCTATTTTGCACAACAGTAAATCTGCTGCTCGGCGAATAGCCTCCGAATATACTTGATTTGACGTACAGTGCCCAACGCCTTCTAAAATAAGTAGCCGAGCATTTAATGATGCGGCAAATTTTTGGGCCATTGCAAACCGACAAACCAAATCATGGCGGCTATGAACCATCCAAATAGGCAGAGATTTTAGGGTGAGGGTGTGCTTAAACAATGCCTCATCTTCTAAAAAGCACAAGTTAGACATGTAATGCACCATTAATCTAGCTTGAGCAACTAAATGTGCAGGTGAAGGAAGTTGATATCGCTGTAATTGGGTTTCAACGCTTAGCTGTACATCCCAATCATGCCACAACTGCGCCGCTTTGTGCTGTGATAATTCATCATCGCCAAATAGCTGCTGTTGATAATGAGATAATATCTGCTGATGTGAGGCGAGCCCCTGTGAAAACTGAGTAAAACGCTCTGGATAAAACTGTGCTCCCGCACCTTTGTCACTATATAGCCAAGCCATATCTGATGAGGTCGAGAAAAAACTCGCCCACGTGATCACTCCTGACACACGATCAACATGCTGCATCGCAAACCACAAGGCTAATGTCGCGCCCCATGATCCCCCAGCCAAAACGCAACGTGGAATATCGAGATAATCCAATAGCGTCACAATATCTTCAATCAGTAATGCGGTGTGGTTGTGCTCAAGTGATTGAGGGGAAGAGTTTCCACATCCCCTTTGACTGTACAAAATAATACGGTAACGCTTTGGGTTGAAGTAACTTTGTACAGCTCTTTGCAGCCCCGACCCGGGGCCACCATGCAATACCAGTAGCGGAACGCCTGCAGCATTCCCATACTCCTCAACATGCATTTGATGGCCATGAGTGAGCGGTAGATGAAAACTGCGCAGCGGCTCCGTTGGCTGATACAGTAGCGTCATGGATTAACCTCATGATTGAGGTGTGTCATTCTCCTGTTCATGATGTTCGGCCAAACAAGCGGTAAACTCTGCGCCTAATAACACCACCATCCATGATAAATACACCCAAACAAATAAAATAGGAATTGTCGCCAACGCACCGTATATGACCTCATATGACGGAAAGTGGCTGATATACATTGCAAACCCTCTTTTCGTCAGCTCAAATAAAAAGGCGGCAAACAAAGCGCCCGGTATCGCGGCTTTAAACGACACACGTGTATTTGGAACTAAAGTATAGAGCATAATGAAGCCTGCCATTGAAATTACGTAAGGCAGCAACTTTAAAAGCAAGCCACTAAAACCTGGGATACCTTGATCGGCAAACGATACCAAAGAAACAATATAAGAGGTGACACCAATACTAGCGCCTAATAACACAGGCCCAAGTGTGAGTACCATCCAATAAATCGCAAATGAGATCATCAATGGACGTTTACTCTCTACACGCCAAATGCGATTTAAGGCGCTATCCACATTGCGAATAAGTAATAACGCTACCGCAGCCAAAAAGCTGATGCCCACAGCGGTCATTTGATTGGCATTACCTGCAAATGCACTGATATGGGCTTTTATCGTGTCGGTAGAGGTAGGTACGAAATTTGTGAAAATAAAATTTTCTATCGCCAAGCGGGTATTTTCAAAACCAGGGAATGCCGTAAAAATAGCGACCCCCACGGCGATCAGTGGTACCAGTGAAAGTAAGGTAACATATGCCAAGTACCCAGCATTAATGGTGAGTTGATCTTCTCTGCAACGTTCAAAAAACCGCCGCCACCAACTCGGTTGGGCATCTAACACTGCGCGGGCTTGTGCTTTTATTTGTGGCCAATGTTGTTTCATAATTGTTTATACATTGATGATTGCTTTGCACATATTACCAATCCACTTCATAATTTAAAGTAGCCCTATTAAGTAAAAGGATAAAGTATGCCCCTAAAATACCTAAAAATTTATGCTTTGATTGCCGCTTGCGCCTTGTTTAGTGGCTGTAAGAGTGCGCAAAATGCCTATTATTCTGCGTGGGAGCAGGTTGGTGTACATAAACGTGATATTCTTGTTGATCGCGTCGAAGATACTCAACAATCTCAACAAACCTCTCAACAAGAATTTCAAAATGCACTGGAACGCTTATCTGCCCTCATCGATTTTGATGGTGGAGAATTACAAAGTGTCTACGAGCAGTTGAATAGTGACTTTGAAGCGAGTCAAAAAGCGGCGCAATCTGTCACTGACAATATTGATAAAGTCGAGTCGGTTGCCGACGCCTTATTCGAAGAATGGCAAACGGAGCTTGAGGAGTTTAGCAATCCAAAGTTAAAACGCAGTAGTGAGCAAAAACTGCAACAAACTCAAAAGCAATATGACAAACTCCTGCGCTCAATGCGTAAGAGCGAGTCAAAAATGCAGCCTGTTCTGGATTCAATGAAAGACAATGTTTTATACCTAAAACACAACCTCAATGCGCAAGCCATTGCTGCGATCAGAGGCGAATTTACTAATTTAAAGCGTGATATTCAGGGCTTGATCACAGATATGAATCGCTCAATTGCAGATTCAACTGCCTTTATAGAGCAAATGAACAAAAATTAAGACCCAATACGCACTAAGCAGCTGCTTAGTGCGTCTCTGACATATTTAAAGCCGCCTTCTCATACAACCCGTTGATTTCATAATCAGAAATAGTTAATAAAAATGCGTCTTTGATAATCACCTTCAACTGCGCAGCATCCTTAATCAAAGTCTCACTGACCTCCGCAGTTTCTTCATTGCGATACACATATAACAAGTTATTTAGAGTATGACGCTCTGTTTGCGTCATCCGTGATGATACTAAGTGATTTACAAACAGTGAGTCAGGATGTTGATGACAATAAAAGTGAGCAACATCGCAATCACTTTCAAAGGCCTCTGAGAGTTCAACATCATACAAGGGTGTCAACTTGGGTGATGTGAGCGTAAGCACTACGCGCCCAGCACTGCGCTCAATATGATAAGCATAATTTTCATCACATACGTCGGCATTGTTATCAATAGGTATTAAAATACGTGGTGTTTTACTCCCAAAACCCACATCTATTAAATATTCACTGCGATTGTATTTGAGCAACGTTACCCGGTGTGTGCGAGGATTATCCCATTTACCATTAAGTAAAACTCGAGCAAGCACCGGAGAAGCATCAAAACCCAACGCCTGCAATGCTATCATCACGATTTTATTGTGCTCAAAACAGTAGCCCCCTTGCTCGTCTTCAATGACTCGAGTAAACACCGTATCAAGCTCTAAGCTTAAGCGTTTATTTTGCAATGCATTGATACTGCTAAAACTGAATCGCGCGAGGTGCGCTTTTATTAGTTGCTCAACAAACGCTAAATTACAACCTTTTGGATTGTCCAGTCCTAATTTGGCTAAATACAAGGCCAATTGCGATGATGTCATAGCACCTCCTACTCATCTGCTTACTTATACAAATTGTATTTAGGGCTTTGTAAGGTAAAACCTGAAGCAGGGTTGAGGTCAAGCTTTTAACTTGCAACCCCTGTAATTTTTCTATCCTGATCAAGATACAGTAAATGCAAAGCCTCTTCCTCTAATAAAGGTTTACTCATCAAATAACCTTGCATTTGCTGACAGTAAAGAGATGACAACACTGACAATTGTGCAGGCTGCTCAATCCCTTCTGCTGTTACCGTCAGATTAAAGCTGTTGGCTATTGCACAAATAGCTTCAATTAACTGACGTGGGTTGCCCACTTTTTCAATGCCGTTGATAAATGCACGATCAATTTTTAATCCATCTACTGGCAAAATATTTAAACGAGATAAGCTGCTGTAACCTGTTCCAAAATCATCAATATAAATACCAAACCCCACATCATGCAGCTTTTGCAATGGCGCAATGAGGCTATTCTCTTGTGCCATCATAGCTGACTCTGTCAGCTCAATTTTAAACTGCGTCGGGTCCAATTCTGTGTCCTCAAATTGACTCAATAACCAGCTCATAAACCCTTTATGCTGCAACTGTAAAGGTGATACGTTGACGCTCATAAAAATACGTCGGTTGGGAAAACGTTTTACACATTGCATGGCACGAGAAAAAACCCAGTGCCCGAGCTTCACAATTTGTGCGCACTCTTCCGCAATGGGAATAAATTCGGCTGGACTCACTACACCTAACTTGGGACTCTGCCAGCGCAGCAGTGCTTCGAATCCAATCACAGATTTCCCCAATTGACAATAAATGGGCTGAAAACGCAGCGACAGCTCCGAGTCCATGTTCAATGTTTGCAATTCACGCTCAATTAATAAACGTCGAGATGCCTCATCGGCAATGGCTGAAGTGAAAATATGAAAGTCATTTTTACCACGTTTTTTTGCTTCGTACATCGCCACATCTGCATCATGGAGGAGTTTTTCCGCTTCATAGTTGTGACATGGCGCTGTAAAGCGCCGCACTCCGACACTGCCACTCACCGAGTGCTTGCTCCCCTGATAATCAAATGGCTCTCTAATTGCTGTGAGAATATCTTCCAGCAATAATTCCAAAGGGGCTTGAAAATATTCAGTATCAAGCAATACGGCAAATTCGTCCCCCCCTAAACGCGCAATGTCAGCATAACTGCCAACAAGCTCTCGCATTCTCATCGCAAACTCTACCAGCAACTTATCCCCAGCAAGATGGCCCAGGGTGTCGTTTATCAATTTAAACCTATCAAGATCGATATAGAGCAAAACAAACTGTCCGGAGCTACGCGATCGACAGGACTCAACTAATTGCAAAAAAGTCTGCCGATTTAGTAAGTCAGTCAAACTATCATGCTGAGCTTTATATTTGAGCTGCTCATTGAACAACTTAATTTGCGTAATATCTGTTACACGACCTTCGTAAATCGTGTCATGGCTATGGCAGATCCACGAACCGGTTTGGCGCAGCCATACACCATTGGTGTGATTTGATCCCGCTAGCCACTCTAGCTCTTCATGCTGTTCAAACCTAGACACCATGGTGCGCCACTTAACAGCAAACTCACTATCGAGCATTAAGTCGCTAAGTTGAAGACTTTTTAAAGATTGCTGCTCACCTAATAATAGCGCCCTAAATGCAGGATTAGCATCCACCAAAATCCCATGCTTATCCAATACAAACAGGCCTTCGCTACTATTTACAAACAGACTTTTATACTTGCGTTCCGCGACGATCTGTTGCTGCAATGCAGATAAACGTTTATCTGAGGCATGTTTTAACTGCTGGTTTGCTTGAGCCAAACTCGCAGTGCGCTCGTCAACTAACGTATTAACAGTCTGATGCTGTCTAGACAAGTAACGTACTTGTAGCAACATCATCAAACCTAACGCAGCTGCAATCACCACTACCATGGCAATGATCAGTGAATAATTATTAAAAATAGATGGGATCAACTGCTCTTGAGTATACAGATGAATTTCAATCTGATTACCGAAAAAATCCATGCTTTCAATAATACCCGGTTGCTTATTCGCCAATTGGTGATGGCTTTGCCAATCCGATGTGAACAACAGTTGCTCACCAGATAGCACTCTCACCTGATGACCATTGTCTTGATAAACTTGACTGAATAGCCCTTCCAATAAGTGTTGTAGTTCAAAGCCTATACCTAGTGCTTTCGCAACATCGGCGCTTTGAAACTGCTCAATGACAACGCTCCAACGATCAGACATTG
Source organism: Pseudoalteromonas luteoviolacea (assembly GCF_001750165.1). Taxonomy (NCBI): domain Bacteria; kingdom Pseudomonadati; phylum Pseudomonadota; class Gammaproteobacteria; order Alteromonadales; family Pseudoalteromonadaceae; genus Pseudoalteromonas; species Pseudoalteromonas luteoviolacea. The sequence goes on from NZ_CP015411.1 coordinate 4,600,881, forward strand.
GCCAATTGACTGCTTGTAACTCACTGTTTTTAAGACGTCCAGATAAAGCATCAGATATGGATACAGCACTGCCAAGTAAATGGCCAAATTCAGATACAGGCGCAGTTTTAACCGTAGTTAAGTAATGGGTACTTTGCGAAGCTGGCAAATGCACAGTAAAATCAAAAAAACCCAATTCACGATATTGACGCTCCAACTGTGCAACTTGTTTTCGCTCGATGATGGCATAAGATTCCAAGCTAAGCTCAAGCTCTAAACCCGCCAGCTGAGATTGTGCTAAATGATAAAACTGCTCTGGCGTGATCTCTGGCGTCGCCCGTAAATACGCTTCTATCGAATACAATAAGTGCGCAAATCGCTGCAACTGTTCACTCATTCTAGATTGATACTGCGCTACTTGTTGTTCCAATTGATGATGGCTGCGTTGGGTATAATGATCGTGAAAAACCACCGCCATATAGCAGATCAAAAATAAGTATATGCTGTAAATCCAACCACCAAATTTTATCGGCGACTGAAAAAATTTTTCCCACTTTTTTACTCTAGACATCCGCTCACAACACTGTACCATTGCACTACTTGATAATAATTCTTATTTGCGATGATTAAAAGTAAACTTTGTTGTTTTTACCCGCTTTTGCTACTAAGTACCCAAATATTAGCCAGTGATGACGAACTTAATGTCTATTCATTTCGCAAATATGAACTTATCAAACCGATGCTGCAAGCATTCGAGCATCACAGCGGCGTCAAAGTTAATCTCGTTAATGGAAAATCTCATTTTTTACTCTCGCGCTTAAAAGCAGATGGAGCCCAATCTCGAGCTGACGTTATTCTCAGTTCTGATTTGGAACAACTCAGTGCCCATCGCGCGTTATTACAACCCATGACGGAGCTTAAAGGCTGGTCGCGCCTGCCAGATGTTTTCAAAGATCCGGATCAGCATTGGGTGAGCCTATCAATGCGCACCCGTGCGTTATTTACTCGAAAAAATGACAAAGCAACGACGTTCATTCCAACGTACTTTTCACAATTTACTGAACCGCATATGCAGGGGAAGTTTTGTGTTAGAGACTGGCACCATAGCTATAATAAAACGTTATTTGCCAGCTTACTGTCGAGCAATAGTGCTCGAGATACCCAATGGATAACCAATGCGAATAAACTCCTCGCAAAACGACCAACTGGTGGCGATAGAGATCAGCTACGTGGACTCGCTAAAGGACAATGCCAGTATGCACTGGCAAATCACTACTACTGGCACATGATGAAACAGTCGAATAATAAGCAAGAAATGAAGCTCGCTTCGCAACTTGCCATGCACTTTTTGCAAATGGAAAATGGACAAACTCCCGTATCTACCACTACGGCGGCCATCGCGAAACATGCCCCAAACAAAGAAAACGCACTCGCTTTTATCGATTTTCTGCTACTGCCACAAACACAAAAAATGTATGCTCAACTACTTAACGAATTCCCTGTGGTGACTATTGAAGGCTATCTATTACCTTTTAAGCCTGCGTTGCAAAACATCAATCTGAGCTTAAAATACACACAACAAGCCAATAAAATAACCACGCTATAACACAGTTAAATTGTTAAATTCGCAACAAAAGGGTGCGCTATTTGCCCTGACATAGCGCACTAGTTAGAGCAAGGTGGGGTAATATTAACTTGCCTGTGCGAGCCATTTTTGCACAGCCGTTTTTGGATAAAGCACGTCTTTAAATAATCTATGTCGTTCAAATTTCAACGCCTTTTCCGTGCTCGGCAAACCAGCTTGAACTTGGCTGTGATGCGTGTTAAAACGTGAGATCAGCGAGAATTTATCACGCGCAATCTTAAGGTGAACATTAAGGTAAGCACGCACATCATCTGCGGTCATTAAACCCAGTGCGTCCAAATTCATCAGCTCTTTTTTTAGTTTAGAGCGAATACCCATGGTTGATCTCCCTGTGTTGTCAAAATGGAATCAATCAAAGTTGCAAGCAAAATACACACCAAATGCTGCAATTACATTAAAGACCACAACAATAACGAAAAAGTTTCGTCATTCATCTTAACTGCGCGGTATACTGTCGCAAAGTCGCATTATGAGTTGTGATATGAATCAAGAATACGTTGAAATTGAACTTGAAGAAGAACCCATCGAGCTTTGTAATTTACTCAAAGTACTCGATTTCGCAGAAACTGGCGGGCAAGCTAAACAGCTAATCACCCTCGGCTATATTGCTGTGAATAATGAGTTGTGCACGCAAAAGCGCAGAAAAATTTATTCTGGTGACACGCTGCACTTTGACGGTGAGATCTTTATGCTGACGCTCGCCGAAGACGCAATCCCTAACCCACGTCCTCCCGAGCCTGTTACACGGTCCAAAGCACCCAAAGCTGCCACAAACAGCACAGCGAATAAAAGTAAAAGCGGCAATAAAAAGCGTAAAAAACAGGGACAGGTCGACAGTAAGACTGGCCGAAAACCTATTTCCTTTGGATAACAAGGAGTTACAAGCGATGAGCATTTGGTTTAAACCCATTACCAAGGAACTATGCCAATCTCTTGATAAAGGCCTACATGGTAAAGGCTCTTTAATGGCCACTCTTGGCATCGAAATCAGTGAAATTGGCGATGACTATTTGGTTGCCACCATGCCAGCGACCGTCCATCACCACAATCCAATCGGTATGGTGCATGGCGGTGCCAATGTTGCTTTAGCAGAAACAGTCGCCAGTTATGCGGCAAATTTTGCCGTTGACTTTGAACACTTTTATTGTGTTGGGCAAGAGATCAACGCCAATCATTTAAAAGCCTCTCGAAATGGTATATTAAGTGCCATTGCCAGACCCCTGCATTTAGGCAAACGCACATCAGTATGGGAAATTAAAATCACCAATGCTAAAGGGGAGTTATGTTGTGTTTCGCGCATGACCGCTGCGATCGTTGAACGTCAGAAAAATAGGACCACGGAGCAATAAAAATATATGGAACATATTAATACACTAATCATTGGTGCCGGCGTCGTTGGTCTGTCCATTGCAGCGCGACTCAGCCAACATAGAGAAGTCTTTGTCGTTGAACAAGCAAAACATTTTGGGGAACACACCAGCAGTCGCAACAGTGAAGTGATCCACGCTGGTATTTATTACCCAACTGACAGTGAAAAAGCGCGCCATTGTGTCGCAGGTAAAGCTCTACTTTATCAACACTGTAAAGACTTTAGCGTGCCCGTAAAACAGCTAGGTAAGGTCATCACAGCGCAAAATGATGCTGAAATACAGACACTGGAAAAGCTCATATTGCAAGCAGAGCAAAATGGCGTAGACGACCTATACAGGCTAAGCCAAGCAGAACTGCAGCAAAAAGCTCCGCAGGTAAAAGCCAAAGAAGGGCTCTTTTCACCCTCCACTGGCATTATCGACAGCCATCAGTTTATGCTCTCTTTGGTAGGTCAACTGGAGCAAAACCAAGGGCACTTTGTCGCAAATACACAATTTATCAGCGCAACCCCCATGCAACAGGGATTTTTAGTAACACTCAATTGTGAAGGAGAAACCTTCTCGCTCAGCTGCACCCACTTGATAAACGCAGGTGGACTATATGCACAGCACAATGCGGCAAAAATTGAAGGGCTAAACAGCGCAAAGATACCGCCAATTCACTATTGTCGTGGACAATATTTTAGCTACCAAGGGGCGCATCCGTTTAAGCACCTGATTTACCCTGTACCAGAGCAGCATGGACTCGGTATACATGCGACTGTCGACCTTGCAGGGCAATTGCGATTTGGACCAGATACTCAATTTGTCGACGCCATTGATTACGCAACAGATAGCAGTGCTTTGGATAAGTTTTATCAAGCCATACAACGCTACTGGCCACAGGTTGAGAAAAGTAAATTGCAAATTGATTACGCAGGAATAAGACCTAAATTACAAACAACTGGATCACAAGATTTCACCATTGAAGATAGGCGTATTCACGGTATTCCTGGCCTTATTAATTTATTTGGCATTGAGTCGCCAGGGTTGACGGCCAGTCTCTCCCTTGCCCAGTCTGTCACAGAGCAGCTGATTGCCGAATAAAAAAGGCGACATCTACGTCGCCTTTTATACCATCATTTTGATTTTATGTATCATCAAGCTGTTTCGCTCTTTGATCCATGAGCTTTTGTACATTTTGGGCATCTTGCACCAGCTTCTTCACCTCACTGGGGTTCATGCTATTAATCCCATTTTTACCCTCTAAGCCGTCTGTATTTTGTGCTTTTTCCTTCAAAATATCTGTGTTCTCGGCCGCCATAATGGTTATTTTAGTCGGGTCTAAAGTATGTACTTGGCTATTAACGCGTGTATTTGGTCTATCTGAATAGTGCCAGTTTCCCTTTGCATCTTGCCATTTATAAATGGTCGCTGGTGACGCTTTAGACGCTTCACCATCCATCATTCCTTTCGCACTATTGACCGCATCATTAAGCTCACGCTTTGATTTATCGAGCAACGCATTTGCTTCTTGCTGTGCTTTACCAAAAATCATATCAATACTGAGATAGGGCTTACCGTCCGGACGTTTGATGATAAATAATGACGCGAGTCCAACTAACATCATCATAATGAACATATAACTTGCGGATTTCATTTCGGCACTCCTTTTTCACTTGAGGCCACACTAATAAAGTATAGCTTGGTATTGCGCACAGTTTGACAATTGGGCAAAAAATTATCAATAGAAAAGACGCTTGAAATGACCGAAAGGATGGCATTATGTTGGCATAAAAAAACCGCGAACTATGTCGCGGCTCATCAAATTACTTAGATCCCATCTCCGTCAATGTGCAAACCACATTCTCGGTTCAGACCAAAGAAGCGCGTTTCTTCTTCTGTCATGCCTGGCTCTAATTTACGTGTCGTGTGCACATCACCCATAGACACATACCCTTGTTCCCAAAGTGGATGATAAGGTAGATCATGTTTCGTTAAATACTGATAAACATCTCGGTTGTGCCAGTCAATAATAGGGTACACCTTGACACTACCTCGGCTAATTTCTAGGATCTGCTTATCAGAGCGTGACGAAGATTGCTGACGACGCAGGCCACTAAACCATGTACCGACTTGCAACTCTTGCAGTGCGCGCGTCATTGGCTCAACCTTATTTAAGGTATTGTAGTGTTTAATGCCTTCTTCACCTTGCTCCCACAGTTTACCGAATTTAGCTTCTTGCCAAGCTGGACTGTATTCGCTGCGATAAACTTTAAGGTTTAACTTCAGCCTTTCGGTCAATTCATCCACAAACTGATAGGTTTCTGGGAATAGGTAACCGGTGTCAGTTAAGACCACAGGAATATCATTTTTTTGTTGTGATACGAGGTGCAGCATCACCGCAGCTTGAATGCCAAAACTTGACGACAGCATATGGGTGTCAGGCAGATTCTCAAGCGCCCAAGCAACACGCTCTTCAACACTTTTTTGTGCCAGCATGCCATTCGCATCAGCAAGCAGTGCCTGCTGTGTTGCTTTATCTAGGGTTAATATTTGCTTAAATTCGCTCATAGCTTGTCCTATTATGGGGCCCTATCGGGCCCTTATTATTAAGCGTGGAAATCCGTTTTTGAAACTTTAACTTCCGCAACAATACCTTTGCGGATCACAAAATCACCGAAGCACTCTTGCTCTTGACGCTCAGCCGCCCACTGACCTATCAGCTCATCTAGTGCAGGAAGATAAACATCTTCACTGACGTTTTCTAGATAAAGCTTAGGAACACGCGTACCTTCTCGGTTACCGCCAAGATAAACATTGTATTTACCAGGGCCTTTACCAACAAAGCCCACTTCTGCCAACATTGCACGGCCACAGCCATTTGGACAACCTACTACACGCATGATGATGTCATCGTTTGGAATGCTGTGTTTTGCTAATAGTGCTTCTGTTTTCTCTACCAACTCAGGTAAGTAACGCTCCGCTTCTGCCATCGCAAGTGGACAAGTAGGGAGTGCCACACACGCCATTGAGCTCTTACGCTGCTCTGTATGCGTGTCATCGATTAAGCCGTGCTCACGCGCAATTTTTTCAATTTCAGCTTTGTCTTCTTCAGCCACACCCGCGATAATTAAGTTTTGGTTTGCTGTCATGCGGAAATCCCCTTTGTGGATCTCTGCAATCTTGCGACAACCTGTTTTCAGAGGCTGGCCTGAGTAATCTAAAATACGACCGCTTTGCAAGAATAACGTCAGGTGATGTTTGCCATCGATGCCTTCAACCCAACCGAAGCGATCACCACGGTGAGTAAATTCATATGGACGGCTCTCTGCAAACTTAACGCCTGCACGTTTTTCCACTTCCTCTTTAAACGCATCAATACCAAATGCATCTAGTGTATATTTAGTTTTTGCGTTTTTACGGTTTACGCGGTTACCCCAGTCACGCTGCACACCGACAACATGCTCTGCCACTGCAAGCGTATGCTCAAGTGGAATAAAACCAAAGTCATCAGCGCGACGCGGATAGGTGTTCACATCACCGTGCGTCATCGCCAGACCGCCACCAACCAGTACGTTGAAGCCAACTAACTTGCCTTCTTCAGCAATCGCAACAAAGTTCAAGTCATTCGCGTGCACATCCACTTCGTTATTCGGTGGGATAGTGACCGTGGTTTTAAACTTACGTGGCAAGTAAGTAGAACCTAAAATTGGCTCTAGTTCTGTTGAATCTTTGCGCTCGCCATTTAACCAGATCTCTAAATAAGCACGTGTTTTTGGCAGTAAGTGCTCCGAGATCTTCGCAGCCCACTCATACGCTTCTTGGTGAAGTTCTGACTCTACTGGGTTCGTTGTACACAATACATTTCGGTTCACGTCACCCGCAGTTGCAATTGAATCGACACCCACATCATGCAATGTTAAGTGCATTTCTTTGATATGCGGCTTTAATACACCATGGAACTGGAATGTTTGACGTGTTGTCAGACGAATACTGCCGTAAGACGTTTTCTCTTCTGCAAACTTATCAATGGCAAGCCACTGATCCGGCTTAATGATACCGCCAGGCATACGTGCACGTAACATCACGTTGTGCAACGGCTCTAGCTTCTGCTTAGTACGCTCAGCACGAATATCGCGGTCATCCTGCTGATACATACCGTGGAAACGGATCAGCTGGAAGTTATCTTTGGTAAAGCCACCAGTTAGTTGGTCGCCTAAATCGGTTTCAATGGTACCGCGCAGGTGCTGACTCTCTGTTTTTAAACGTTCGTTGTCAGCAAATTTCGCCTCAGGATCGTGCTTACTATTGGGCTTGTAATCTTGATTGCTCATGGTTTTTCCTAAATTCTATACAGTGACGGTAAAAGTGCGTGATGACGCCTATTAATAGACGTCTTTTTGATAACGGTTAGCACTACGCAACTCTTTCAAATACTGCTCGGCCTGCTCATCATCTTTGCCACCATAGGTTTTCACGATGTCTAACAGCGCCTGATGCACATCTTTGGCCATACGTGTAGCATCGCCACACACATAGAAATGTGCTCCTTTTTCTAACCAAGCAAAAACTTCTTCGCCCTTTTCACGTAAGCGGTCTTGAACGTAAATTTTTTCTGCCTGATCCCGGCTAAATGCTAATTCAACGCGATTTAGCAATCCTGACTTCACATACCCCTGAATTTCTACTTGGTATAAGAAATCTTGTGTAAAGTGCGGGTTACCGAAGAACAACCAATTGTCTCCTTCAGCTTCTCGCGCATCACGCTCTTGTAAAAATGCTCTAAATGGCGCGATACCTGTACCTGGACCAACCATGATCACAGGTGTGTTATCATCACTTGGCAAACGGAAGTTATCATTGTGCTCACTGAACACTTTGACTTTGGTGCCCTCTTCAACGCGATGCGCTAAGAAACCAGAACAGCCACCAAAATGCTGCTCGCCAAATGCTTCAAATTCGACTAAACCAACCGTTAAGTGAACTTCTTCTTCCACCTCGGCTTGGCTCGATGCAATAGAATACAAGCGCGCTTGTTGTTTGCGGCAACACTCAACCAGTGTTTGCGCTGCAATCTCACTTGGGTTTTGTTTGATAACATCAAAGATCTGACGCGCTTCTAAATATTCACGTAGCGCTGCCTTATCTGTTACTAGCTTAGCCAATTCCTCATTCCCAGTGGCCGTCGCATACTTTTCAACAAATCCAGGATATGACTGAGTCAATTCAAGTTTTTCAATCAGAGCATCGCGCACACTGAAGGTCTCATCACCTAGTTTTACTTCGCTCTGAGGGTCGATATTTAGTGCACTGAGCACCTCATCAACCAGTGCTTCATCATTTAAGAAATACACACCTAATGCATCGCCCGGCTGATAGCTAATGTCAGAGCCGTCAAGATCAATTTCGATATGGCGTACATCTTTAGTTGAATCACGACCGGTGATTTTCACAGCCGATGAAATTTCAGCAGTAAATGGATTTTGCTTAGTATACTGACTATGCGCAGCTTGTGGTGCGCCAAACGGAGCATTCACAACATTCGTTGCGCCGCCCGCGGCTTGCTGTGCTTTAAGTTCTGGCTCAAATGCATCCAGTGCAGACGCAATCCACGCCTCAGCTTGTTCTTCATAATCGACGTCTAAATCAGCACGCGCAACAACACTTTCAGCACCCAGCTTTTGTAGGCGCTCTTCAAAGTCAATGGCCGTTTGGCAGAAGAATTCATAACTTGAATCTCCTAAACCTAAAACCGCAATTTTAACGCCGTCTAATTTAGGCGCTTTTTTACCAACTAAAAACTCATGAAGATTTTCAGCATCTTCTGGCGGCTCACCTTCACCGTATGTTGAGACAGCAACGGCGATGAATTTTTCTTTCTTTAAGTTACCAGGCTTATAATCCGCCATGTTCACTAACTTAGCATCTAGGCCACGTGATTTAGCCTGTGCTTCTAGCTGAGCAGCAACGCCTTTTGCATTACCTGTCTGAGAACCATATAAGATGGTTAATGGCGCAGCATCTTGCGCAGGTGCAGCAGCTTGACCAAGCACGCCACCAAGCGCCGCAGTATTGGCATTTGCAGCCAAGTAACCACTCACCCAAGCTTGTTGAATAGGGTTTAGTTCAGCCACTAACCCCTGTAACTTTTGCAGTTGTTCTTGTGAAAGCGGACTTGCCGCAGCACTCAGTTGACTTAACAACATTGTTTATTCCCCGTAACCCATTTCGATTTACTTGCTCTGGCACTTTAGTGTGCAGGTCATTTAATAGCATGCAGGATACTGTTCCTATCCCTCAACAAAAAGAACAGTATCTGCTTTGTTATTCCTTTTAGTTATGAAAAGAAAAAAACACCAACGAAAACAGATTAAAAGAAGTGTTTATTTTTTGATCTGTTTTTAATTAACATTTTAATAACGGGGGTGCAGTTCTTCTTCCGTGTTTTATCAGTCCAACACAATAAGAGAACATAATGAAATTATATAAGACAATAAAAAAACATTATCAACCAGCTGTTTTAGCAGCGATTTTTAGTACAGGAAGCCAAGCGCAAATCAATAACGGTAGCTTTGAACAGTGGCAATACGACAGACCGAGTAATTGGTCTATCATTGACTCCGGGATCACAACATCCCCTGTCACAACGCCTGTGCAAGCTGGTCAAACGGCGGCTGCCATTACCGTCAATACTGCAACACAAGGCAATACAGATTTCCGTCAAAGCATTGCCGTTGTTGCAGGGCAAACATATGACTTCAGCACCTGGGTTTATCACACCGAAGGCGGGGTGAAAGCCCGTCTGTATGTTGATGGTTATCGGGGGTATTCAAACTCACAGCTAACAGCACAGTGGCAGCAATTAAACTATCAATACAAGGCAAGCACTTCGAAGAACATTGAAGTTGGCTTACGGTTTTATGATGTCACCGGATTTGACGGTAGCGAAGTCGTATATGTTGACAACTACAGCACAGGCACTGCAACGACACCGCCACCTCCCCCGCCGCCCGCAAACTGCCAACACAATACAGTGAACTTTACGCTCAAAACAGATAACTACGCGAGCGAAACCAGCTGGCAACTGGCAAACAAAGCTGGGCAAGTCATAAAAAATGGCAGTGGTTATAGTAATAATCAAACCATCACAGAGACCCTGTGTTTAACCGATGATACCTATACCTTCACAATTTTAGATAGCTATGGCGATGGCATTTGCTGCTCACAGGGCAATGGCCGTTACGAATTTTCTCACAATGGTCAAATCCTGATATCTGGCGGGCAATTTACCAATCAAGATCAAAAGCAATTTACCCTAGGTAATGACGGCGGTAACGGCCAAGATCCTACAGGCTATTACGCGACTGCCGCAGGCTTAACTGGCCTTGCCCTAAAATCAGAACTACATACCATCATTAAAAACCACAACAACCAAGGCTATGGTGCGTTATGGTCCTTCATCGACCTGCATGAACGCGACCGCTATTTTGAAAAAGATAACTCTGTACTGGATCGTTACTCTGAGCAACCAACAAATACTGATGCGATTAACTTTGTTGCAGTGGGTGATCAATGTGGTAGTTATCGTGGTGAAGGAGACTGTTATAACCGTGAACACTCTTTCCCTAAAAGCTGGTTTGGTGGCAAAGTGGAGCCAATGAACTCAGATGTACACCATATTGTTGCTTCTGATGGCTATGTGAATGCAAAACGCAATAGCTTCCCATTTGGTGAAGTGGGCAGTGCCAGTTACACTTCTTCCAATGGCAGTAAAGTCGGGAGTGCATCTGGCATTGGCTACAGTGGTACGGTATTTGAGCCGATTGATGCTTTCAAAGGTGACTTTGCGCGAATTTATTTTTATATGGCCACGCGCTATGAGCATGTCATTGCTAGCTGGCACAATAAATCAAGTTACGGCAGTGATGTGCTCAATGGTACGTCAGGGCTTGTCTATGAAACTTGGGTGATTAATATGCTTAAACGCTGGCATCAGCAAGATCCCGTCGATGATATAGAGCGCGCACGCAACCAAGCAGCCTATGAATATCAAGGTAATCGCAACCCTTATGTGGATCACCCTGAATTTGTCGACCTAATTTGGTAAACGTAGAAAAGAAAAAAGCGGCCTATTCCATTAGGCCGCATAACATACTCAGCGCAGAGTCTACGTGAGTGTTAAAGTAGGTAAGGTAACCGTGTTCCTAACTAATAAATCGAATCGATCTTCCACCACCGCTGCGATTTAAAAGCGCACTTACCTAGGCTCTATCGTTAAGGGAGATAAAGTCATTTTGGCATTGTTGCTGGCCCCCATTAAATTGGAGTACCTGCGGTTTTCAAATAAGGTGTAAAACACATCAACATAGTCATCATCATTGCTAAACCAATGACTCGGCATCGCTTTGATCAGTTCATTGGTTAACTGAGGAATAATGGCATAGCCCTGCACTTTGGGATTGGGGATCAATTTCATTGCTTGAGTGACCACATCTAAAAAAGCCACCGCTAACTCTTGATAGTTCGTATTGTCATCATGTTCCATCAACAAGACATCAGCAGCTTGCCAACGGTAGCGTTCCCAATGAATTAAAATTTGATTCGGTGAATAATCTTGTCCATCATTGTCTAAGTATGGCAAATCAACAATATCTAACACAGGTTCATCTCTGCTTGGACTAACGCCATTCACAATGGCGTAGATTTCAGCTGCGCCGGATACCCAAGGCTCTTTGTCATCATTCAAGCGAATATGATTAATCACGGACGTAGAAATAGCAGACTGAATGTCGATAGTATCCAAGGCATCAGTTTCTAAAATGGACTGCGCCTTGCTAAAATGTTGATTAAACACTTTACGCATCACAGCAATACCCTCTTTGTGCACAACTTGTTTGTCTAACTCAACAATTAAGACTGGGCGCTGTGGCATTTGCGTGGCATCCAGCAGATGTAGTTGACCATCTGCGTCAAATGCTTCGACATGAAGCCATGTCGTATCTTCCCCTCGCGGTGAAAATGCAATCAATGGTAACTGCCCGCCTTGCCACGCATCAAGCATTGCACTGTCGGCTAAACGTAACTGAAATACTTGTTGGCCGTAAGATGACAAACCTTTTAATTGGCGCGTTAATCGATTTGCTTGTATCCCAAGCGACATAGTGTCACGAGATAAAGAAAGCTGCGCTAAATTGAGCTTGTTAAAGCTATTAAGCTGTTGTTGCCAAGACTGTTGCTTGTGCTTTATCTCACGTGCTACCGCTTTAGCGACCACGCGCTTGATATCAACGACTTGAAAACTCGCTGTATTGTAAAGATCTATCGACTGTAGCGAGGCACTTAGGTCATCTGCGGCCTCAGTAGGCTGAGCGTCAACCTGACCACTGTGCAAAGTAAGAACTACGGCCCATGCCGCAAACTTAAGTAACGTGTGCATAACATTTCCTTGAAATAATCCGTGTGTTTGCTCAAAACATCTGCATTGCAGTATTTGATCGCCTAGCAACGATAAAACAGCTCACTAAATTTATCAAGATATTAATAATGAATTAACATGTTAATTTTCAATGTTAAGCTATCACAATGAAAAATATAGATAATATTGTTACATTATTCACCCCGGAAATAATATATTATTTTGCAATAATTGAGTTTGATTGATAATTACACAGCAAGAGGTCGCCAATTTAAACTGTACTGAGGTGATATAAGTATGCCCGAAAATTTGACATACGAACAAAGCCTGCTGCTTTTTTTCGGAGGTGAGTTATTGAATAATATAAGATTTATATAAGATACAGGCTTTACTTGATGTGAAAAACCTATCTTCAGAGAATGGTAGGGGCGCAATGCTGGCCCCCATAAGCATTACTTTTCGATCGGGTACAATGTAATTTCAATTCCTGCACCGATGGCTGATATTCTTAATAAAGTATCTACATCAATAGCTTGTGAATAGCATTTCGGCGCTTCACCCGATACAAAACCAATATCAAATGTGCGTTTTTTACATCCCAACCATTGCTTAAGCGCCGCTTTTGAACATGACTCAATCAGTTCACAAAGGTGGTTAATCGCTTTGTTAGGGCTGTTCACTTCAGTGCTCGCTTCAATACGCGCAAGTTCGCGATATTCATCTTTATCATAATGCAACACAACAGCATTGCGCTTTAGGTCTTCAACCAAAGCGGAGATGTCATGTTTGGATTCTAATTCTAAGTCGACATTTAAAAATTGGATTTCTGACATTGCGAATGCGGTACCTTGCTTTATGGATGGGCCTCTCGCCCAGTTGTTATACACTGCCACCACCAATAACCGACCAACATATCACGGCATAAGTCATACTTTTGGGTGCGACAATTTGTCACTTTGGATTTTACGCCAATTTCAATAAGCTATCAGCAATTTTGACTAAAAAACAGAGCAATGATTAAAACTGCATTAAAACCGGCCAGAAAAGTACATAAATACCTTGGTTATTTACTGGCACTACAGATCTTCGCCTGGTTGCTAGGTGGACTGGTGATGAGTGCAATTCCACTAGAAATGGTGCATGGCAAACATTTGGCAAATAGACAACTTGAGAATCCATTTAACGCCGCCGATTACCTCGCTAGTCTCGATCACCTTAAGCAGCAAGTACCAGGACTTAAAAGTATAGAATACAAACACTTCCTTGATATTCCCATCATAAAGTTAAACGCTGAGCATGCGGTTTACTTTCATGGTAAAACGGGGGCTTTACTGCACCCACCCAGTCAAGCGGATATAGAACAGCAAGCTAAATCACACTATATAGGTAATGCGGATATCGTTCAGGCCATGTTGATGACAATAGGCCCAAGAGAAGTGCAATATCGTAAAGATATTTGGCAAGTCACTTTTAACGACAGAGTCAGCACAACTATTTACTTAGATAGCCAAAGCGGTCAAGTGATCACGGTGCGCAGTACGATATGGCGTATTTTCGATTTTTTCTGGATGTTGCATATTATGGATTACGACGAAAGAGATGATTTTAATAACCCGCTGTTAATTTCTTTCTCGGCAACCAGCGTACTATTTTGTATTTCAGGATTCATACTATTATTACAATCTCCACCGTGGAGACGTCGTCGTCGTGCACTGAAATAACTACTATTAAACAATAAAATGGGATAATGTGAGGGCAGTTTCGACGTTCACCTTAGGTGAGAGACATGTTCCCTATCCCATTATTTTGTTTATTTATTCTATTATGCTGTACTCAGCCGCTGGCCGCCCATACATTTACTAGCTTTTATCAAGCAAAAAAACACCTTAACCAGCAACTTACTGAACAGTCCAAAACACTGTATTGTGGCTGCGATATTAATCGCGTTGGGAAAAAGCCAGTACCAGATCCCCAAACATGCGGATATCAGCCCAGAAACCCTATCACACGCAGCGGTAAACCTAACAGTCGAGCGACTCGTATTGAGTGGGAACACATTGTATCGGCATGGGAATTTGGACATCAACTTCAATGTTGGCAATCAGGTGGACGCGCTAATTGCCGAAAAGTCAGTGCTCAATTTCGCCGCATGGAAGCTGATCCGCGTAACCTCGCACCCGCGATTGGTGAGATAAATGGAGATCGCAGCAATTACCGATTTGGTATGTTACCTGATACCCCGTATAAACATGGTGCATGTAAAGTCAAAATTGACTTTAAACAACGGGTGATTGAGCCACCAATTTACGCACGGCAGCAAATTGCGAAAGCCTATTTTTATATGCAACAAACTTACGGCCTTAAAATCAGCGAAAAACAACAAAAGTTATTCGAAGTATGGGCCAAAACAGAGCATTAACTTGCCAGCTCGGATTAAAATTTTCATATCGCTGTATTTAAATTAGTAACAAGCGCTAATTAGATTGTAATCTAATTCAGCAATTGATAATTTGGTTTAAATATTGGTATTAAACGTACTATTGAAAGCATTCCCCACAAAAGCAGGTCTTCTAAATCGGGGTTATGTAGTAAACGATTAGGAACGGGATATGAAATTGAACAGTAGCAAATTATACCTCGCACTCGGTATCGCATTTACATCCACTCTTATCGCTGGTTGCGGTGGTTCAGGAGGAGGAGGCGTAACGAACACGCCGGCGACAACGCCAGCAGTACCCGATACCACACCACCCACATGGCAGGCTGGTCAATTTGATCCTTCGACACGTTTTGCAAATCGCTGCGCTGCACCACGCAGTGGTATTGACCCCTATGAAAATACTGCTTATCCAGATGTGGCAGGGACCATGATGCATGAAAAAATGTGGCTACGTTCATTCAGTCATGAAACCTACCTATGGTATGACGAAATTATCGACAATGATCCAAACGGCTTTTCCACTGTAGCGGCTTACTTTTCTCAATTAAAGACATTTCAAAAGACCGCCAGTGGCAAAGACAAAGATGAGTTTCATTTTAGCCAAAGCTACGAAGACTTTAAAAAAGAGTCACAGGATGGTGTGTCTGCAAGTTTTGGATTTACATGGACCATTCCACAGTTCCGCGCCGCCTATGTAGCCTATGTCAATGACAATACCCCAGCAGCCAATGCCGGTATTCAACGTGGCGATAGGTTATTGAAAGTCGGAGACCTTGATTTTGCGACATTCGACAGCCAAGATAGTGCGCAATATAATCAAATACTTACTGCATTTACACCCAGTGTAAATCAAGCGGTGACACTGACTTTACTCGATCGAAATGGGCAAGAAAAGACTGTAACTGTAACGGCACAGGACCTTCAACTTGCGCCAGTGAAAAACGCACAAACCTTTGTTCATGAAGGTAAGAACGTTGGCTATTTACAGTTCAATCAGTTTATTGCCAGTGCTCAGAGCGATCTCATTTCCGCATTTCAACAATTTAGTGACCAAAACATTGATGAGCTGATCTTGGATATGCGCTATAACGGTGGCGGCTTGGTATTTCAAGCCTCTCAAGTTAGTTACATGATTGCAGGCAGTCAGTCGAATGGCCGTCCATTCTCTATCAAAACACACAATGACAAACTAAGCAGTAAAAATGAACCACTTGAGTTTGTTGAGCAGTCAATTAATTGGACGACACTGCAATACAATAACGATCAACTCCCCTCACCGCAGATGCGCCGTGTTTACATACTAACGACTAATGATACTGCATCTGCAAGCGAAAGCGTCATCAATGCCCTGAGAGGTATTGATGTTGATGTGGTATTAATTGGTGATAATACCCGAGGCAAACCGTTTGGCTTTGCACCAGAACAAAATTGCGGCACCGTGTATTACACCATCCAGACTAAATCAGCGAATGCCAAGGGGTTTGGGGATTATGAGGATGGCTTTATGGTGACTCCTCAAGCAAGCCTTGTCGGTGAAATCGGATTGGATGCAAAAGTGCCTGGATGCAGCATCAGCGACGATTTCAGTAAAGATCTCGGTGACAAAAGTGAAGGACTATTTGCCGCGGCACTGCATCATATTAGCACAGGCAATTGCCCAGCTTCAGAACGCCAAGGCAGAACGCTTTATTCAGAGGCACAACCCGTTTCATCTACATACTATGGCGTGACCCCATTTAACATGCCATTCAATCCACTGAAACATGGTGCCGTATATACACGTATCAATGCGGATAAATAATGAAAGCTAAACTGTTGATAAGTTCGCTCTCGGCACTGTGCATCAGTGCCTGTAGCAATGGCCAAAGTACAAAGCGGGTTCAACCCGCTCTGCTCACTGAGGCCACGCCCTCAATACTCACTGAGTTGGGACACGCTATCGTATCTTTAAAAGGCGGTACCGTACCGACTTTGGCAGTTGATGTATTTACGCAATCACCACAGCTGTTAATAACACATGGCCAGTCTTTGGAGAAACATGCTGCTGGTCTCACACACACATCTCTATCATCATTACCGATCAGTGCTTTTGAATTACAATTGCGCGACAACCACTGTGTGCTTTACTACCCTAAAGCCGATCAATTCGTGCCGCTACAGTACGCCAAATGTATTGTCTATGACAAAAAAGACCCTGCTTAAACGCAGATTACCTGACTTGCATCCACAATAGGGATCAGGGACACTATGGCGGTTAAGCCAAGGAGTTATATATGCACATCGTCCCTGTGTCGCCATTCAAACCACAATTACCGTATGTTTCTCGCTGTATGAAATTCAGTCCTGATATTTATCAAGATGCTGACTACGCGTATTTCAATCAACCTCTTCCTGATAAATTACATCGCGCAGTGGCAAAAAGAAAAGCCGAATATCTCGCGGGTCGCGTTTGTGCTGCCAATGCACTCGAACAGATAGGGCACACACACTTTATAGTCCAAAGCGCCGACGACCGTTCGCCAATCTGGCCTGTGGGGGTCTGTGGCTCAATTACTCACAGCAAAGGCTTCGCAATGGCCGTTGCGACTGATCAGCCTAACGTTCTCGGCATCGGGATCGACATAGAACACATGATGACGGATAAACAAGAATCAGAACTTCGCGGTCAAATTTTAATAGATGATGAAGCATCGGCATTTGCTGCACTTGGCCAAGATCATCAGAAGCCACTCACCTTAGTATTTTCCGCAAAAGAAAGTATTTATAAGGCGTTATATAGCGTGGTGCAATCATTCTTTGGTTTTGAGGCAGCGAAACTCATCGCTCATGACACATATCGTTTGCAGTTTGTCCTCACCACAGATCTGCATTCCAGCTTACCAACAGGAACGAAAATCACCGTATATCACCAAAGTACCAATGACATGGTGCTGACTGAGTGTGTTAATCTAAACACTGATTAATTTAAAGTAAAAAACGATGCTTGCGCATCGTTTTTTTTATCTGCAGTAAAGGAGTACCTACACTGCCCACTGATCCGCAATGCCACCCTTTGCTTCAGTAAGGCATCCATTTTCCATGCGTAATAATCTGTCCGCCAAATGGAAGTACTTGTCATCATGAGTAATAACAAACACGGTTTTTCCCTTTGCACTGAGCTCAGGTAGCAACTCTGTATAAAAAACATCTTTGAATACAGGATCTTGATCGGCTGCCCATTCATCAAAGATGTAAAACGGCCTATCTTCCAAATAGGCAACAACCAAAGCTAGACGCTTACGCTGCCCCTGAGATAACTTTTGCGTCGTGAATGCGCCGTCTTTAATTGCCACTTTATGGTGTAAGTTCAACTTTTTAATCAGTTTATTGCCCTTATCTTGTAACACCGTATCTTGGCAATCCAATAACCTATCAAACAGGTGGAAATCACTAAATACAGCACTGAATAATTGGCGATAACCATCTAGTTGTACAGGGGTAATGTGCTGACCATCCACGAATAAGTCGCCTTCTTTCGCAGGATATAAGCCGCACATTAGCTTTGCAAATGTCGTCTTTCCACTGCCGTTGCCACCAACAAGGTAAATAATTTCGCCTTTATTCAACGTCAAATTAATTGGTGTTAATGCAAACACTTCATCGCTCTGTTCATGGTAGTAACCATGACTTAAGGCTTTAAGTTCAATCTGGTTGAAACCTGCCAAATCAGGGTTCGATTGCTGCTCGATAAGACGTAACTTAGCGGTCATCTCAGTAATGGTGTTTGCAGAAGCTTTTGCTGCTGCCGCTTTTGGAATCGCCGCTAACATTACCTCAAGTGGGGTAAGCATATACAAAAACAACAGCGCAAAACCGGACATCACCTTGGTTTCATCTGTGCCTTGACCGGTCAAGAAGTAAAGCGTACCGCCAATAAAAGCAAAAATACTGAACCCCCCCCATGAAGCGGCATAGTGATATATAGTTGCGCCTTGTACTCGACGTTTACGTAGCAGCGAAATGGTATCCCCAATCACCTGCTCGACGAATATACGGCGTTTAGACTTATGTAATTTAAGCTCTTTGGCACCATCATAAATTGAGTCAAATTGGTCGTAGAGTGAGTCCTGAATTTTTGCAGCCTCGGTAACCCTCTTAAATGCCGTCGCATTGGCCAAGCTATAACCGATTGACCCCACTAATAAAGTTAATACCGCAAAAATAAATACGCGCCAGTCCAACCAAGCCATATAGGCAAAACTCCCAAGCACAATCATGGCATTAGTCAAAATACCTGGTAGGCGTTGAAAGAACTCCGAAACACGTAAGCTATGCTCAGTTAAACAAGACTTTATTTTTCCTGCACCTTGCGCTTCAACATCATTAAACACGGCATTGACGACATGCTTAGCCACTTGACTGCGCACCGTAGCTTGGCTTTGCTCAGTCAATTGTTCTGCAAATATTTTGGAGCATAACTGCAACGCAACGCCAGCGACAGCCAAAATAGCAAAGTAGGTAAACTGCTCAGTGCGGGCTTCAGGTGAGGCATTGATTATTTCATTGATCAACGCAACAAGGGCGACACTGGCCAAGCCGAATAAAGTACTGGTGATGGCTGTTGCCATAAATCGCCACCATGTGGCTCGAATTAGATTAGCAAGCACGTTACTTCTCTTTTTTTAATTCAATATTAGGACTAGATACAGGACGAGAAGTCAGCCAAAAAATTCACTGTAAAGCCAGATTTATATTCCTAATTGAGAAAGATTTAAAGACGACACCCAATTTATCATGCCGTTATTATCTCGTTTTATTTCTATCTCATGCCTGCGCACACCATTTAAAAATCCCAGCTCAAACAATAGGTAAAAAATTACAATGGATAAGAACACTAAATCTTTTTGCCATTGACACGTCTTTAACACACATTCGCGGCTGACCCTCACGTCAGCAGCAGTTAAATGACAACGCAAAAAGGTTAAATTATGCATGCAGGCGAAATATCTAACTTAGCGCAGGCTCAGTCTCTAGGCGAGTTTCTGCTCGATCAGGATTGTCTCTTTGTGTCAGGTGATAGCTGTTTACTTGGACAAGGTATAAAACATCGATTTAATTTGCCCATAGCGAACACCGACTATTTGGTGAATGAATTGCAAGCACAGCTACAACAGCATAAGGGCGATAATGACAATGCCATCGCTTTTGGTGTCCTGCCTTTTTGCAAATATCAAACTGCACAGTTTATTATTCCAAAGCACGTTGCTAGATGGGATAAAAGTGTTTTTAGTCAGTGGTTAAATACACAAACTACAGACGCCAATCAACACGAAAATAAACTAAGAAATGTTAACTACCTTCAAGATCGAAATCATTTCGAGCAAACGGTAACACAAGCAAAGTACTTATTTGAATCGGCACTACTAGAAAAAATCGTACTCAGTAAGCAGGTTGAATTAGAATTTGAGCACCCTCTAGACCGCAAGCATGTATTAAATCAGCTTCTCACACAAAGCCAGTCAGGTTATCACTTTGCATTCCCCACAGAGCAAAGTTCTGTTCTGATGGGTGTCAGTCCTGAACTACTGCTGAGAAAGCAGGACGAAACGGTGAGTAGTAACCCACTGGCAGGGTCGATCCCAAGAGATCCGTGCAGTAAAGTGGAGGCACAACGAAGAGCTGCCTTGTTCAATTCTAAAAAGGATAGGCATGAGCATGCTGTCGTCATCGACGATATGCGCCAATTGTTAGCACCTGTATGCGACAACCTATCGATCCCAGCCGAACCTTCTTTATTGCACACTGCCACCATGTGGCATCTATCCACCGTGATCTCGGGACATTTAAAAGATCCTGACACCCATATTTTAGATTTAGCCAATCAACTACACCCTACCCCCGCGCTCTGTGGTAAACCAACTAAACCTGCTTATCAGCATATTTTAGAGCTGGAAGGTCATGGCCGAAACCTATTTTCAGGGATCATTGGTTGGTGTGATCAGCAGGGCAATGGTGAATGGGTCGTGGTGATCCGCTGTGGAGAACTTAAAGATCACGTTGCTAAATTATTTGCAGGTGCCGGCATTGTCGCCGCCTCAGATCCTAGCTCTGAATGGCTAGAAACCGAAGCTAAACTCAAAACCATGCTGAACGCACTGTCTGTCCAGCAAGCCTATACTCAGTTTAACAAGTAACATTATGCGTATCGAATATACACCTTGGCCAGCAGAGCTGGCTCAACAATACCGCGCCAAGGGTTATTGGCAAGATAAGCCGCTGACGAGTATCTTATCCGATCAGCTCCCAAACAATAGCCAGGGTATTGCCGTTGCAGACGGACAACGCCAACTTAGCTATGCCCAATTAGATAGTTATAGTGATAACCTAGCAGGCTACCTTGCCAACCAAGGCTTAGTGGCAGGAGATACCGCTGTAGTACAACTCCCTAATTGTCTTGAGTTTTATATCACTTACTTTGCGTTGATAAAACTTGGCGTTGCACCTGTCTGCGCTCTGTTCAATCACCAGCGCACAGAGTTACAAAGTTATTGTGAGATTTTGCAGCCAAAAGCCATGATTGTGTCTTCTGCCCATACCTTATTTGGTGATGAGCAATTCACTCATGAATTATTTAATCGTTTCGCTTGTTTAAACAAGATCATCACAGATCACAGCAAAGGTAATAGCGAACTTAAACAAGGTTATTTAAACAAGCACCCCTTTGCAGCGCCTGAACTTAATCCAGAAGACGTGGCATTTTTTCAGCTTTCAGGTGGCAGCACAGGCACCCCAAAGTTGATCCCTCGTACCCATAATGACTACCTGTATTCTGTCGTTGCGAGTAAAGAAATCTGCAAACTCGATGGAGAAACCCGTTATTTATGTGCACTGCCTGCACCACATAACTTTCCGCTTAGCTCACCGGGTGCTTTAGGTGTGTTTATTGCCGGTGGCACCGTGATCTTAGCCAGCGATCCCAGTCCTGCAATTTGTTTTGAGCTGATAGCGCACTATGCTGTCACGCACACAGCCTTAGTACCACCGGCACTACAGCTGTGGTTACAACATGCACCAGCCAGTCAGCACGATCTCAGTAGTCTAAACGTGATCCAAGTCGGTGGCGCGAAACTCAGCCGCAATGTTGCAGAGCAAGTCACACCAATTTTAGGGTGTCAGCTACAACAAGTCTTTGGCATGGCAGAGGGTCTCGTAAATTACACCCGCTATGATGATGATCCAGAACTGATCCTCACCACACAAGGGCGTCCGATCAGCGAACACGATGAAATTAAAATTGTCGACGAGCATGGTAACAGCGTATCCCAAGGTGAATCAGGACGACTCATGACGCGCGGCCCATACACATTTAGGGGCTATTACAAATCACCTACGCACAATGCCTCCGCCTTTGATGACGATGGATTTTATAGCTCAGGCGATATTGTCAAACAACTGCCCTCAGGTCACTTAGTGGTCGAAGGTCGAGATAAAGATCAAATCAACCGAGGCGGCGAAAAAATCGCTGCAGAAGAAGTCGAAAACCATCTACTTAGTCACCAAAACATTCAACAAGTGGCCATTGTGTCTATGCCTGATGATACGCTGGGTGAGAAAAGCTGTGCCTTTGTGGTTGCTGATCAAGACATCAAATTGACCACCCTTATTCTGCGCAAGTACCTGCGCCAACTCGGCATTGCTGACTATAAAGTGCCAGATAAATTTAAGTTCGTAACCCAACTACCGTTAACAGCCGTAGGCAAAGTCGATAAAAAAGCCTTGCGTGCCACGTTCGAATAACAGAGAAAACCATGAGCATTCCAAAGTTAAATCACTATCCGTTACCACGCGATGCGGAGTTACCTGAAAACCGAGTGAATTGGGACATAGATCCCAACCGCGCTGCTTTGTTGATCCATGATGTACAACATTATTTTGTGGGTTTTTATGGAGATGACAATCCGCTGATCGACACCATGATCCAAAATATTCAAGCGCTCAAAGCACACTGCTACGAGCACGATATTCCAGTGTATTATACCGCTCAGCCAATCAAACAAGGTAAACATGAACGCGGCTTATTATCGGATATGTGGGGACCAGGTTTACAGGATCCAGCACAGCAACCAATCGTCGATGCACTGGCACCAACAGATAAAGATGTCGTGCTCACCAAGTGGCGTTACAGTGCATTTCAAAAGTGCGACTTTGAACAGCAATTACGTGACAAACAGCGCGATCAGCTGTTAATTGTCGGGATCTACGGCCATATTGGCGTTATGACTACCGCTGTAGATGCGTTTATGCGCGATATAGAGCCATTCGTAGTCGCCGATGCTATCGCTGATTTTACGAAAGAAGAGCACATGATGGCACTGAACTTTGTGGCACAGCGCTGCGGTAAAGTGGTCTCCATGTCAGAGATCCTAGGCACCCAGACTCAAGATCTGACTTCGTTAGAGGGATTGAAAGCCCATATTTTAACCCTGATCGACTGCGAAGAAGATGAGTTTGACGAACATGAAAGTCTGATCGACTATGGCTTAGATTCCGTGCAGGTAATGAACCTCATCTCGTTGTGGCAACAACAGGGCATTGAAACCAACTTTATTGAACTGGCTCAGATCCCAACTCTCGCGGCTTGGGTAGAGCTGCTTGAAGAGCGTAAGGAAGACTAATGATTTATCCTCTTCCACTTACTGACTCGCAGCACGCCATGTGGTTGTTGCATACCATCAGTGGTCGGGGTGAGCTTTTTAATGTTGCCGAGTGTTTAGAGTTTAAAGGGAAGATCTCGGCAAGTTGGCTACAACAAGCATTGCAACATGTTTGGCAAGCAAGCGATATGCTTGCTTGTCGTTTTGTGAGCGATGACAGTTATACGCCTCAGCTTCACCATGACAACACGGTACCCCACATCACCTGTCAAGATATCACGCAAGACCCGGATAATGTGCTCTCTTTTGCGCAGCAGTTTGCCCAACCGCATTTAGCAGAGCCGTTTAACCTTGCACAAGACACCTTGATGAAATTATTTTTGCTGCGCGGCCCGCAGCAAGATTACCTGCTGATCGTAGCACATCACCTGCTGTTAGATGGCTATGGCTTTGGTTTATTCTCACAATCACTTAATCGCTGCTACAATGCGCTGAGTAAAGGTAAACCACTGCCCAAATTGCGCTTCACAGAGCAACAAGAGCTGCTCGAATTACAACACAGTGAAGGCTATCAAACCCAGCAAAATCAAGCGAGAGATACCCTCAATCAGTGGCTCGATAACGTGGAAAATGTCTACTCGTTTAGTACTGAAAAAGCAGATGTTTCTGAACCAAATCATCGCCTGACAAGTACGTTCTCACAATCCGTTTGGCATACTATCCAATCTGCAGCACAAGTGACCAAAACGACCAGCAGTGAAATACTGCTTGCGGCCATCGCTGCAACCTTGGTGGAGCAACATCAGCAGAATCAAGTTACGCTAGGACTAGTGATGATGAACCGTCAGGCCATTGTGGAGTTGAGTAGCCCGTGTGTGCAAAGTAATGTCCTACCTCTTCCACTAGAATTGCATGACCATGACGATTTAAGCGCTGTGGCACATCAAGTCAATCAGCAGATCAAGGCGTTGAAAAAAGTGCAAAGCTATCGTGTTGAATCACTCAAACGGGATCGTCAAAAACAAGGAAAGTCTCTCAATATTATTGGTCCTACAATTAATTTACTGCCGTTTGCCAGTACCCCTAAATATGCCGGTGTAGAAACGAGCAGCCACATTCTAAGTGCAGGTACCACAGACGATATTATGTTACAGATCCACCTGCTGGGTGACGCGCCTGCAACCGTTGATTTTGACAGCAATATCGCACGCTACGACACAGCCGCGGTCAAAACCATTCAAACCCGCATATTTGCGGCAGCACATTTGTGGGCAACTCAGCCAAAACTGTCTCTCAAATCCCTATGCAAGCAACTTAGTCAATGTAACTTAGAGGCCCCATAGATGGATTTTCAACATGCACTCACTTCAGAATACAACCAGCAGGTTGTATGGATCACCGGCACTGGGCAGGGTATTGGTCTTGCGGTTGCAAAGCAATTTGCTGCTTTGGGGGCCAAGGTCATTGGCTTTGATCGTCAATTTAGCGACACCAGCATGCTGTTCAAGCATGTGCTGTGTGACCTGTCAGCACCTGAGCAACTCTCTCATACGCTAGAGGAGCTAATCCAGCACGGATTAGCGCCTTATAATCTTGTATATGTCGCAGGTGTGCTTGAAATGGGCGGGCTTGACGAGCTCAATCTGGCACAGTGGCAGCATTGCCAAAACGTTAATGCAGCAAGCTTATTTGTGTTTATCCAGCAGTGTACCAAACACTTTAAACAAACCCGCCAGGGTAGCATTGTTACCATAGGATCCAATGCAGCAAAGACACCTAGGCAATACATGGGCGCTTACTGCGCATCTAAAGCTGCAGCGACACAACTGACGCTTACCGCAGGCATTGAGCTGGCAAACTTTGGCGTCCGCTGTAATGTTATCGCGCCGGGCTCCACACTGACACCGATGCAAACCGGTATGTGGCAAGATGAGCAAGGTGCACAACGCGTCATCGAAGGCTTTGCCGAGCAATATAAACTGGGTATTCCACTGCAAAAAATCGCAACGCCTGAAGAAATTGCCAACACGGCTGTTTTCATCGCGTCGAACTTATCTTCGCACACCACAATGCAAGTGCTTACCATTGATGGTGGCGCTACTTTTTGACCACACACACCAAAGCCACCTATCCTTAGCGGGTGGCTTTTTTCTGTATTTATCAGCCGCTTTCTATTTAAATTCTAATCACTGCAGGCCTTAATTACCCACAAAAAAGCCCCACATCAGTGAGGCTTGGTGCTGCGAATATACACATCGGAGCGCCCGAGGGCACTTCATATCACGTATTAGAACGTATAAGTCACTTGCGCAGAGAAGCTGCGAGGGTCGCCAGGACGAACTGAAATAAAGGCTATTTTCGCATTATATTCTTTATCAAATAGGTTATGAATATTGAATTTAGCACTCAATGATTCATTGAACTCATAATAAGCTGAGAAACCAGCCAGAACGTGCGAATCTACTGGTACGTATTCATATGGACCTAAACCAATAAAGCCCTCTCGCTCACCAGCGTAATTGACGTAGCCACCGACTCTCAGTTTATCAAACTCATAAAAAGTACTAAAACTTGCAATTCTGTCAGGTACAACTCGTGATACACGACCTGCTAATTCATTCGGATTCGTTACATCCGTATCAGAGAATGATAAGGATGCAAACCACTGTTCAGTGAAGTATCCCGATACTTCAACTTCATAACCTTCAGACTCAATACCACTTTGGCCAATATAGTACACATTGCCATCAGAGTGCTTTCCAGCAACGACACCATAGTTTTCTTGTGTAATATTGAAGTAAGCTAAATCTAAACTCAACGTGTTATCAGTATTAGAGTATCTAAATCCGATTTCTTGGTTTTCACCTCTGAGCGGTTCTAGCAAGGCACCAGCTTTATTATATTGCTGAGGTTGATCAAAAATATCAGTATAGCTTGCGTAAACAACCGCTTGCTCGTTTATCTTGTATACACCGCCATAGTATAAACTTGTATCAGAGAAGGTTTTGTCTGTAACGGTACCGTTGTTTAAACTATAAGAATCAATATCTTTGCGATTTGCACCCAATAGCACGTTAAAGTTATCTAACAGTTGAAGGTTAAGCGCAACGCGTGCACTTTGAGATCCTATTTCAGCGCTACGTACTTGCGGCTGTGCATAATTATAATCAGGCTTTGCTGGTTTTGGCTCTGGCGACTCATTGCTGTGTTCAGCACCTAAATTACCCGTCACCCTTGAAAGCGGTCTAAACGTATAACCCAATTCTTCAAAATTGGTATCCGCTAGTGTGACGTTCACTGTATGCGTTTGACCAAACAAATCAAACTGACCATTCACACCAAGTTCTGCACGATCAGTTTCAAAATCAGAATCTGTTTCGTAAGTAAATAGTGCGTAATCACCCGTCGGAGATGGGTGCCAATCAAGACCTGCGAACACTTTTTCTTCATCAAGCGTTGAATGGTGTAGTTTTGCAACTACAGACCAATCGTCATTGATTTCATATCGCAGTTCACCAGTTAGGTTTTCTTGCGTTGAATCTTGGGTGCTCCAATCAGGGTAAATATTGGCTTCGATACCGATTTGGATAGGGTCGCCATTGGCAAATTGCAGTGGTAAACCATCTGATTTAGCACTTTGACCATCATCTTGATAACTTGCAAAAACAGATACTTGCAGTGCATCCGTAATATCAGCACTGAGCGTTGTATAAAATGTCTTACGATCGGCATTGTAGCGATCAACAAATGAATCCGTATCTTCTAATGCAACAACAGCACGCGCACGCACTGAACCGCTATCGGTTAAAGTCGTATTGAAATCGGCTTCGCCGCGCATCTTGTTCCACGAGCCATACTCTGCTGTGACATAGCCACCAGTGCCATTGTATGCACGCTTTTGGACTAGGTTAACCGTACCAGAAGGCTGGCCAACTTCTTGAAGCATACCCGTTGAACCACGGATCACTTCTACCGTTTCGAATATACTTGTATCTAATAGAGTCGCTTGCAGAGGACGCGCAGCCGTACCCATACCATCAATCAAGAAGCGGTTCATTTCGAAACCACGCGCGAAAACAAAGCGTTCACGACTGTCTAATGATGTTTCTGAGTATACACCGGCACTATGCGTAAGAGCGTCACCAATAGAGTTAATATCATGAAAATCCATGAACTCTCGGTCAATCACAGAGATTGATTGCGGCGTATCGCCGATTGCAAGTGGCAGTCCTGTTGCCCCTACATCGCGGTGGTGTTTGCCAACCACCTCAATTCGTTCCATATCTAATTTAGCATCGTCTGCTAATACTACTGAAGAACTACCTGCTAGTAGTCCAATACACACCGCTTTTGCAATCATAGAATATTGCTTCATACGCCGTTTGACTCCCTTATCCTAGTCGAGATAAAAAATGCTGATTTACTGAAGGGCAGACGAAGCGGTACATTAAAAATTTAGCGACTTTATATCATTTGTTGTGACAAAAGAGCGGATGCAAAAATAAGTGCATAAATATCAACTGCTTATAAAGTGAAAATATTTATGATTATTTTTATATTATTGATATATATCAGAATTTAACCAAATTCATTTATACCAAATAACAAAATAAACAGCCCACCCATTGGCATTAAATACTTTGCAGCAAGTACACAATGCGCTCGATAATTGGCCTGCATAGAAAAATGAAAAGCGACACCAGCGATAACGACAATACTCATCAGTTCCGTGAACGTGATCACAGTATGAAAGTCTAAACCAAATAAATCTAAACTCAGCCATATCCCACCACGCACCAATAGCCAACCAACAAACAACCCGAGTATGACCCCTATATTTAAAACGCGCATTACAATACCCCGCCAATTGCCGCTAATACGAGCAGCATCAAAATCGGTGTTGTCCCACGGTGGTGACCCATCATCACCACCAAAGGCAGACCGATACTCAAGGCAAATAACACCAAAAATAGCGCCGCGATGAGACCAAGTTGAAAGTAATAAAAAGCGCTCAATGCGATGACACTCACCGTTAACATCCATGATGGCTTCACATGCTTAAAAGTCTGTTGCATTATGGTCACTTTGCCATAGGGCCAATACTTAGAGCTTGCAAACAACACCAAACCTATCAACAAAAAACTAAGCAAGGCGATCATTGGCAGGCTCCAAATCAAGTGCGCGTTTCTTTGCTTTATCAGTGACTCGCACCACAATGGTTGCCAAGCCAAAACTCAAACCTGACAGCGCAATGAAAGCAATATTGATGGTCAGCAGGTCTTTACTGACAAAACTGTAGATTTCATGCCCCAGAAGTAGGCGTATGACATCAATACAAGGCAAGATTAAAAACAGCGCACCAGACACTTGTAAAACCGCATGAGCAGACTCTTTTGCCTGCTTGAAATAACACGTCAACAAACCACAGCCGAGTAAGCTGACAATCACAATCAACTGATTTGTCAGCACAGTTAATGGCTCGCCTTGGCTAAATAGTCGAGTGCAAACCAACAGCAATGCAATAGCGAATAATGCGCCGCAGGTGCCCGCTTCCAAGCATGCACGCTGCAATCGAAATAAGACTTGCCCAGCACGTTTGGGTTCTCGAATCGCCAACCAATACAAATTACCAATTAACATCGCTGCAATCGCCATCAGGGCTAGGATGAAATAAAGTAAATTTGAAAACTTACCAAGTAAATGCCCTTCATGTAACTGGATCATAATGTTGTATACATCATTCACAGGCCTTCTCTGTGGTTCATAAAGTAAATTGCCATGTACATCATAAAAGGCGGTGACAAACTCAAAGCTGCGATCAGACTCACCACTGACACGCAGACGGATCCATGGGCCCGGATAAATATCAAAGCGCGCGATCCGCATATCGGGATATGCCTTTTGATAGTCAGAGATCACTTCATTGAGGCGCGCTGCGCTCAGCTTTGCGTCCATGTCATAATTGTCCGGTTTACGTGGAAATCCCAATTCATCCCAGTAGCTTTCGCCACTTTTTTCGGCATATTTATGATACATCGGGGCATTTATCTCATAACCGACATTAAAATAGGCGCTGCTCCAACCATACATCAACATAAACAACAGTACACCTAAGCCCAATAACACATGGCTATCTTTAAACACATCGCGAGATTTGCCATTAGCGCGATACTGATGAAACTTTTTCACTAAGTCTCGCCAGCGGATCCAAATGCCGCTTATAGTCACCATAATCAAGAAAATACAGGCTAATGCAATGATATCTGTGCCAATATGCGTCATAAAATTAATATGCCAAAAATACAGAAAATCTGCCGCAGCTTGCTGCTGCGCGCTGTCTTGACCAAAAAGCTGTTGCGTTTGATTGTTATAAAGCAGTCGATCATCATGACCGACGTAAATTTGAAATAAGTGATAGTGCTGAGGGTCAGTTGTTAAGGTAATACGTTGCTGCGCAAAATCGGGGATTTTTACCATCATATCAGTGACTGCACTTTGCCAAGACATATCGCGCTCAATTTGCTGATCTTGATGCCATGCAAACTGCCAGTTTAATAGCTGCCCTCGGAAAAAAAGTAAACTGCCACAGACAAAAACGATAGTGAGAATACAGGCGCTGATAGCCCCTAAAACGGAATGCTGCTTGGTTAGCCGAGTTAGCATTTTTTTATCCATAAACTCCCTCCTGTTTATTTCAGGCTGTGCATTTAAAGTCAGTTTTAGACAGCCAAAACCACACCATCAGGCAGGACGAGAAGCGTTTATAGAAATTTAGAAAAATAAGATAAAAAACATGAAAAGGGGCGTTTGTTACCCAAACTCCCCGATATATCAGCCTAGTTGTGAACAGATAGCATTAGCTAGTTTGTGTCGCAACCGCATTCAATAACTGCGGGTGACGCACCACCTCATGGTGTCCAACATCGAGCTGTTCAACCACCATTGATACGCCATTATTTGCTAACTCCGTGCTATACGCATCAATATCTCTCGCCAAACGCTCTGCTGACCACAAGACATGTGTTGGCAATGTTTCAGGCAGGCTTGGTAAAGTGCATTTCACCGCGCGCAGTGCTTTCAAGCGCTCACTCTTGTTAAAGGTATCCGCCAATTGCTGTGCATTGATCGCACTGTAAGGCGGCGGTAACGTATCCGCAACCGATTGCCAAAATGCCTGCAAATGTGCGCTTAATGTGCCGCTATCAAGCTCACTGTTACCAAGCAGTGGCGCAAAATAACTGTCTACGCGTTGTGTCCACGCTTCGCCGCCGTTATCCACCACCAGCGTTAAAAATTCGCTGACGGCTTCTAACTGTGTCACGCTGCGCATTTGTGCGGTTGGGATCCACGAATCAGCCAAGAACAATCGCGTGACATGTTGCCCTGCTGCCTCCAACAAGGCAGCCACTTTTGCTGCTAATAAGCCGCCCATAGACCAGCCCAACAATTCAATATGCTGCCCATCAAATTGCGTGATAATTTTGTCCGCGTAGCTTTGGGCCAACGCATCAAAGTCATCCACAGCAAGGTCGATATCATTTGGCTCAAGGGCAAATAAGTTGACGTGCTCATTTAAGTGCTCTGCCAGTGCACGATAACTCAGGGTCAACCCTAAGCCATCATGGAAACAAATAACTTGACGATTACCCGCTTTATGGCTGTTCAATGGTGTGATCTGTCCGCCACGCTCACTGCTAAGTAACTCAGCCAATTTAGCGACACTCGGCGCTTGGAACAAAACACCTAAATCAAAGTGTAGGTCCGACGCTTCTCTATCGGCCCAGCGCTTAACCAGCTTGATGGCCGCGATGGAATGCCCGCCTAATTGGAAAAACGACGCGTTGCGGCTGACTTTATCTAGCTCCAGCACTTGTGCAAATACCGCTGCGAGTTTTTCTTCTAACTCCCCTTGCGGTGCTTCATAGACCAGTGTCTGACTGGCAAATGAAGGCAGCGCTTTACGATCAACTTTCCCGTTACCCAACCGTGGCCACTGTGCAACCACCATAAAGGCAGAAGGGATCATCGCCTCAGGTAGACTCTGCAACAAGGTATTTTTTAGCGCTTGCGCCGCTTCACTATCCAGTGCTCCATCTTCATAAAGGTTGGCAATAAGGTAGGCATTTATACGCACTTGTCCATCCACTTTATCAGCAACTACAAGCGCATGTTCAATGCCCTCTACTTGCTCAATGCAAGCAGCCACTTCCCCTAACTCAATCCGAAAACCACGCACTTTCACTTGGTCATCTTTACGTCCTAAGATCATCACCGAGTTGTCCGGCATGTAACGGGCGAGATCGCCTGTTGCATAAACACGTTGATTAAATTCACCGTGCTCGGTAAATGCAGGGTGTTCTGGCTGGCCCAAATACCCTTCACTCAGCTGTGCACCAGCGATAAATAACTCGCCCACTTCACCATAACTACACAGTTCTCCTGCTTGGTTAAGCACATATGTATGCGTGCCGGCAAAGACTTTACTGAGCTTAGCCACGCCACCGTCGCCTGCCACATAACGATGGCACATCACCCCGATGGTGGCTTCACTTGGCCCATAGTGATTATAAATTTCACTGTGCGGCGCCCACTGCTGTAGTGAGCGCAAGAAGGTGTTTGGACACGCCTCACCACCCAGCACAATTTTTTGCGGGAAATAAGGCAATGCTTTTAAGTCACACAGCGCTTGTAGGTGAGAAGGCACAATTTTAATACAGTCAATCTGATGCTCAGATAAAAATGCACCAAACTCTGTGCTGTCCATACTTTGCTTTTCATTGGCAATACACAGTCGCTTACCAAGATATAACGCATTAAATAAACAGGTATACCCCAAGTCTGCTGCCACAGTTGCTGTTAACGCAAAATTATTTTGCTCTGACAAACTAAGCGCTTCACAGGATGCCGCACAATACGCACTCAACTGCTGCTGGCCAATACGTACGCCCTTTGGTGTGCCCGTCGAACCCGAAGTAAAAATACTGTAGGCCAAACTGGTTTCAAGTGAAGCAAGTGATGGCAGCTCAACATTACACTCAGCCTGCAATGTCATTAATGTCACACCTACTTGCCCTGATGGCGTTATCATGGTGGCATTGTCAAACTGAGCGACAACCTTGTCGACACGCGCCTGCGGCCAACTTGGGTCTAATGGCACAAAACCAAAGCCCGCCCGCATACTGGCAAGCATCGCCACAATTAAGTCCGTACTTCTTGGCAACAAGAGTAATACTGGCTGCGTTGAGTCAAGCTGTCTGGCCTTTAGCCCCTTAGCTGCATGCTCAACTTGCTGCCATAATTGGCCATAAGTAAGCGTGCTGTTTGCATCAGTGAGTGCCACAGTATCAGTGTCTGTGCTGGCAAAGCCCGCTACTCGTGAAATCACCGTTTCAGCAGGGGTTGCCAACTGGGCACCATTGATGGCCAAAAGCTGTGATTTATGACCATCACTTAATAGACTGATATCTGAAGATTGGGTATGTACCTGTGCAGATTGAATAACACGCAGTACCTGAGCCAATTGCGCCAGTAAGCTACTTACTGCTGCTGCAGAAAAACTGTTTTGGCAGTAATTTAATGTCAAAGTGCCCTGCTCAGACACCGCTAAGTTCAGTGCTTGATGTTGGCCCACCTGCCAATCAGGCTGCGCGCTGTGCAGCGGCACTACTGCATCTGTCGCATTAAGTGCAGTATTGAGCTGCGCCAAAGAAATACTTTGCGCTACTTGACGATGATTTTCACACTGCTCGTTTAGCGCACCTAGCCAGCTGTGCAGGCTCTGCTCTGGCTGATATTCAACGATCAGCGGTAAGCTTTTCGCATATCGGCCCAATGCGCCTTCAAACGCTTCGTCTTCAAGGCGGGGATCATAATGTAGTGCGGTCAAAAAGCGCGGCGTCGTTGCCAAACGCGCCATCAACCACCACCATGCATATTGCACTATGTTCTGCGGCGATATTTCCAATGTCTCTGCAAACTGTGCAACACTTTGCCACAGCGCAGCATCAATCTCATTTTGTACTTGCGTATAGCTGCGCTCACCTTCACTGACCGTGCCCATATTGTATGGTAACTGCAATGGCGCAGGGATATCCCCTGTTAAATAGTTTTGCCAGTAGACTTGCCCTGCTAGGCCATCTTCGTCATGTAACATTTCTTGCTGCCAAGCAACAAAATCCGGAAACTGTAGCGCTTCTTCATCATCCGGTTGGCCAGTGATGATAGCGGCGATGATTTCCAGTGATGATAAGTCCAACGCGCCGGCAAAACCGCGCAGCGCTAAATAGCTTTGCTCTGGAGTATTAATGCGAGTCAGATGAAGATTGCAGCCCACAGTAGGTGCAATCTCAACAGGAGAAGTCACCGCCAGCTGTGCCAAACTTGGCACACCAACCTGTGTCCACTCAATGCTATCCACTTTTATTTTGGCATCAATACTTGGTACAGCGCGCAGTCCTTTAAAGCCTTCAACTTGCTGATAATTTGAAGCCAAACTTAAATGAGATTGCACCAGCTCATCTGCATAGCGCTGGATCTCTTGCAAACTGGTTGAGCAAGGCACCAATAACTGAACAAGTGTTAAAGTGTTTTTGCCCTCAGTCACAAAGCGCTGCTGGTTTGCAGTCAGTACAACACCTTGTTGATATTCTTCGATATACTCTGTGATCATGCTAGGCACTCCTGCTCTGCTTGCGCTGTGTTGGCGTCAGCCAATTGTTGTTGAGATACCATATCCCCCATCGCAACGACAATTTTTCTTGGTTCTTCGTAAGGGTCACGGGCATGGGCTGCCAACATGTTATCAAGCATTACCACGTCGCCCTTTTGCCAAGCAAATCGGACCGCGCAGCGCTCATAAGCGTCACCGATCAGGGCCATTTCTTCATAACTGATCGGCGTCCCATCACCAAAAAACACATTGCGTGGTAAATACTCATGGCCAACCATTTCAATCAGATCCTTGCGCACGCTCTCTTCTAAACAAGACTCGTGATGCAGCTGCACCTGATTAAAGAAAGACGCTTCACCCGTTAGATGGTGCTTGATCACTCCATGGGTTTTAGTACGTGTTTGCAAGCCGCCATTTTCTAGCCAACGAAACTCGGTATTGCTGGCGGCCAGTCGCGCTTCCACCTCGGCTTTATCGTCAGTTTTATAAAAGTCCTGCCAAGCAACATCCAGATTTGGAATAAAGTTGCGCACATAAAGCAGTTCTTTTGCTTTGATTTTTTCCACTAGCTCCTGTGGTAATTCTTTGAGCATGCGGCGACAATCCACAATTGGCGTCGCACCGCCAACCACAGATGGCAACTCACAGAAGAACCATTGCTTGCGCGGCCACTTATCTAAGTGAGAGCTCTCATTGTGATACAAAATCATTTGGCGCTCAGGGTAAGGCGTCGACTTATAGGTTTTTTTACCGCCTTCTTTTTTCGGCAAGTCGCCATACTGGCCGTATAATCCCGGCTGGATCGCATCAGCAAATGACTCAAATTCTTGAGGTGATTGCAGCGCAAAATTTCTAAAAATAATGCCTCCGTACTGCTTTAAATAACCGTCGATCACATCACGGTTATTGCTTGCCCAGTTAATTGGGTCAAGATCAGGGGACGTCGGCTCTACGAGAATGGGAAACTGCTCAGTGTCTGGTAAAAAATACGTTTTTATCGGCGCAGCAGGTGCCTTCGCACGTTTTTTTAGACCTTTCTTTAATCCTGAAAATGAATTTCCGCGGGCGGCTTTTTGCATAGTTTTAAATTCCTGAATCATTGGCGAAATTACATTACGAACAGGCTGTTCGCTCATCTCCATGAGTTGCAATACGCATTGCTGCCAACGCCCCAACCATTGCTGCATACTCTCAGGGTTGTAAAGTTGTTTTCTAAACACCCACTGGCATTGCAACTCATCCGCCTCAATGACGAAAAGCGCACTGTCAAATTTACTGCTAATCGCACTGAGACTGTCGGCAGGTTCAAGGCTAATGTCATCCATCATCCATTGCTGCTGCGGGGTGTTTTGCATGACAAATAGCTGCTGCACTAATGGTTGAATATTGTTTACCCTTGGGGAGTCCAATAACTCAGTCAATGACTCCAGACCCAGTGCTTGATGGGCCATCACTTGCAGCGATAAAACTTGTATTTTTTTAATAAAATCAATTACTAAATCACTTTCATCAAGCTTGCTACGCTGTGGTAATACCCGCACAAAAAAGCCAATCAGGGCTTCAAGCGCTGGATTATCACGTCCTGCAAAGTCACTGCCAACCACCACATCAGGTTTATCGTTGATGGCATGTAAGAACAAGAAATAACCTGATAAGAGCAAGGCATTGAGTGATATTTGTTGCTCACTGGCAAACGCTTTTAAGCGCTTGGTTTGATCTGCATCAAATGCGCCCACCACCAAACCACCTTCATTACTCAATTGCACAGGGCGCGGGTAATGGTTTGGTAATGCACTGTTTGCCGGTGCCGCTGCCAGATGGTCACGCCAATAAGCTCTCAGCGCTTTCCCTGATTCACCACTGAGTAGCGTTTGCTGCCAGCTGGCATAATCCACATAATCGAACTGTAATGGCGACCAGCTCGGTGGTTGCTGACTGGCAAGCGCCTGATATGCGGTTGCCAAGTCACCAATTAATATGCTCATCGACCAACCATCGGAAATTATATGATGTGTGCTGACCGACAATTGGTACTCGTTTTCTTCAAGCCGAATAAGCATGGCGCGCAGCAACGGCGCTTGAGTCAAATCAAATGGCTGATTTTCAAAATCACGCTGCAATTGCTGGCTTTGCGCTGTGCGCTCGGCTTCATTTAAATGCATCAGTACCTTCACAGCCAGTTTAAAATCAAACTGCTCGCTGATTTGCATACTGGCTTCACCCAAGTGTTCAACAAAGCGCATGCGCAACGAGGCATGGCGTGCAATCACTAAGTCAAAAGCTTGCTGTAGCAAGTCAACATTCAGCGCGCCACGCAAGGTGACTGCACCTGAGATATTAAACGCGTGCTTGTCTTGCGCTTTTACCAGTTGATCCGATAACCACAAGCTCAGCTGCGCTGGAGCTAATTCATAACTCGGCTGAGCTGCGACTTTGACCAGCTGAGGTCGCTGAGTACTGTCTGCTTTGCTTAATAGCGTAGCTAAAGCAGCGACATTGGGTGCATCGAACACATCTTTTACTGTGCAGTTGCACTCGAGTGTCTCACTGATACGACTTGCCAATTGCAGGGCGCTAATGGAGTCACCGCCCAAGGTAAAGAAGTCATCTTCACGGCCAATCGGTGAAGTCTTAAGGACGGTTTGCCAAATATCGGCCAATTGCTGTTCTTGCTCGTTCGCAGGCTCAACATAGCCTTCACTTTGGCCATCCTGTGCTTTTGGCAAAGCATGTCTGTCAATTTTACCTGAATTATTCAGGGGCAATTTATCCAATACCATGATCACACTTGGCACCATGTACGGTGGCAATTGCGCTGCTAATTGTGCTTGTAGGGTACTGCTTTCAAGTCCACTCCCTGCCACATAAGCCACCAAGCGCGTGCCAGTTGGTAACGCTTCTGCTATTACCACGGCTTCAACTACATTTGGCTGCTGGTATAAGTGCGCTTCAATTTCACCTAGCTCAATTCTAAAACCACGGATTTTCACCTGATGATCAGTGCGTCCCAAGTATTCCAACTGGCCTAGGTAGTTGAACTTCACTAAATCTCCAGTGCGATATAAGCGACTGCCCATGTGGCAAAATGGGTTAGCAATGAAACGCTCCGCACTGAGCTCAGGACGATTTAAATAGCCACGGGCGAGACCATCGCCCGCAATATATAACTCACCGGCGACGCCACCTGGCACTGGATTTAAAGCGCCGTCTAAAACATAAAATTGATTCGCACGCACAGTTTCCCCAAGGTGAATATCGGGAGACACAACCTGCTGACAAGAAGACCAAATGGTGGTTTCGGTCGGTCCATACATGTTCCAAAGAGTCACTTGCTTTTCGAGTAACTCGGCTGCCAACTCCGCAGGGAGTGCTTCACCCCCACACAGACCTAATACAGGTTTTTCAATTAAGTTCTGCGCCAGCAAGGCACGCCATCCAGCTGGTGTAGCTTGGATCACAGAGACCTCCGCCAAGTTGGCGGTACTGAGCTGACTTTGCAGCTGAGCAATGCTTACCTTCGCTCCCGCATACAGCGGCAAATGTAACTCAAGGCCTGAAATATCAAACGACAAGGACGTCAGTGCCAACACCGTATCTTCTCGCTGCAAAGCAAATTTTTCCTGCATAGCCGCTAAAAAGTTACTGAGGTTTTGATGGCTAATGGCCACCCCTTTTGGCTTACCGGTTGAACCCGAGGTATAAATCACATACGCCAATTGCGCAGGGTGAATCATGATAGTCGGGGCTTTTTCAGCATAACCTTGTAAAGTTAACGTCGCTGTATTGCACTGTTCAACCTCTGTCTTCACTGATTCTGAGAGGTTATGCAGCACCAACTGAGCACCACTGTGCGCAAGGATATAGTCAATGCGTGATTGCGGTAACTTGGGGTCTACAGGCACATAAACGCCACCAGCACGCAGTACTGCCAACATGGCCACTAGCATCTCCACACCCCGTTCATACATCAGCGCGACTTTTTGCTCGCTCTGCAAGCCCTCAGCTAACAGGTAATTGGCTAATTGCGCGCTGCATGTATCAAGCTGTGCATACGTCAGTGAAGTACCTTGCAAATCTGATGCTGCAATGTGATTCTGATGCATGGCAAAATTCTGTGTCAACACAGACAAGTAATCCGCGGCTGGCGCAACTTGCTCTGCCTTTGCTGGCACCGCTTCTACTACCACGTTCCCAAGCGCAACATCTGGTGCACTGATCAGCTTGGAGACAAATGCGCTAAAGGATGCCAATAAGCGCTCCAACACAGGCATGTCATAGTATTTTGGATCGCCTTCAAATTGGATCAATAAGGTATCTGCTTGCTCAATCACTTCTAATGAAAGCGGAAACTTAGCTTCAAACTTATCGACCACAATGGGCGTCAGTGGTAGTGGCATCGGTCCATCACTGCTGGGCTTGTACTCTGAAAAGTTATACATGGCTTGGAAATGACTTTGCTCACCCATTTGCTGCCAACCAAGTTCTCTAGCCAACCATTCATATGGGATAAGCTGATGCTCAATAACCGTCAGGGTATGTTGTTGTACTGCGCGGGCAACCTCCACTAAGGTGCGCTCTGGCAATGATTCATTTTTATACAGCTGCGTATTGACAAAAAAGCCAACAATCTCGCTAATATCCGGATGATTTCTGGCAGCTGTCGGCACGCCCAATAAAAACTGCTGTGCGTCGCTAAAGCGAGACAACACTATCTGATACAGCGCCATGGTTAACGACGAAACTGTCAGGTTATGTTGCTGAGAAAGCTGTCTCAGTGCACGGGTTTGCTCGGCAGATAAGGGCGCTTTTGCCACCACGGCATAGCGCTCATCGCTCGCTTGCTCCGCTTTGGGGAGTGCAAGATGTTGCGGCTCAAAGTTCACATAGTCTTGCCAATACGAACACGCTTGCTGCCCCATTTCAGACTCAAGGGCATCGCGCTGCCACTGGGCATAATCTAAATATCGCAACTCAGCGGGTAATAGTGGCTCACCAAAATAGGCCCGTACTAAATCTCGTAAAATCAAATTCAATGACCACCCATCACTGGCAATATGATGGTTGTCTAACAGTAAAATCCCGCCTTTGCCATACGCCATCCAAGCGGCGCGCATTAACGGCGCACGGCGCAAATCAAACGGCTGAGCAAACCAATCTGTGACGATATTCGAGCCCAACACATCAACCGCTGCGCACGCCTGCAATGATGTATCTAACGTCAATATAGACAAGGGCACCTGTACATCTTCAACCAAGTACTGCCTTGGTGTATTGTCATGACTAAAGCGCGTTGCCAACGCCTGGTGGGTGTTTACCAAAGCGTTCAGCGCTGCTTGTAGTTTGTCGATGTCCAAAGCCGTCTCAATGTAAAAGGCACGGGGGACATTGTACGAAATCGACTCTGGGGTTAATTGCTGTTGTAGCCACAACCTTTGCTGTTGAAAAGACAGGTTGCCAAAAGTGTCTGGGTGTTTCGGGATCTGGTTATCAGCCTCTGGTTGCTCAGCAAGCAGCTCACCAAGTAATTCAAGGTCCAGTTCATCTGCAAGCACATCAAGAATATCGTCGTTGTTCATGTGTATCTCGAAAAAAGGAAAAGGGAGTCATCGACTCCCATATACAAAGTTGAATGGATTACGTGTACTAGCTACCCAAGCCGAGTTTTTGCTGCAGCGCTTTGCGCTGCTCGGGCGATAGTGTTGCCAGTTTTAATTGCGTCATGGCGATTTTTTCTAATTTTTGCGGATTGCTATGCTGCGCGCTTAACGCTGCTGCGAATTTCACTATGGTGGCATTATCAAACACCAAGGTCGGCTCAACATCCATCAGCAGTTGCTGCTTGATGCGCGTCACCAGTTTAATGGCCGCCAGTGAATGACCGCCAAGATCAAAGAAGCTTGCATCACAACTGACTTTGTCCACTTCAAGAATGTTTGCCAGCGCATCCGCTAACCATGTTTCTAATTGCGAGTTGGGCGCGACATAGTGGTGGGTTTGTAACTTTGCAACATCTGGCAGCTGGCTGCGATCAACCTTGCCATTCGCCAGCAGTGGCAACTGTTCAAGTGCCACAAAAAACTGTGGCACCATGGCTTCAGGTAGCTGTTCACGCAAACTGGTTTGAAGGTATTGGTTCACATCACCAGTCAATAAGCCCAAGGTTACCTCGCCTTGATAGCTAAATCCTGTCAGATAAGCCACTAACGCGGTTTGACCAGCCACCTTATGGGCGGTGACATAACAACCTACCGAAGTAAGACAGCGGCTCACAGCAGCGGCAACATCATTGGGCTCAACACGGAAACCGCGAATTTGCACCTGATCATCCTTACGGCCAGATAAGCTGATGCTGCCATCAGGCATATATCTGGCAACGTCGCCAGTAGGATATAAGCGCGGCGCCCACGGACTGTCAATGATGAAGCCGTCATTTTCACTTTTACTAAGATAACCACGGGCCAGCTGTGTGCCCGCAATATGTAACTCACCTTGCTCACCCATGGCACAAAGCGCCCCTTGCTCGTTCAGAATGTAAATTGAGGTACCTGAAAACGCCTTGCTCAACTTGGCAACAGTGCCCGAAAAACTGGTTAAGTCATGATATTGGTGAGACAACACGCCAACGGTCGCCTCAGTAGGGCCATAGTGATTATAGATTTCTGTGCTTGGGCTAAGTTGATGAATTTTTTGTAGTAAAGTCGGTGCACTCGCCTCTCCACCCAAAATTAATTTGTGCGGCAGTGCTTTGGGCTCAGCTTCCAATAACGCTTGCAGATGGGAAGGCACAATTTTCACCACCTCAACCTGATGCGCTGTGACAAATTGTGCAAAGGCCTGTCCTTCTCTGACTGCCTGTTCAGGCGCAACAATGAGGCTGCCCCCATTATAAAAAGCGTTAAACAAACAGGTGTTACCAATGTCCGCCGCCACGGTTGAGGTCAAGCCATAACGCTCAGCCCCCAAGTTAAGTGCCTCACTGGAACCAAAGCAGTAATGGGCCAATTGGCCATGCTCAATCACCACGCCTTTGGGGGTACCTGTGGAGCCTGAAGTAAACAACACATAGGCAGCTTGCTGCGCATTAGGTAAAGCAATGTTGTCCACGGCAGTCAGTTGTTCAGCCTCACTGAGTAGCGCCGCTAGACCTAAAGCCTGGTCACTGCTTTGCTCGCTAATATGGCACGAGGCGCCCGCCGCAGATATGATTTGCGCTTGGCGTGCTTCGGGCCACACCGGATCAACAGGACAATAAGCCGCGCCCAAACGTTGAATGGCTAAAATCACCAAAACTTGCTCGAAGCTGCGTGGCAAAGCCACAGTGACGATGTCATTACTGACTACGCCATTATTTTTCAGGACCTGGGCAATGTGCAACAAACGGTTATCTAATGCTACGTAATCAAGGTTTTGCTGCCCGTCGGTCAGTGCCAATACATTAGTTTGCTGCGCAAACTGCGTGATTTTATCAAATAGCAAAGGCACATCAGTGGCTGGGCGATTTAGCCCCAAGTGGCGCTGTTGCTCTTGCTCAGTCGCAATGGACAATGCACCAATTGGCGTGTGAAGCTGGTTACCCAAGTGCATCAACAGGTGTTGATACTGCGCTAGCAGTGCCTGTACGGCATCCGCACTGTAGGCTTGGCTATCATGATGCAGTGTTAGTTGCGCATCATCCTCTTGTAGCACACACATCAAATGTAGCTCACTGCCATCATCTAGACGTAGCAGCTGACCCTGCGCCTCACCGTGCCATACCTGCATCAGACAGCTCGGCGCGGTGTTTATGCCATATTGGGCATTGCCAGCAAAGGACTCAGCCCATTCAACATGCTGCTCATTTTGGAAGTCAAAGTGATTCAACCACGCACTGAGGGTTTGTGTGGGATTCACTTCAATGGCCAGCGGTAAATGCAATTGATATACACCCAGTGCCCCCTCAAGCTCTTCGCTGATCTGTCTGGCATCATAGCCAAGACCACCGACAAAGCCCTTATTTTGACTGATCCTAGCGAGCAATAACCACCACGTCGCCTGCAAAATGACATCACTTTCTAATTCAAGTTGCTCGGCCAAGTTATCGATGCGCTGCAATAACGATGAGTCCAAAGTGATCGCCAGACTTTGCTGAGTTTGCCTGTCACTGACCTCCGGCGCATTGCGATAAGGTAAGTGAAAATGCTTATCAAGCTGCTGTAATTGATTGCCCACTTGTTGCCAGTAAGCCGCCCCTTGAGCCGCTTCTGGCGCAGAATTTGTCTCTGTCACCCAGGCTAAAAAGTCCGGGTATTGGATCACCTCATCATCACACTCAGTGCCATGCACTAATCCATCAATATATTCATAAACACTGGCAATATCTAAGGCCAGCGCATTGGCATGGACCAATAAATAGGTTTGCTGCCGGGCCTCAAAATGACTTAATTGTATATTGTGTCCCTGCGCTGCATTTAAAGACACTGGGATCAGCTTTGCACGTTCTACCGCCGTTAAGTCCGCAGCAACATCTAGTGCTTCACAAACGGATGTAGCAGGTTCAGCAGGCATCTGATGGATCTCGCCTTGCCCCTCGATTTGCACAAATGCAAACTGCAAAATCAGCTGCTGCTGCGCAATCGCTGACGCTCGCTGGTTTATCACTGACACGCTTAAATCTGACGCGATCGGCACCAATACACTGTGCACTGCAGGTGTACTGTTTTCATGTGTTGAAAGATGTTGTTTTTGTTGAACACTCAGGCCAAGGCCCTGCGGATATGCATCAATATACTTTTGCATCATGCCAAATGTCTCTTGCAGTAAAGTTGGAGCCATTTGGCACACTGGGTTGCATCCAAACAGCCCATTATGAATTAACCAATAATGTGCTTACCCTAGTTATTCTCAGCCAATCTCATTGGCATAAGCAGTACGTTTCACGGCACCTTGCATTGGGCATTGTTTACCCACAATCTAGGGATGTCTTTTAATGACGAGCAAAGTAGGATTTTTTTTAAGGAAAACACGTAAGAATGTGGCTTTACTTGCCTATGCGCTGGCAAGAAGATGAAAAAGCCAAGATCACTTGGCGACCTTGGCTCTGGGTTAATATTAAAAATCAGCTTACTTTTTCAATTTACCAAATTTGGCAGACTTGCGTTTTTTAGCACCGCTACTGCGTTTAGGCTTAGGCAAGGCTTGCTCAGGGTGAGCTGCCAAGGTATCCAACAGACTCAACCACTGAGTGACCAAGGTCGCCATTTTATCTTTCAGGTAAAGGTCTGTTTTAAATACCAGATTACCACTGAACCCAGTTTCACTCGGCTCAATGAAAATGCCTGAGTCAAACTTACTGCTCACTTCACCACTTGGCAGCTCAGTGATCTCCATGCCGTCAACAGGCCAGCGTGGC
This sequence comes from Pseudoalteromonas luteoviolacea, assembly GCF_001750165.1. Lineage (NCBI taxonomy): Bacteria > Pseudomonadati > Pseudomonadota > Gammaproteobacteria > Alteromonadales > Pseudoalteromonadaceae > Pseudoalteromonas > Pseudoalteromonas luteoviolacea. Next base: position 4,644,402 of record NZ_CP015411.1, read on the forward strand.
TGTGGCGTATTTTGCATCACAAACAACTGCTGGAAGATTGGCGAGGTGCCCGCTTGACGCGGCGTATCCACCAATTGCATGATCCGCTCAAGCGTCAGCAGCTGGTGATCTTGCACCGCTAAAAATTGCTGCTGAACCTGCTTTGCCAAACTGATAAGACTCTCATCTGCACTGACTTTTACGCGCAGTGGCATCACCTTAATGAAATAGCCAATTAATGGCTCCAGCGAGAGTGTTTCTCGACCAGCCATGGGTGTGCCTACCACTAAGTCTTGCTGTCCCGTTTGCTGGCTCAAAAACGCCATATAACTGGCTTTTAACAAAGCAAATAAGGATACCTGATGCGCTTCGCTCAAGGCTTGTAATTGCGCGGCTGTATCAGCCTTAATATCAAAACGTACCTGCTCGCCTTGGCTGCTCGGTTTGTCAGGACGCGGGAAATGCAGCGGTAACGTGGAAACCTGTGGTGCTGCCTCAAGCTGTTGCTGCCAGAATGCGTGGTTTTGAGCCCCCTCTTCGGATGCTAAACGGGCATTTTGCCAGTGCGCATAATCTGCATATTGCACCTCTAGCGGCGCCATCGCTTCTACTAAACTGCTGTCTCCAAGCTGCTCGGCATAAAACACGCCAAGCTCTTGCACCAAGTTGGCAATTGACCACCCATCACTGACGATATGATGCATACTCACTAATAATTGATAGCTATCGGCCCCCAGTTGCAGCACTTTGGCGCGCATCAATGGTGCGGTGCTTAAATCAAAGCCTTGCTGCTCAAAGTCACGGCGAATTTGCATCGCCGTTTGCGCACACTCAACCTGCTCAACAGCAATGGTAAAGTTTACATTTTCAAGCACTTCACTGCGCGGCTCGCCTTCAACATTCACAAAGCGAGTACGTAGCACTTCATGGCGAGCAAGTAACTGATTAAATGCCAGCTCAAGAGCCTGAGTGTCTAGTTCACCACTGAGAGTTACGCCCCCCGCGATGTTATACGCAGCTTTATCCGCAGCATCACTCATTCTATCAGTCAGCCACAGACTTTGCTGCGCCGCAGACACTGGCATTCGCTGTGTGCGCTTGACAGGCACCAGTGCTAAACGTGCTGGCCCCTGCTCAGACTGCGCAGTCAGCTGGGCTAAAACCGCCAAATCTGGTGCATTGAAAATGTCTTTTACTGCAATGCCATAATCACCTAATTGGTTAATTCTAGGCACCAAACGCAGCGCACTGATGGAGTCCCCGCCCAATGCGAAGAAGTTATCGTGTCGACTCACTTGCGGGGTATTTAACAGTGATTGCCAAATCTGCGCTATCTGCTGTTCAAGACCCGCCTGTGGCGGCACAAATGCACCTTGTTCCGATACAAGTGTGAGTGTTGGTAAGCGTTTACGATCCACCTTGCCATTTTGATTGAGCGGCAACTGCGTCACAATTTCAATAGCTTGCGGGATCATATATTCAGGTAGTCGCTCGCGCAACGCAACTTGCAGCGCACTGCCAGTCAACTTATCACTGACCGCAAATGCGACTAATACAGGTTGCTCCTGCTGAGTTTGCACCAAAACAACCGCCTGTGCCACGCCATCGAGTGCACTAAGCTGCGCCTCAATCTCACCTAACTCAATACGGTGACCACGAATTTTAATCTGATCGTCAACACGGCCTAAGTATTCCAGCTGTGCCTGCGCATTCCAGCGCACTAAGTCGCCCGTGCGATATAGTCGCATGCCATTGTCGCTAAACGGGTTCGCCACAAAACGCTCGGCGGTTAAATCCGCTTGCTGCACATAACCTTCAGCTAAACAGCTGCCGCCGATATACAGCTCCCCCACAGCACCCTGTGGCAACAAGTTCAGGTCACTATCTAGCACATACACGTTTCGATTGCCGACCGGCTTACCAATGGGGACGTAACGACCATCAACAGAAGACTTGGCATCGCCTATCCACAACGTGGGTGTGACCACGGCTTCGGTTGGGCCATAGGCATTAACAAACTGCGCTTGTGGCAAGCTTTGCTGAGCCAATTTAAAGTCACCTTGATGCCAACCTTCACCACCGACAATACACAGGCGCACTGAGTCCAGCTTTGGCACATGACGCAAGTACGCTGGCGGTAAATCCACCACGGTGACTTGCCGAGCCTCTACGTACTCAACGAGTGCATCTGGGCCCATAGATTTCGGGTCAACCACACTTAATTGTGCACCACTTAGCAGTGGCATTAACAGCTGTTCCAGCGCTGCATCAAAGCCCATTGAGGCAAAGAGCAAAGCGTGATCGCCGACTTGATAGTGATAATACTGCTGCATGGCATAGCAATGATCTGCCAGCGCCTGATGCGAGACAGCCACGCCTTTTGGTAACCCTGTCGAGCCCGAAGTGAAAATCATATAGGCCGTTTGCTGCGGTAAAATGGTGTCGCCAAGTGCCGTTGCCGGATACACACTGAGCTTGGACTCATCCAGTGTATGGATAGGCACACCCGATAGTTCACTGGCAATATCATCACTTAGCAATAATCCAGCGCCACTTTGCTGTGCAATGTATTGCTGGCGTTCAAGAGGCAAACTTGGGTCAATTGGCACATATGTCGCACCAGACTTCAACACAGCTAAGGCTGCAACCACCATGTCAATGCCACGAGCAAAACGCACCGCCACAACTGGGGAAGATTGTGCGCACAGGTAATGTGCCAAACGATCACTTTGCGCTGCGAGCTGCTGATAACTCAATGCCGTGTCGGCAAATTTCAGTGCGCTATTATGCGGGTATTGTTTTGCCATCGCACTTAATTGCGACGTCAGCAAATTCGCCGCCGTGTGTGTTTGTCCCTGACTCAAAACATGCAACTGCGCTTGCTGTTCTTCTGGGAGCAGCACAAGATCAGCGATGCGCTGTGATTGCGTATCAACTAATGCGGTCAATACCGCATTAAGTGCACAAGCCAGTTCTGCTCGGCGTGCCGGACTAAAGCGTTCTTTGGCAAATTCAAATTCAATATTGGTAAGCCCGTCGCTGTTTTCATAACAGTTCAGTACCAATTCAAACTGAGCTTCACTGGCTGCAATAGATACGGGGCTCACGTCTAACTGAGGCAGTGCAAGCAGCGCTTCCCCATCGACGCGTTGATGGTTGATCATCACTTGGAACAACGGCTGTTCAAGATCACGATCTAAATCAAGGCTATCTAATAGTTGCTCAAATGGTAAATCTTGGTGCGCTTGTGCGCCCAATAAGTGGGTTTTCACCTGATCAAGCGCATCACTCAATAACACATCCCCTGAGAGATGCGTGGTGATCACTTGGGTATTCACAAAGAAGCCAACCAGAGATTCAGTGCCCGCGTTATGACGGTTGGCAATCGGCATGCCCACACGAATGGTTGATTGCCCGCTGTAGCGATGTAACAACACCTTCAGAGCCGTCATTAAGACATTAAACAAACTGGTGTTATTGGCTTTAGCATAGTCAGCCAAGGCTGTTTTTAGTCCATCATCTAGCTGAATTTGCTCTGTAATCGCTAGATAGCGACTTTGCTGCGTCGCTATGTCGCTTGGTAGACGCAGCGCAGATAAGTCATCACCAATGACGCTATGCCAATAGCTGAGCTGCTCAGCTTTCACCTCATCGTTTAACCAAGCCCGCTGCCACTGTGCATAATCGCTATAGCGCACGCTTGCGGTATCGACTAGTGGCGTATTATCAGAGCGCGCATCGCGATATGCCTTAGCAAAATCGTCAATAATGATCTGTAATGACCACGCATCTGAGATAATGTGGTGCATCACAACCACCAGTTCATGCTGTGTATCGCTGTGCTTTATCAGACCAACTCTGAACAGGTTGCCTTGGGTCAATACAAAGGGCTGTGCCACAAAATCCGCCCGCCATGCCGTGCTGTCCGTACCATTGGAGGCATCAAACTCGTGATAGGCACATTGGCCAATCGGTGCGATATATTGCGATACCTGCGCGTCTTTATCTTCAACATACACGGTACGCAGTGCATCATGTCGATTGCTGACAAAGTCCAACGCACTTTGCAGTGCCTCTGTATTGAGCGTCCCTTGCAGCATCAAACCGCCTTTAATGTGATACGCACTGCTCTGTGGTGATAGCTTCCACAAGAACCACTGACGCTGCTCGGCAAATGACAGCCCAGAATACCTCTGTGCCTGACGCTGTAGCACTGGCTTGGCACTGGCTTCATTGCCATCAATCAACACCGCTAATTGGGCAAGACTGCCCGTACTCAGTAGCTGAGGGAGTTCAAAATTAAGCCCTGATTGGTTACCTTGGCTCGCCACACTCAGTGCTTTAATAGAATCTCCACCTAGGGCAAAGAAGTTATCCTCTCGGCCCACTTGCTCTGCGCCTAATACAGATTGCCAAATAGTGGCTAAGCGCGACTCAGTCTCTGTCTGCGGGGCAACGTACGCCTGTGTTTCTTGCCACTGTGGTGCTGGTAATGCTTTTCTATCGATTTTGCCATTGCTGTTATGTGGCATTTCATCCAACGTCATCACCAGTGCAGGCACCATGTAATCAGGTAGCCACTGGGCGATGGTGGTTTTAATCATTTCGCTATCGAGTGCTTTACCAGACACATAGCCAACCAACTGCGTTGCGCCCGTGCTGTTGTCATCAACAACCACCGCTTCATTGACTCCGTCACAGCGATACAGCTGCGCCTCAATGTCACCCAACTCAATACGGTAACCACGGATCTTCACTTGATGATCCGTACGGCCTAAATATTCAAGCTGACCAGCTTGGTTCCAACGCACCAGATCGCCAGTGCGATATAAACGGCTGCCATCATCCGCAAACGGGTTTGCCACAAAGCGCTCAGCGCTGAGTTCAGGGCGAGATAAATAACCACGGGCAAGACCGAGACCGGCAATATAGAGCTCACCGGCCACCTGCTGTGGACACAGGTTTAACTGGTTATCTAGCACATAAAGTTGAGTATTTAAGGTGGCATCGCCTAAATGTACTGGTGCCTGTGTCACGTGATAGCAACTTGACCAAATGGTGGTTTCGGTTGGGCCATACATATTCCAAAGTTGAACGCCGCTCTGTGCCAGATCCGCCACCAACTCAGCAGGCAGGGCTTCACCGCCACACAGGGCTCGCTTACCTTGCACTTGCGTTAATAAATCAAGCTCTAACAAGCTGCGCCAACCTGCTGGGGTGGCTTGTATTAAGTCTTGCTCGGCCAATAACGCAGCGCTCAGCGTCGATGCATTTTGTGCCACCGTAACCGTACCACCACTTATCAGCGGTAGATAAATTTCTAGCCCAGAGATATCGAATGACAACGAGGTTAATGCCAATGCATTAAGCGCACGCTCCAAGCCCAGTTGCTGCTGCATACCCAGTAAGAAGTTAACCAGGTTGCCGTGACTGATCGCCACGCCTTTTGGCAAACCTGTGGAGCCTGAAGTATAAAGGGTGTACACCAGTTGATGGTGATGGCGCTGCACATTAAGGTTGCCCTCGTCATATGATGTCAGTGGCAGATCTGTGACGTTTAAACAGGTCACATCTTCAGTATAGGATACCTTTGAGTTAGTAAGTGCAAACTTTGCACCGCTGTGCTGACAAATATAATCGCGGCGCTCTTCTGGTAGCTCTACCGCGATCGGCACATACACGCCACCCGCTTTGCTCACCGCCAGTATCGCGACAATCATCTCAATACCGCGGGTCATGCTGATTGCCACTGGCATCTCTGTGCTCAGCCCAGCTGCAAGCAGCGCCTGCGCCAATTGATTTGCACGACCATTCAGTGCGTTATAGCTGAGCTGCTCACCTTGCTCGTTTTGCACCGCAATAGCTTGAGGCGTTTGCTTTGCCTGTGCTTCAAACATTGCCAATGCATCGCTGCTCGGCAGGGTTTGTGATTTACCAATACCGAGCTGCTTCACTTGTGCTTGCGTGGCATCATCGAGCAATTGAATGTGCCCAAGTGGCTGTTCAACTTGTGATTGCAGTGCGTCAAGTAGACGCGCCAAGTTATTCGCGAGATACGCCACAAATTCAGCGCTTAAACGCCAACCTTGGTACGCAAAGTTAATGGTCAGCCCCTGCGCTGTTTCGACAAATACCGTCAGTGGATAGTTGGTTTCTTCACGGTTTTCAACCAAAGAAAACTTTGCTCCGTCCAACTCATTGGCACCTAATGTCTCTGAAATTGGATAGTTTTCAAAAATGAGTAAGCTGTCAAACAGACCTTGCTGATCAAAGCTCACTTGTCCGTCCGCCAATTTTTGAACTTGATACAAAGGCGTATGCTCAAATTCACGGCTTTGCATACTGTCTTGCTGACAGGTTTTGAGCCACTGTCCCACAATTTGCTCATTGTCGAGGGTGCTTATCACCGGCAATGTATTGATAAACAAGCCGACCGTGCTGTCACTACCGACTAAATCAGCGGGTCGACCTGAGGTTGTTGCACCAAAGCACACCGCCGATTTATTTAACATGCGGCTCAGTAGCAATGACCACGCACCTTGCAGCACGGTATTAACCGTGATCTCTTGCTGCTGTGCAAAGGCTTGTAACTGTGCCGCTTGTGGTTCATCAAGCTGCAATGTGTGCTGCGCATACCCTAACTGGCTGTCCAAGGCATCGCGGTTTTGCAGTTCAGTCAGATAAGAGGCGTCATTTAACTGTGCAAGTCGGCTTTGCCAATACGCATCGCCCGCCGCTTCATCTTGTTTGGCAAGATATGCCAAATAATCTTGATACTGACCAACGGGCTGCGGCAATGCTTTCCCTTGGTACGCCATCATGACTTCAGCCAGCACCGCGGTGCTGCTCCAGCCATCCAATAACATGTGATGGTAAGTCCAAATGAAGTGATGCTGTTGCGCCGATTGCTGTACCAAGGTGAACGACATTAAGCCCACCTCTTCGGTCACCGCAAAACCTGTATCTAAAATTGTGCGGGCCAGTTTATCGGTTGATTTTTCAGGCTCAGCTTGCCAATCCAATTCATCAAATACGATTTGATGGTCATGGATGACACACTGTAAAGGCTGTTGCGTCCCAGAGATAAAGCCTGTGCGCAAGGCATCATGTCGCGCCACCACTTGCTGCCATGCTACCTTAAAACGCGTGACATCCAAGCCGCTGATATCCAGCCTTAATTGATTCAGATACGCAGCACTTTGCTCAATCATGGAGTGGAACATCATGCCTTGCTGCATCGCAGACAGCGGATAAATGCTCGACACCGACGACGGGGCAATCGGCAGTGCATCTAACTCACTTTGAGATAGACTCAGCAATGGCACATCCGTAGGTGTTAATCGCACTTCAGCCTCAAGGCAATGGTTAATAACCTCACTGAGTGCCTGCTCAAAATACTGCGCAAATTCAGCCATGTCCGATGATAATAACCGTGCACCACTGTAGCTGATGGCTAACTGTAACTGGCTGTTTTGAATCGCGCCATTAATAGCAATATCGGCGCTGAGCGGGTTTTGTGCAGCAATACTGCTGCCGACGCCGTCTGTACTCATCTGCCAATCGGCTAACTGCGCATTGCTGTTGGCATCTAGCTGACCTAGATAATTAAATTCAATTTGCGGCTTACGCTCTGTGCGCAGCACCTGCTGCTGTGCTTCACTGCCATAATATTTAAATGCGCCATACCCGATGCCTTTATTGGGTAGCGCACGTAAACGCTCTTTGGTGCTGATAATGGTCTGTGCCAAATCATCACCGTAACTTAACTTCACCGGATACAGTGACGTGAACCAACCCACTGTGCGGCTTAAATCCAATTGCGACTGCCACGGTTCACGGCCATGCCCTTCTAAGAATACCTGTGCGTCGGTGCTGCCTGTCCACTGCTTCAATGCGACACACAGAGCAGCCAACAGCAGTTCATCAATATGCGTACGATATGGGCGTGATGCCTGTGATAGTAAGGCTTGAGTATGTGACTCGCTCAACTTAACTTGCAAAGTTTCTGCACTGGCGATGGTCGCATCGCCCTCTGCCACATAGTTAGGTAACTCAAGGGCATCACACTGCTGGTTTTGCCACAGGGCAAACTCATTGACGTGAGCACTCGGGTAGGCTTGCAACTGCTGCGCCCAATATTGATAGCTGTGGCTTTTTGGGGGTAGTGCAATTGCCTTTCCCGCAATAGCCAATTCAATGCCTTGCAATAAGTCATCCACTAAAACACGCCAAGAGACACCATCAATCACCAAGTGATGGGCAATTAAGATCAAGGCTTGTCGGCGCTCACTGTGGACATATAAAACCCGCAGCGAGTCAGCGCGCTGAATGCTTAAACTGGCTTGTGCCTGCTCAGTGGCATTGAGTAAATACGTATCAAATTCGCTGTCTGTGGTTTGCTGATACCAAACCACTTCGCGGTAATTCGCTTCATCGTACTCACGATACGCTTGTTGCCATGACCCTTGATGTTGAAATTGCAAACGCAGGCTGTCGTGATGCTTGATCAGCATTTGTACACTGTCGTTCAACTGTGCCAAGCCTAAGGGCGCGGGTGGCGTCAAGCGAATAGCTTGGTTCCAATGATCAATTTGACTGGGCTGTCTGGTAAAAAACGTGTGTTGAATCGGCAGTAATGGCGCGTCGCCGCTCACCACTTGCGGGATTTTATCTGCTTCGCTCAACTCGCTCAGCGCTTTAGCCAACTGAGCGATGGTTGGTGCTTCAAATACTTGCTTGGCGCTCAGTGCAAAGCCATGCTGGCGCATCGCTGACACAATTTGCAAGCTCAGAATTGAATCTCCCCCCAAAGCAAAAAAGTTGTCATCACGGCCAATTGGGCTTTGCCCTAGTACCTGCTGCCATGTCTGGCACAGTAATGTTTCTCGCTCCCCTTGCGGTGCTTGATAGGCGCGCTGAGTTTGCAACTTAGGTTCAGGTAATGCTTTGCGATCCACTTTACCATTGCTGCTCAGCGGCAATGCATCCAGTACCATGATGCTGCTTGGCACCATGTAATCGGGCAAGGCATCGCTTAAGCCCTGCTGTAAACGGCTTTCATCCAAAGACGACCCACTGACATAGGCTGCTAATCTCGCGCCGCCATTAGGGCCACTGACTGCCACCACCACAGCCTCTTTTACGCCATCTTGGGCAAACAATTGCGTCTCTATTTCACCCAGCTCAATACGCAAACCACGGATCTTCACCTGATGATCAGTTCGACCAAGATATTCAAGTTCTCCCAGCTCACTCCAACGCACTAAGTCACCACTGCGATATAAACGACTACCGTCATTGGCAAACGGATTGGCAACAAAGCGCTCCGCACTGAGATCAGGACGATTTGCATAACCACGTGCAAGACCAACACCGCCAATGTATAGCTCACCCACAGCGCCAATTGGGCTCAGGTTCAGTTGCTGATCCAACACCCACAGCTCACACCCAGCGATCGGCTTACCGATTGGCACCGCTTTGTCTGCGCGGCCATCACATTCGTAATAGCTGACATCAATGGCCGCTTCCGTTGGGCCATACAGATTGTGGATTTCCAGTTGCGGTAACAGCTTAATCGTATCGGCTTGCAAAGCCGCAGGCAGCGCTTCACCGCTACAAATAATATGCTTAATGCTGGTACATTTATGTGCCAGTGGCTCACTGATAAAGGCTTGTAACATCGAGGGCACAAAGTGCAATAAGGTCACCTGCTGGGCTTGAATAAGCTCAGCAAGCTCACGGGGCTCTTTGTGAATTTCCGGCTCAGCCACCACCAAGGTTGCGCCGCGCATCAACGGCCAGAAGAATTCCCACACAGAGACATCAAAGCCATATGGCGTTTTTTGTAATACGTGATCTTGACTGCCAATCGGATAGGCATGGTCCTGCCAGCTGATCCGGTTGTACAAAGCATGGTGGTGATTCACCACCCCTTTTGGTTTGCCCGTTGAGCCTGAGGTATAAATCACATAAGCCGCTTGCTGCGGCAAAATAGTGACATTTGGATAGTCACCACGGTGCGTCTCTAATTGCTCTGACAACGCTGACCAAGCAAAATACGGTACGTTAAACTGCTGATTATCGCGATTTCCCAGCACCAATTTAAAGGTGCTATTTTGCGCAATGTATTCAACGCGATCAGCAGGTAAGTTGGGGTCCAATGGTACGTAGGCCGCGCCACTTTTCATCACTCCGATAAGCGCAATCACCATTTCGAAACTGCGGTCAAAATACACCCCAATTTGATCTTCCGCGCCAATGCCTTGGGCAATTAGCCAATGTGCCAACTGATTGGTGCGCTGTTCAAACTGCGCGTAACTCATATGCACACCGGCAAAGATCAATGCACTTTGCTCTGGTGTTTTTTGGGCTTGCGCACTGATGATGTCGGCAATAGAGTCTTGCCATTCAAATGCTGACTCGCCATTTGAAAACGACTCCAAGCTCTGCTGTCTGTGCGCTGGATACCAATCTAAATATTGTAATGGTGATGCAGGATGTAAAGAGACCGCACTGAGCAGCGCAGCGAGTTCATCTAAACAATGCTTGGCAAATGCTTCACTGTATAAGGTGTTGGCATAGTAAAGGTGCAGTGAGGTATCACCGCTGACTTCTTCAATCACATCCAATTGCAAATCAAAAGGCATCGAAAAGCGCAGCGCTTGAGTATCTTTGAGCGTTACTCCTTGCAGCGAGTCCATCGCACCTTTGTCACGCTTTAAATAATTAAACATCACCTGAAACAGCGGGTGACTCCCAGTGCTGCGAGGCGGTTTAATGGCATCGAGCAGATGCTCAAAAGGTAAATCTTGGTTGGCCTGTGCAAACTGCGAGAACGACTTGGCTTTATCCAGTAACGCCGAAAAACTGTCTTGTGGCGCCACTTCCAAGCGCACCACTTGGGTATTAATGAAAAAGCCAATTAACCCGTGCGTTTGCGCATGATGGCGATTGGCAATGGGCACGCCCACTTTGACATCATGTTGGTCGCTATAGCGATGCAATAAATATTGAAACGCACTGAGCAGCACCAAATACGGCGTCACTTGGTGCTGTTTGGTCAGAGCCTGCACTTGCTGCCATAAATCGCTGGGCAGCGTCATCGATTGGGTCGTGATGGGGTAGTTGCCGCCTTGTCTTGCCAAGCTGTTTGCAGGTAGGCGCAGGGGTTCAAAATCGTCGCCAAGCGCCGCTTGCCAGTCTGTTAATTGCTTGTCTAGCAATGCAGTGTGATCTTGCTGTGCAAGCCACAAAGCATAATCTAAATAATCGGCTTGCGGCGTCAGTTCAGGTAAACTCTGATGACTTTGCAACAGTGCATACGCTTGAATAAATTCATTAAATAGCTGCTGCATCGACGTGCCATCAGTCACAATGTGGTGCATCACTACCAGCAAAGTGCACTCACCCGAAGATTCAAGCAGTGCCACACGCAGCAGAGGTTCTGCGGTTAAATCAAAAGGCTGGTCGGCAATCTCAAATGCCTGTTGCACGGTATCAGCTTGGCTGGGCACATCAATAAAAGTGAAGGCATTATCCGCTTGCAACTGCTGAACCGCGGTGCCCGCTTCCTCACTGAAACGGCTATTTAAAATACCGTGCTTTGCCACCAAGTGCGCAAAGCTTGCTTGTACCCAGGCTTTATTTAACTGGCCTTGAAAAGACAAGGTGCCCGCTAAGTTATACACACTGTCTGCTGGGTCTAACTGCCACGCAGTCCAAAGTCGTTGCTGAGCCGGTGTTAATGGCACTTTAGCGCTTCTATCTTCGCGTACCGTTAACTGATTTTGCTTGGCTCTAGATTGACTGTCGGCCAATTTGGCTTTGAGTTTTAATTGCTGTTCTTCAGTTAATGCGCCACCGCGCTCGCGTCTTCTTCTGCGCTTTTGCTCGCTCATGCTGATCCCACCTGGCTATCGATTGTTATGCACTGCTGTGTGTCGGTCGAGATAAAAAACAAAATATTGCTTTGCCTATACTCAACCACATTGCACTTGGTTTTGGCTCGCTACCACATGACACTCACCACCATACATTGCAACGCATACGAGACATCTCGGCTGCATTACTGTTACTTATTCTGTTGTTTGGGTTGTGGTGATTACATCGAATTTTGCTTAGATGTGTCGGTAAATTCGCCCTTAATGCCAGCTAGACGTTGGGAGAGGAAAAAAATAAAGTGGGAGGCTAACTTGGCCTCCCAAAAAGTGGTCGCTGTGCTTTAAAGTCGCCCTTTATTCGCTCAGCAGCTGTTCTTCAATTAAGAAAGTAAGATTGTCTAAGTTAGGATCTTCGAAGAACGTGGCGGGCTCTATCTCAACAGCAAACTGCTGTTTGACCTTGGCCAACATTTGAATGGCTATCAGCGAGTCGCCGCCAAGCTCAAACAAATTATCAAAAATACCAATTTCGTCAAAACCTAAGAACTCACTCCAAATCGCTGCCAATTGCAGTTCAAGCTCGCTTTCTGGGGCTTCAAACTCGGTATCAAGATCTGGACGTTTGTGCCCTTTTGGCGCAGCAGATTTTGCCTGCATTAACTTTTCAGTCAGCTCTGCCACCTTATCTGCACGGGCCTGCCAAGACAGGCTTGCAGCATAAATTTGCGGCGCCTGCGATTGGCTAATACCATCCAATAAGGTTTTGGCCGCCAGCTCATCAATACCAAAGTCTTCACCGACACTGTGACCCGCTGCCATGCCGATATTAGCCCAAGCATCCCAATTCACCGATTGCACCAAAAATGGCTGAGGCTGCATCGCTACGGCATCAAGGTAACTGTTGGCAGCACAGTAATCACTCTGGCCTAGCGCGCCCAAAACTGACGCCAAAGATGAGCATAAAATCATCCGCTCTAGCTGATGTGACTTAAACGCAGCTAATAAATTATCTGTACCGCGGATTTTCGCTGCCATGCTGTGCGCTGCTTGCTCAGAGGTCATTTGAGCCAGCATGCCACCACCCGGTAAGCCTGCGGCGTGGATCACCTGAGTAATGCGGCCCAATGATTGCTCTGCATGACTAATGGCAACATTCAGACTCGCAATATCTAATACATCAGCAGTCACCACTGCAACGCGCGCACCAGCTTCTTGAAGTGCTTGCAGTGCGTGGATCTGACCTATCAGCTTGCTGTCGGTGTGCTCATCGACAAGCAAGGCAGGCCACTGCTCGCTGTCAGGGAATTCTGCGCGGGTTTGCAGCATCAAGGCATGACCTTGTGCAGCCAATAACTTAGCTAACACCAAGCCCACACCACCAAGACCCCCTGTGATAAAGGTCACTGGCGACGACGCAGTATTCGCCGCAATCTCTGTTTGCGGTAAGACCTGCTCAGTTAACACAAAGCGCTGACGACCTCGATAAGCAATTTCTTTTGCTTCATTGGCCATATCTGCAACCACTTGCGCCGCAATGTGTGACTGAGCGCTGTCGCGCTGCGCGGTGGTGATTTCTCGCAGCTGGCAATCAATAGCAGTTTGCTCCATGCCAATCACCCGCGTGATCCCAAGCGCTGTGGCCCTGTCCGCCGATATTTGCTCATCTCCTAATACGCTGAATAATTCACTGGCCACCACAGTCCACTGCAATGTGCCCTGACTCAATAGCCATTTGGCCAGCGGTAATAACTGCTGATAACCACACCCTGACTCATCAAGCAAACGACAATCCACAATGCGCGTAAAGCTCTGCTGCTCATAAAGCGCTGTTAATTGATTGGCGTCTTGACAATCCAAACGATATTGACCTTGCTCAAGGGAGACAAATTCATCCCCTTGCCATGCCACGATCACCTCTGCGCCTTTTGTTCTGAGTTCATTGGTCAGCTGCGACAGTATTGGCGCATCCGTCGCAATCACGAGTACCTTTTCACCGTTGAACTGGCTGAGCACAGAGATTGTATTCAATTGCTGCTGCCAAACTGGCGCTAATAATTCAGGGCCTGTGCTGTGTGCTTGTGTCGTCACTGGTGCTGTGCTGTGTGTCGCATCAATCCAATATTCAGTACTATCAAACTGATATGCCGGAAAGGCCATCTCTAACCCATGTGGATTCGATGACACCACAGACCAATCGATCGCCACACCCAATTGCCACAGTTTTGCCAGTGTTTTCACACAAGGTGGAATAGGCGCTTTTAAATCGCGCGCATGGGCAATGGAATTAAGCACCGTAATATCATCTGCAATCGACTGCTTGGCCAACTTTTGGAGCGTATCACCAGGGCCTGCCTCAACAAGTACATTGCACTTGGCTGCCAATGTTTTCACGCCATCAACAAAATTCACTGCTTGGCGAATATGGTCTAGCCAATACTGTGTTGAAGTCGCTTGCTCTGGCGAGATCCAAGTCCCTGTTACGTTTGACACAAATGGCGTTTGCGGTGCATTCAATTGCACAGTATTTAATACTTCAGCAAATTCACCCAACACAGGCTCAGTCAAATGGCTGTGGAAAGCGTGCGACACATGCAAACGCGTGACGCTGATATCGGCGGCTTTGAGCTCAGTTTGCAGCGCCTTAATGGCTTCTTTAGACCCCGCCACAACAGTGTTGGTCGGGCTATTACACGCTGCGATATCCAGTTGTGCATTTAAATACGGCTGTAAACTTGGCGCATCACTCATCACAGATAACATGGCACCCGGTGCCATTTTTTGTAGCGCTTCGCCGCGGGCCGTCACCAATTTCACAGCGGTATCTAAGCTCATCACCTCACTGAGACACGCAGCCACATATTCACCAATACTGTGACCAAGCATAGCCTCGATGTGTATGCCATGAGCCTGATAACATTTGGCCATGGCATAGGCGACGACAAATAAAGCAGGCTGAGTCACACGGGTTTGACCTAGCAACTGGTTGGCTGCCAAAAGCTCATCATCGTTGGGGGTAAATACGCGGCGTAATTCATCTTGCAAGGTGCTATCAAATAAAGCGATGACATCATCAAACTGGGCTTTAAATTCAGGCATATGTTCAAGCAAAGGCTTAGCCATGGTCACATACTGCGACCCTTGTCCTGAAAACATCAGCGCCACTTGCACAGCGCCCGCTTTATCGCCAGCGACATCACGAACTAGCAGTTGCTGCGCCTGCTCTGCGTTATCTACTACTAGGGCATGACGCACAGCCTGAGCGGTACGGTTATGCTGCGATTGTGCTGCGATAAGTGCTAAATCATCTGGATTTTGCTGTAATTTGATAACCAGCGCTTGGCGCTGGGCTTCCAGCGCTGACTGCGAGTTCGCAGACACAGGTAAAATGTGCCAAGGTGATGTATAACTGTGCTGCGTCTCATTTGCTCTGTATTCTTCTAAAATCACATGGGCATTGGTGCCGCCCATCCCCAGTGAACTCACCGCCGCTCGGCGCACTGAGTCACTTTCCCATGGAGTCAATGTGGTATTGACATAAAATGGGCTATTCGCAAAGTCGATTTTGCTGTTCAGTGGCTCACAGTGCAAACTGGGTGGTAGCGTTTTGTGACGCAGTGCTTGCACCGCTTTAATTAAACCGGTTACACCCGCCGCTGAATCAAGATGACCTATATTGGCTTTAATGGAACCGATGGCAATTTGCTGCTTGTCGCATTCTCCATAGGCGCGGCTCAGCGCAGCGATTTCGATCGGGTCGCCTAAGGTTGTGCCCGTGCCATGAGTTTCAATGTAGCCCACTGAGCTTGGCTCGATATCGGCAAATTCCAGTGCCGCTTCAATGGCACTCGCTTGTCCTGTGACACTTGGTGCGGTGTAACCGACCTTCTCTTTGCCATCGTTGTTGATTGCGGACCCTTTGATCACGGCCAGTATATGGTCGCCCGCTTCAATGGCATCTTCTACACGCTTCAGCACCACAGCGGCACTGCCGCTACCAATCAAAATGCCATCCGCCTGCTCACCAAATGCGCTCAGTTGGCCAGAGGGTGATAAACTGCCGCCAGTCGGCGCATGATAACCTTGCTCGTTGTTTAAATTTAACCACACACCACCAGCAAGGGCCGAGTCGCACTCATAGTTTTGCAGTGAACGACACGCCATGTGCACCGCCACCAAAGACGTTGAACATGCTGTTTGCACGGTCACCGCCGGACCCGTTAAATCCAACTCATAACTGATGCGCGTTGCCAATGAGTCTTTATCGTTACCATTGGTCAGTGCCAGTAAACTGGTGATATCTTGCTGTGAATCACCCAATAAGTTTTGCAATAAATACGCAGTCACACCGCAACCAGCGAATACACCGGTAAAATTACTGGTGTCAGTGGTAATCCCAGCATGTTCTAAGGCATGCCAACAGGTTTGCAAAAATACCCGTTGCTGTGGGTCAAGCTGCGCCGCTTCTTTAGGGGTATAGCCAAAAAATGCCGCGTCGAATTGCGCCATCCCCGCAAAAGGAATACCACGTTTAATGTAATCCGGATGCGCAAGGTCTTCATCGCTGACGCCCGCCGCCTTTAAGCTGTTGTCATCAAATGTTTTGACGGCGCAGTGGCCATCTCTGACATTTTGCCAAAGTTGATCAACATCATCGGCATCTGGAAAACGGCCAGCCATACCGACGATGGCAATATCTAGTTCGCTGTAATTACTCTCTGACATGATTAAGATTCTCTTGCTTTTCTTTTACGCGCGGCAATCGCGCCCATGCCGCGTTTTTGTTTCGCGCCACTTGGTTTTTTAGGGGTAACAGGGGCTGTATTTGACTGCGCACCGCCAAGCAATGTCGCCAAGCTGGCAATACTTGGATGCGCAAACAACTCTGTCATTTGTAAATTTGGATATTGAAGCTTTAACTCTTCATACACCGCCATCAGTAATAGCGAATGTCCGCCCACATCAAAAAAGTTGGCGTGACGATCGATATCTGGGGTTTTAAGGTGTTTTTGCCAGATCTCGGCAATGGCGCGCTCAGTGTCGTTTTGCGCAAGCTCCACGGCTTTTGCCACACGCTCAATTTTAGGCAGCTGATTGCGCTCCAACTTGCCGCTGGCGTTTACTGGCAGTGTTTCCAGCACCAGAATATCGCTAGGCACCATGTATGCAGGCATGCGCTCACCCAGCGCCCTTTTTAACTTATCGGCAAATCCTGCATCGCTGTATTTACCACTTTGAATATAAGCGATTAAACCCAACCCATGCGCTTGCTGCTCCGTCACCACAACCGCCATCTCTACATCAGGTAATTGGCTCAAGTGCTGCTCAATTTCACCTAGCTCAACACGAAAACCACGAATTTTCACCTGATGATCGTTGCGTCCGTGATACATCAAGGCCTCGCCTTGCCAGCTGACCATATCACCAGTGGCATACATACGCGCGCCATCGTCGCTAAATGGATCCGCAATAAAGCGTGTCGCTGTCATTTCCGGCTGTGCCCAGTAGCCACGCGCTAAAATATCACCACCTACAAACAACTGACCCACTTGACCATGGGGGACTGTCTCCAAGTTGTCATCAAGGATATACAGTTTGCGTCCGGCTAAAGCGTGACCCAGAGGGACTGACTGATTCTCTTGGCCATGCGCGGTAAAATCTTGGCAAGGGTGGATTGCCGCTTCGACGACGATTTCCGTCGGGCCATAGGTATTAAGTAGTCGTACCTGCGACAAACCTGTGTTTTGCCAGTCTTGAATACCCGCCACAGACATGGCCTCGCCGCCTGAGTGAACTTGTCTTAATTTAGGTAAGACCAATGCGGCTTGCTGCGCTTTACGCGCCCAACTGGCGCTGATACTGCGCCAATACGCAGCGCTTAAATCCATCACCGCTACATTATGCTTTTGTGCCTGCTGATAAAGGGTATCAGCATCCCACAAGGCATCGCCGCGCAGTAATACCGCAGCACCCACAGCCCATGTTGGGAAGAGCTGCTCAACAAACGCATCAAAGTTCGCTGTGGCAAATTGCAGCACGACATCATCCGCTTGTAAGTTGATAAACTGCTTGGCCGACTCGATATAACGAGACAATGCGCCTAACTCAATGGCAACGCCTTTGGCTTTGCCAGTCGAGCCAGAGGTATAATTGAGGTATGCGGTTTGCTGACAATGGCATGCTACTTCTGGCGCCCCCGTATTGAGATGGTGCTCTCCCAAAAGGATTTGTGGCGACAATAACATGCCGTCAAATGTGACCGTCAGTTCGGTGTCATCACTGAGTATGGCTTGGCAGCCACTGTCAGTGAGCATATGCTGCAACTTATCCGCTGGGAATTGCTTATCGAGCGGCAAATAAGCGGCCCCCGCTTTAAGACATGCCAACGTGCTTGCCAGCATCAGTGGCTTTCTGCTTTGCATCACACCAACGACAGATTCCGTGCTTAAGCCTTTTGCCACTAAGCCATGAGCTAGGCGGTTTGAGGTCAGCTCAAGCCACTCATAGCTATAGTGCTGATCGTTATAAATCACCGCAGTGCGCGCAGGCTCAGAGTGCGCAATCTCACTGATGGCATCTAACCAAGATGTATCCGGTAATGTTACCGCTGTGCCCTGACCTTGAGCGATCACCTGTGTTTTTTGCGTATGGGTCGCTAAATTGCCTATCGCTGTCGTCGGCTCAGCCACCGCATTGCGCAGTAAAGTATTGAAGGCAAGCACCACCGACTGCATATATTCGGCGTCAAATAGGGCTGCGTTATATTGGAACTCCAACAATAAGGCACCATCATTTAACAAACGCGAGTCTATGCTCAAATCAAACTGAGCTTGCGATTGCAGTGCCACCACTTTATCCACCGCAACGCCAGACAAGTCAAGCGCTTGCTGCACATCCTGCTCAAGGTGGTTAAACATCACCTGAAATAGCGGATTTTGCCCTAGGCTACGATCTGGGTTGAGTGTTTCAACTAATTTTTCAAACGGTAAATCCTGATTTTGTTGTGCCGCAATCACCTGCTCTTTGGTTGCCGCTAACACCTCAACAAAGCTTTGCTGTGCAGACAATGTATTGCGCTGAACCAGAGTATTGATGAAAAAACCCACCAAAGAATGCAACTCTGAATAGCGACGATTCGCCACCGGCACGCCAATGCGCGGCGTGTGTTTGCCAGCATAGCGGTAGAAAAACACCTGCAAGCTACTGAGCAATAACATGAATAAACTTGCACCATGGCGATGCGCAAGCGCTTGAAGCTGCTCAACTTCTTGATAAGACAGTTGTAGTGTTTGACTTTGCATCGGCGCAGGACCGTTAGGTTGCCTGACATGCTGTGGCGTAAGTAGCTCTTCATCATCACTGCCTTGCAACAATTGCTGCCAATACGAGAGCTGGCTATGCGCGTCGGCACTGGATAACCACTGCTGCTGCCAAGCGGCAAAATCACCATAATTAATCGTCTGCGGTATGCGGGCTAACGTCTTATTCTCCACAAGCAACTGATAAGAGTGGCTGATATTCGCAAGAATGAGATCAAAACTCCAAGCATCACTGGCGATATGGTGCATCACCAGCACCAATTCAAAGCGACCTTCTGCACGTTTTAACAGCGCAGCTCTCAAGTTTTCGCCTTTTTCCAGCGCAAATGGTTGCTGATAAAATGCCTCATTCCATGCTGTAATCTCCGTGTCAGACTGCCCAGTCACATCAAGCGACTGCCAGTTCAGCGGCTGCTCGGTTAAGCGCTGCTGCCATTGTCCGTCTTGATCTTTCACATACGCATGTCGCAAGGCGCCCTGCTGCTCTAACACCTGTTTAAGCGCAGTTTGTAAGTGCGTGTCGATGACATCCCCATGCAGCGTTAAGCTGGCACCAATATGATATGCGCTACTTGTAGGCTCAAGTTGCCATAAGAACAATTGCCTTTGTTGCTGTGCGCTCAGTGGATAAGCGGTTTGGGCCAGTGCAGGGATCGCCACTTGATGTGCTTTGGTGTTGATACTCTCTCGTACCAGTTGACAAAAATCAGTAAATTTATGCGCTGCAAACACCGCTGTCGGATCAATTTGGCACTCGCATGTCTCTTGTACCTTTGCCAGTAGCAAAGCGGCCTTAATCGAGCTGCCACCTAAAGCAAAAAAATCGGCATCATTGCTATTCACTGGATAGCGAAGCACCTCTTGCCACAACTCAGCTAAGGTATGTGTGAGGGTATCCCAGCCTTCCTGATCTTCACCGCCATGACTGATGGATAGCTGCTGCAATTGAGCTAGGTTAAATACCCCGTAGGTCGCCAGCTTTTCCTCATTAAGTAATTTCATGCACGCGCTGCGCTGTAATTTACCGCTGGAGGTTTTTGGCAATCCGCCTTGATCTAGTAGCACCACCAACTCAGGGCAATGACCAAATTGCTCAATGATAAAATCTCTGATAATTTTTGCGCTTTGTTGCGCTGGCACCTCATTGCGATACACATTGGCGGTTTCAATGGCAATACCTATGCCTTCACCGCTTTCTTCGCTCGGTACCGGAAATGCCGAGACGCGACCTTGACGCACAAAGCTGATGGCACCTTCAATTGCACGCTCAATATCTTGTGGATAGACATTGTGACCATTCATGATGATCAAATCTTTTTGGCGACCAGAAATGTAAAGTTGACCATCATGAATGTAACCAACATCCCCTGTGCGCAGCCAGCGCTTGCCTACGTGTTCAACAAATGTCTCTTGTGTGGCTTTATCATTGCGCCAATACCCCAGTGCAATACTTGGACCGCTCGCCCAGATCTCACCAATACCGCCCTCTGCAACTTCATCAAAACTAGCTGAGCAGGTTATGCGCACTTGGTGTTCACTGGCTGATACGCCACACCCCACCTGATGGCCATATTCTTCAGTGTCACGCGTATCTGCCACTTGCTGATACACCGCTTTACCCGATGCCAAGGCTTGATTATCAAATGCCTTAATGACCGCGCCCTGTGCAGGAATACTGCCAGTCACATATAAAGTGCCTTCGGCAAGACCATAACAGGGGTAAAGTGCCTTGCTATCAAAACCTTGCGCTGCATATTTGTTGGCAAAGTTCAGTAAGGTGTCGTGACGAATGGGCTCTGCACCGGAGAAAAACACCCGTAAACTGCTCAAGTCAATGTCTGCAATTTGCTTGTCTTTAATGCGCTCGATACACAGACGATAAGAAAAATCAGGGCCGCCACTGATGGTGGCGCGGTATTGGGAAATCAACTGTAGCCAGCGCGCTGGGCGTTCCATAAAATAACGCGGTGAACACAAGATCAATTTAAAACCGGTATATATCGGTTGTAGTAACCCGCCAATCAAGCCCATGTCATGGAACAGTGGCAACCAGCTAACTATGATATCATCGCGACTGTTCTCTAGGCCCTCAGCAATGGCTTTTTCATTGGCAATCAAGTTGCCATGACTGACCATTACCCCTTTGGGTTTTGCCGTTGAACCTGAGGTGTATTGTAAAAATGCAATGTCATCACTGCTGGCGGGGTAGCGCTCGACGTCTTCGATTTGCTCACAAAACTCGTCAATCACCAGCATTTTACTGCCATTTACTTGCTCAACCAATGCCTCAACTGTGGCAGTATAGCGTGCTGTTGTCAGCACAAGTGCCGCTTCTGAATCTTCTGCAATCCCCACAGTACGCGCAATATGCTGGGCTTTGGTCGATTCTGGCGGAAAGCTAGGAATGGCAGTCACACCTAAATACTGGCAAGCTAAAAAGCTGGTCACGTACTCAATGCCGGTATCCATCAAGATCAGCGCTCTGTCGCCTGCCACAACGTGATTTTTTAAATGGCTGGCCACCATTAAGCTCTGTGCATACAGCTCTCCATAGCTCCATGGTGTGTGTGCTTTTTTATCAACACATACCAGCGCCGTTTTGTCTGGCTGCTGCGCAACATGCTGCGCTAAATGATCCATGATGGTAATGGCGTTCATGATTTACTCCATGAGATATAACTAGCAATGCGCATCGTGTTTGGTGCTTTTACTGCTCACACTATGTCGAGAAAATGCTTAATGCGCTTAAGTAATTGAGTGTTGTATGGCGGGGTCCGCCTGATCGCAATATGAAGTGATAGCAGAGTCTACAAAGTCAGGATATGGCTTCGCCTAAATCACTGACTACCTGACTCACTCTCACTAATTGGCCTGAACTATTGCACCATGGCTTGGCGTAAGCTTAACGGGCGCATATCAGTCCAATGCGTTTTGATATGTTCAAGGCAAGTTGCTTTATCGCCACTCACACCTGTGTCTTGCCAGCCACCGGGTATCGTCTTGTAACTCGGCCATAAAGAGTATTGTTCTTCGTGGTTAATGATTACTTTAAAAGTGCCATTTTCGTTGTCAAAGCTCATCACATTTTTCCAAAAATTAGACTGTCGCCACTGTGACGCGCGACAGTCTAGGATTTTTAGTCTTTTTTCACGCTAAGTGTGATTTCACTGACTTTATTTTGCTTGATCTGTGCATCTGTGTACGGCAAATCAATCAACCCTTTGCCTGCTGCATAGTGCTCACTAGCATCAGAAAAGTGTGGTGAATTTGGATTATTACTCTGCGAGTAAGTCAATAGACCACGGGCTTGCGGACCGTGTTGATCGAAGCCAACCACCATCATCCAGCTAGAACCATAGTTGATTGGATAGCCGTCCGTGCTCAAGCCGGTGCTCACTGTCCAATTTTCGTTTAACACTTCTTTTAAAGGCGGCGCCAGTTGTGGTGCAAACGAAGTCAGATCCATTGCATTGGTTGTCGAATAGATATTAAAGCCACCACTGTTGTGCTCAGCACCTGGCCAAGGGATACGACGGTCACCCTTTTGCAAGTACTGCAACTCACCTAATGGCGCATCAATGGCGAAGCCTGCATTTTCAAGGTGCTTACTAGCGGCTAATAATTTAACCAAGGTCGCCTTATCAGCTTTAACAATACTTGGCGTGACTGCTGGGAATACAGGATTAAATTGCACGAGTAAGTTTTCATCTTCCAATAAGCTGAAGAACTCTTTTGCAAGCGGTGCAGACACAGAGTCTGCATTAAATTTGCCATCCCATTTTGCGAATGCACGACATGCTGGATCGACAGGCATACTTAAGGTGTCAGTTACTTTAAGCGTTTGGCCTGCATACAGTGCACACGCAGCCATCACCGTTGGTTTGTAAAGCTCAAACGACGCGCTGGTACCTGTGACAATGCTTTCTAATTCATTACGGTCAAATTTACCATCTGCACCACGGGCAAAACGCAGTAGGTTTAAGTTGTAACGCGTACGACGTGTTTGCTTATAATCAGTATGGCCATACAACGGCGAGTAGCCTGTCAGTTTTTCATTTAGGTTCGTCAACCAGTATGAGTTATTGGCATTTTGTACATAATCTTGACGGCGTAATTTAGGTGCACGCTCGTAAGGGACTTCTTGCTGGTAGACCAATGCACTGCTAGTACCCGGTAAAACAGCCATACGCGTGTTTTTATACACTTGTGAAATCACCGGATGCGAACGCAGCAGCTCTTCACCCATCGCAGGTAAATCAGGCACGTTAGAATCATCGATGTAGAACACTTCACCTTGATTGTCTGCCACAAGAGTATTGTTAAACGCCAAACCATCTAGCGTTTTAAAGGTATCGATGAACTCATCTAGGTTATTAGCGCGATTCATTGCCAACCAATGATCAATCCCTTCCAAGTTATTTAAATTGGTGTCGCGTACAACATAGGCATTTTTGTCATCCCACTTGAAGTTTTTCTGATCTTCAAGCACATAACCAATTGGCGTCGTGAAGTAGTCTTTCTTCATGGTGATCACGCCCATCGGCGTCAACACGTCAACGTTAACCTGTTTCTTCTCAATATCTTGCCACTGACCATCGAACTTATACTGCAGTGGATTAGCAGGGTTTAGCTCAAGCTGATAAATCACTTCATGACGTGCTGCTGAGTAAGTATGTGTCCAAGCAATATTTTGGTTAAAGCCAATATTCACGATACCTGGTACACCCACCACTGACGCACCCATGGTGCTAAAGTCACCTTCTACACTGGCGTGGTTAGCCCAAAATCTCAAATTACCATTAAATGGGAAATGTGGGTTTGCTAGTAATAAACCACGGCCATTGCTGGTCACTTCATGACCCAATGCCCAACCGTTTGAACCCTGCGTAAGTTGCTTTGGCTTATAATCCGTATTGCTGGCCATTAACCACGGCTGTGACGCTTCACTTTCTTGTTTGGCAATCACAGGGAGCCATTCTGTGCCTGTACCTGGATTTGCTTGAAGAATTTGTACCAGTAAACGACCTATGCTGTTTTGAACCGCAGACGCTAATACCGATGCAACCACATCTACGCCTTCAATCGGCTTAACCCATGCTTTGCCGTCACATGCTGGTGCCAAAGTCGCGTTGCCCAGATTGACATCTTGAAGGTACTGGTTATAACCCGCAGCAAACCCCTCTGCCAATGCGCGTGTATCCGCAGACAGGTTGGCATATTCGCGCTCAACTCGACCACGTAAGTCAATGATTTTATATCCTAAATCTAGGCTAACAAAAAAGTTATCTTGGCCGTTTTTATGTGGCCCAAGATACTTCGCACGTTCGCCTTTCACACGCACATACCCATCCGCCAAAATACACGCATGATCTTGTGCCTGCGCATACGCATTACCATAGCCTAAGCCGAATAGAGACTTTGCTTGAATATGCGGAATACCATGCTTGGTACGCGTGATCTTGACATCTTCGCTCAGATTCATGGACGCTGTGCTTGCCTGTGCGCCAATGTGGACACCAGACAAGGCAAAAGCAGCCAAAATAGGTACTAATGTAGATTTTAACTTCATAACTTTCCTTAAGTTCTTAAACACTGTTAAAAATTTAAACCCGTGCACTCAAGACGATACAAACCGTAAAAAACCAAAGAAAATAACAAGAATGTTTGTTGCAAAATAAGCAATTAAGGTTACAAAAAAGCACTTGTTTTTAACCCTTGGTTAATTTGCGTTTAATTAGCAAAACCACACAAAACACTTGACTGTTAATAGAAGATCAAAATAACATAATAGTGATAATAATTCGCATTATCTATTACGGATTAACTTTTAGGACAAATAGGAGTAAATGACAGTGCAGCTGTGCAACAAGTGGTCTAAGGTGATTGCTGAGAATGAAGCAAAATTACTGGCTTATTTGAATAATATCCTACGCTGCCCATATCTGGCCGAGGACGCCTTACAGGATACGTTTTTACGCTTATCTGGTATGTCAAAGTGCCAAGATTGCCAGGTTAAAAACACCAAAAGCTATTGCTATCAAGTTGCAAGAAACATTGCTATTGATATGATCCGAAAACAAAATCGAGAATCTTTGGTTGATTTGGAATCAATCCAAACAGAACAGTTCGACGATGAAAGCTCAAATATTGAAGACCGCTACATTGACGCGCAATTATCTGACAAAGTAAATAGCACCATAGGTAAGCTGTCTAAACGCCATCAAAATGTGGTGAGCTTTTATCGAGATGGCCGCTTAAAACAAAAAGAAATCGCCAAGATGTACCACATTTCACCAACGTTAGTGAACTTTATGATCAAAGAAGCCATTCAATCATGCCAAAATGAATTGCAGGCAGGTGCCGTTGTAGCGCACTAATCAGGTAAACCTAAAATACCTTTTACATTGAGCTTGGCGGCAATAAAGTCGCCATGAGATACGTACATCAGCCCCGCTAACTTGCGAACGGTGTAATCTTCCTGAGGGTCCAATTTGCCATCTGCAAATGCAACCATCCACAATAACTCAATCACTTCAATGCGCGCTTCTTCACTGGTATGGTCATTGACCACTTTAACAAAGCGATGCAAGTCAATCGCTTCATCAACTAACTGCTGCGCCTGATTACAAATCAGATCACTGCTATGCGCCGATAGCTGGCAATGCTGCTGCAATAACTGAGTTATCATCTTTAATTCATCAGGCGCAATATCATTATCGGCCCTCATCACCTCAACCATCAACGCACCTAAAGCGGTCGCAAAATCTACCTGCGTCTCTTGCTGAGGCTGAGCGTCTAATTTAGCCAAAAATAACCGAATACGTTCTAACAATTGTCGCCCCTTTTGATACAATTAACAGACAGATACCCTTTCAATGGTGCTATGTAAACATGCAATTTCGCACAACACTTAGAAACAAAATCGCTGTAAAAGTGCTGATATTAACGTCCTTAAGCTTGCTCAGTGCATGTAGCTTCACGCCAAATAAAATAGGTGTTCCTGAAAAATACTATGATTTTGACCATCAAATTCATTACGAACAAATCAAGTATAACGATGACCACTATTATTTACAGATAAAAGCGGATTCTTACGAGCATTTTTCGCAACAAAGTATTTTTTTACTGCGCCATAGTCAATCCCTATGCCGTGGCGACCAACCACAGATATTGTTGCATGGTGGTGTACAAAAGTTTGACCGTTTACCGCTTTACCCTCGCCCTTATCAACCTGATTTGAGAGCTGAAGTAAAGTGTATAAAAGAAGTAAATAGTGCGTCAAAAACCAGCACTAAACAATAAAGCGCTGGTTTAAAAACCTCATTAGTCTTTATATCCCCAAGGTGCTTTTGGTGCTTTAACTGGTTTAGTTAAGTCAAAATCAACTCTAAACTCACGTCCTTGACGGATCAAGCGGTAAGTGAACTTGTCATCATAGATGAACATCTGCCATGTATTACCCATTGATTGTGGAATAGCATGCTTAATGAATAGCTCTTTTGAATATTGATCAGCTGGGAACGATTGCACATTGTCAAAACCCGCATCGACAGTGTGACCACCATACATAGTCGATTTATCATCACTGCCATCCTTATGACGGTGGTCGTGCTTAAGGCTCAGACCACTACCAGTTTTTGTAATGATCCAAGTGCGTGACGCATCTTTACCAACATGAAATGGAACTTGCAACTCACGTTCGTTACAACGACGAACATGCATCACCAACCGCTCTTCGCTAAATGCGCTAGGGCCCTGATTATCTAATGTCACTTTGCCTTCATATGCTTTACCACAATGCGCTTTAATTTTATCAAAAAAAGCATCATGAGTTGGGATAGAGACAAGTGGCGCTGGACGGGCAAAAGCGGCACTACTGGCAAACACAGTTGCAGCAGCCAATAGAGAAGCTGAAAACTTATTCATCGATATGTTCCTAAATATGAAAAGCCAAAGACTAAAACGCCTTTGGCATAATGGCAAAAAAATGCGATGGTTAGCCAGCGATCGAAATGATCATTGCCACGGCCTAGCAGCTTGTAACTTTTGCTCAAAGGCATCAATATGATGATTTAGCTGCTCTGTTTCTCCGATAAAATCCAAACCGCTGAGCAATCTAGCCTTTATATCTGGGCGAACGTCAAAAGAAATATCCGCAAAATACTCACTACATATCAACTGATTTTCCAGATCAATCTCAATGTGCACCTGGGGATGTACGTCACACACTGCAAATAAATCATCCAGCACCTCTGGCGATAATGCAATGCAAAGCATCTGATTGTTGCCACAATTATTGAAAAAGATATCCGCAAAACTCTCAGCCAAGATAACACTAAAACCATATTGCTTAAGTGCCCAAGGTGCATGCTCACGAGATGAACCACAACCAAAGTTATCACGGGTTAACAGCACGGTTGCGCCTTGATATCGTTCAAAGTTTAAAACGAATGCCGGATCTGGCTCGCCACTATCGAGATATCTCCAATCATAAAAAAGTGCTTTATCAAAGCCATCACGACTTGTCGAAGTGAGAAACTGTTTAGGGATGATTTGGTCTGTATCGACATTATTTTTATCTAATGGCGCCATTAATCCACTATGATATTTACTCATCTCTGCGCTCCTCTAATATCAGTAAATCGACCTGCAATTGCGGCCGCCGCTGCCATTGCGGGACTGACTAAATGGGTGCGCCCACCACGACCTTGACGCCCTTCAAAATTACGATTAGAAGTGGATGCACAGCGCTTGCCTGAACCTAATCTATCGTCATTCATGGCCAAACACATTGAGCAACCAGGCTCACGCCATTCAAATCCAGCCGCCATAAATATATCAGCCAGCCCTTCTTGTTCAGCCTGCTGTTTGACTAAACCAGAACCGGGCACTATTAACGCTTCTACACCTTGTGCCACTTTCTTTCCTTCCACAATTTTTGCCGCGGCACGTAAATCTTCAATACGGCTATTAGTACAAGAGCCAATAAATACAGTATCAACCGTGGCATCAGATAATCGCTGTCCAGCTTCTAATCCCATATAACGCAGTGCCGAACGCATAGAGTCTGCTTTAATCAGGTCTTGTTCTTCATCAGGGTTTGGAATGGGCTCATCGATACCTATTACTTGTTCAGGACTGGTACCCCACGTCACTTGAGGTTGAATGTCTTCTGCCTCCATTTCAACTACCCGATCAAACTGCGCACCATCATCCGAATGCAGCGTTTTCCAATAAGCAACGGCTTGCTTAAAATCTTCACCTTTTGGCGCAAAGGGACGCCCTTCAAGATACGCATAGGTTATTTCATCAGGTGCAATCAACCCTGCTTTTGCCCCCATTTCTATGCTCATATTACATAACGTCATACGTGATTCCATCGACAATGCCTCTATGGCTGTGCCGCAAAACTCTGCAACATAGCCGGTACCACCTGCGGTACCTAGCTCACCGATCACCGCCATGATTAAGTCTTTTGCAGTCACCGTTGGGCGAAGTAACCCATTGATCTGAATTTTAAGCGCCTTGGCTTTTTTCTGCTGCAGTGTCTGCGTTGCCAGCACATGCTCAACTTCTGAAGTGCCAATACCATGTGCTAATGCCCCAAAAGCACCATGCGTAGAAGTATGGCTGTCACCACATACTATGGTTGTGCCAGGCAATGTGATCCCTTGTTCGGGGCCCATCACATGTACAATCCCCTGATTAATAGATTCCAAATCATACAGCTGGACACCAAATTCAGCACAATTATTTGACAGCGCTTGAAGCTGATTTTTACTCACTTCACTGGCCGCATCAATTGAGCGACTTTTGGTAGATACGTTATGGTCCATCGTTGCAAAAGTTTTTTCAGGGCAACGTACTGGACGGTTTTTCTCTCGTAGGCCTGCAAATGCTTGCGGGGACGTCACCTCATGCACTAAATGCCTGTCGATATACAGTAAATCAGTCTGTTCATTAATTTGCGCAACCGCATGAGATTGCCAAATTTTATCGTATAAAGTCTGTGCCACTTGCTACATCCTTCCTTTAAAAACGAGTCTTAAATACGATCAACGATCGCTTGGGCAACATCTTGCGTGGTATAACCACCCTGTGGATAAATATCTGGCGTGCCCACCCCTTGTGCCACAGCCTCTGCGACGGCTTTTTCAATGCGTCTGGCTGCCTCATCTTCACCCAGCGAATAACGTAACATTAAAGCTGCACTTAAGATTTGTGCAATTGGATTTGCAATGCCCTTTCCTGCAATATCGGGCGCCGAGCCACCAGCAGGCTCATACAAACCAAACCCTGACTGATTTAAACTCGCTGACGGTAATAACCCCATAGAGCCGGTGATCATGGCGCACTCATCAGACAATATATCGCCAAATAAATTGTCACATAAAAGCACATCAAATTGACTCGGTTGCTTCACCAATTGCATGGCTGCGTTATCAATATAAATATGCTCTAGCGTTACATCAGGATAATCTTGACTCACTTCAATAACTACCTCGCGCCATAGCACACTAGAAGCGAGTACATTAGATTTATCAACCGATGTAACATGGTTACGACGTAAACGCGCTGCATCAAAAGCAAATCGTGCAATACGCTCAATTTCTTTACGGCTGTACTTTTGTGTATCAAAAGCAAATTCATTTTCGCCACTGCCTTGACGACCCTTTTCACCAAAATAAATACCGCCGGTCAGCTCTCGTACACACAAAATATCAAACCCTTGTGCACTGATATCTTCACGCAGGGGAGATGCAGCGCTCAGAGCGGGTAAAAGCTGTGCAGGCCTTAAATTACAAAACAAACCGAAGTGCTTTCTTAGCGGTAATAGTGACGCGCGCTCAGGCTGTTGTTCTGGTGGCAAATCGGCCCATTTTGGCCCACCCACTGAGCCAAATAAAATCGCATCCGCTTGCTCGCACGTTGATAGCGTATGAGCTGGCAGTGCTTCACCAAATTCATCGATTGCAGCACCACCGATAGCTTGATGAACCAAATTTAATTTAAACGCAAATTCTTCGCTAACGCGCTCAAGCACTCGTTGGGCAGCAGCCATAACTTCTGGTCCTATGCCATCGCCTGCCAAGACTGCGACTTGATAACTTTTTTGATTCATCCTGCTTTCCTTTGTTGTTTTAGATCTGACACTTTGCGCGCCCTATCAATTAAGTTGTAAACGCGGATCATGGCTCGAGCCGATGCTTCAACAACATCTGCCGCAAGACCCGCACCGTGATACTGACGACCATCACATTTTGCAATGATATTAACTTGGCCAAGTGAGTTGGCCCCTTGACCTGTGGCTTCAAGGTTATATTCGATCATCTCAACTGCCTGACCTGTGATACGCTCTATCGCTAAAAATGCAGCCTCAACAGGACCATTACCTGTCGCGGCTTCCTGAACGAGTTCGCCACCAAGGCTCATGCCCACCGTTGCACTGGCAATGGATTGAGAGTTAGAGGACGCGTTGACAAATTGCAGTTGGTAAAACTCGTCTTGTTCGGCGATTTTATTGAAATAAATCATGGCTTCTAGGTCATAGTCATACACTGTGCCTTTCTGATCGGCGAGCTCTAAAAAGCTGTTATACAACTGGTCCATATCATAATCTTCAGCTTGATAACCCAGCTCAGAGAGGCGATGTTCAATAACGTGTCGACCAGAGCGCGAGGTCATATTAAGTTGATTATTTGGCACACCGACCATTTCCGGCGCCATAATTTCATAGGTATTTTGTGCTTTTAGAACACCGTCTTGGTGAATGCCAGAACTGTGCGCAAACGCATTTTCACCCACAATGGCCTTATTTGGCTGTACTGGCATATTACAAATTGTCGATACTTGACGAGACGCTCGATAAATCTCTTCACTGCGAATATCCGTATGAACTTTTAAATGGTCTTCACGCATTTTCATGATCATCGCCACTTCTTCCAATGAACAGTTCCCTGCGCGCTCCCCAATCCCATTAATAGTACATTCAATCTGTCTTGCCCCCGCTTGCACAGCGGCAATGGAATTTGAAACTGCTAACCCTAGGTCATTGTGGCAATGCACACTCAGTCTCGCTTTATCAATATTTGGGACGTTGTTGCGTAAGTGATGAATAATGGCTGAAAACTCATCAGGTGTGGTGTAGCCAACAGTGTCGGGAATATTAATCGTTGTGGCACCAGCTCCGATAGCGCGCTCAACCACTTTGCATAAATCAGCATAGGGCGTGCGACCAGCATCCTCACAGGAAAACTCAACATCATCGGTATACTTTAAAGCTTGTCTTATCGAACGCTCAGCCATCTCAATTACGTCATCTAAGGACTTACGTAATTTATGCTCTAAATGCAGCGGGCTAGTTGCAATAAATGTATGAATGCGGGGTCTTTGTGCCCCCTGCAATGCCAATCCACACGCTTCAATGTCCTTTGGCATTGCACGGGCCAAGCCACATATCACAGGCCCCTTTACTTCATGTGCGATACGCTGAACGGATCTAAAATCAGCAGGACTCGACACTGGAAAGCCCACTTCCATCACATCGACGTTCAGTCGACTTATAGTATGCGCCAACTGAATCTTATCTTCTTCTGTCAAGCTCGCTTTCAGTGCTTGCTCGCCATCCCTTAACGTTGTATCAAAAATCCAAACCTTGTCCTGCATTCCTATTTCCTCGCTCGCGCAAAAAAAAACCCCGCTCGTTGGCGGGGTTTGCTATTTGGTTGCTCATAAACGCAACTAAGCCCCGCCCTTATCTAAATTAATCAGTAAGAGGTTAAGCAAAGTTGTCAGTAACATGATGTTTTTCATTGTGAGCAATCGTACCTGTTGATGTATTAATTATGTTTTAACACGTCTAAAAAGCTCAGATCAAGCATAAAAACTTCAATTAATAGTAATTAACACCTACCAAACAAAACAAAAACACCAAAAAAAAGACAGATAAGGGAAATATAATGCAGACAACAACCGATTTACCTTATGTCTTAATGCAATTTTTGCTGATGACTAAATTAAATATTAAGCGTAAAAAAACCGCCGAAGAGGGCGGTTTTTTCATTTTTATTTTCGCCTACGCAAGGCAAAACAAAATAAGCCAAATAAGCTCACGAAACCCCAGCTTCCTCCCCCATCATTTTGGTCAGGGTTTTTATTAGGCGTCTCGCTTTTTCCGTCATCTGGATCTGTGCCACCATCACCGGGGTCCTTATTACCATCACCAGGGTCCGTGTTATCATTTTGTTCTGCAACAATGACGTCAACTTCAAGTGACCGCACAATCGTCTGCTCCCACAGCGCATTCAAAGTCATTGTATAAGCGCCCGCATCACTAAATACATGTTCTAATATTGGACCGCTTGATGCATCTCCAAGTGACTGACCATCTACATACCATTGATATCTAATCGCCTCCAATGGTTCACTCGTGACTAGCTGTGCAGTAAGCTCAAATTGCGCTTTTTCAGTGATTAGCTGAGGTACAATGATGTCTAATTCAATAATCTTTGGGGTGATTAAATCAACCACTTGCTCACTAACATTAATTAAGACACCATTTTGATACGCTTCTCTTGTAACTGTATAAATACCAGCCGTTTCATATTGGTGTTCAGGCTCAGCAAGGTGTGAATATGTACCATCTCCAAAATCCCAAAAATATCCGGTACTTTCGCTTGCTAAAATCAACTGAGGACTTAGACAGCATAAAACTGCCAACACATTCCTTATTTTCCCATCCATGAATCAATTCCAACTTTAAAATTTAAATATGACACTATGCCACTGTATACATAATACACAAAAATCAATACCAGTAACACAGTACCCTATGACTAATACATATGTATTAATTACAAATCTAATGACCACTAGGTATAATGAAAATTAACCGATAACTGGGCTTATTAACTTCAATACCTGTATAAGTCATGCTTCCTTCCATAATACCGAATTTAAATATAATTTAACACTTTATACATATATCATTTTTTTTATAAACTTTTATTTACTTCCCAGAGCTTTTACTTTAGCATCTTAAATAGTTCAATTATTAGACAACTTGAAATGCCAGAAGGAAACGGCTTTTGATGTTTTTAAAGCTTAACGGAACATGACTGTTTGGCATTTTACGCATTAAATTCACACAAGGAGATAAAAATGCGCATTAGTGGTTTCCCATTCGCATTGGGGATGGTAAGTCTATCTATTATAGGTGCGAGCGGCATTCAAGCAGCTGAATTAAAGCCTATAATCAATCAGGAGCACTTATGGGGTTCACAGCCTTCAAGCTCAGTGCTCAAACCCACTTATTTTACTTCGAACAATGAAAGCGTACCAACAACTAAAAATACGTCCGACGCTTTAGAGCACCGCCTTGTCAAAGTAAAAGGCGAAAAAACAAAATATGAACATTATCAAACCTACTTTAACGGTTACCCTGTTGTAGATGGACAATTTGTTCTCATTAAAAATGATGACGAAATCATTCAAGGTTTAGGTCAAATTCTCTCCTTGAATAAATCTAGCCAGTTTGTTGGTAATGATATTTTTCAGTTCACTGAACAACGCATCAAAACACAGCTTGCATCGGTATTAAAAACAGCTGAGGATTTTTCTTTCTCAAAAGTATATAAAGTGTGGAAAGGTAGTCTTATTCCTGCATTTTCTGTTCGCGTAACGCATAATAACAAAATAGAAGAACAGCTATTACATGCCGTAACATTGCAGGTATTAGATAAGAAGAGTGCTGTTGATAAACTCACCCCGACAAATGCAGAGTATGTTGCTGCCGGTGGTATTGGAGGCAATGAAAAACTCGGTGCAATCTGCTACTCACCAAGTCCATCAAGTATGACGAATTGCCTTGCCTATCAATTTGATCAATATACCAACGCAAGTACAGAGCTGGTTTTCGAGGATACGACAGTAGACACACCTCTGATCTTCAATGAATTTGGCGGCTACCCTTTTATTGTCAAAAAAGAAGGCAATCAATGCTTCTTTGAAAATCAATATGTTAAAACGATTGACTACCCAGTCGATCAGGAAGCTGCATTTTCATTTGATTGCAGCACCAGCACAGAACACTTTAATAAAACTCAAATAGATGATTTTTATTGGTATAACTTTAGCTACTCAGGATTAAACGACGCGCATTTTTATGGTGGTTTAGTCATGCAGTATTATCACAAGCTCTTCGCCGATCTTTACCCAAGTCTTAACAATGATTGTAGTTATTCTGGTTATTGTATCAAGCAATTGATGCAACGCGTAAGCAACGATTCTTTGGGATCAGCTCAAGCATTTTGGGATGATACCTATACAAATTACGGCACCGGAGATGGTGGGGCAACCAGTTACGCTCATACAACTCTCAGTCTGATCGCACACGAGTCTGCACATGCGATAACCTATTGGAATAGTGGGCTTGCTGGCAATGGCGAAGCTGGCGCATTCAATGAAGCGTTTTCAGATATAGCAAGTATCGCTGCGCTAAGTTATCTGCAAGCAGGCGTAAGTGGTAGCTATACAAACTCAAAAGCATTCTTAGATCAAACATCAGATAATAGTCATGCCTTAAAAGATAGAAAGTGGTGGTATGGCTGGGATGTTTTCTATTCAGATGTTGCAGGTAGACATTTTGCTCTGCCTTCTGCTGATGGAAAGGGGTTAGATCACCTCTCTATGCTTACACCAGGTGAGTCACATTACAATATTGCGGGCCTATTTAGAAAAGCATTTTATGAGCTAGTTAAGTCAAAAAACTGGTCTGTAGAAGAGGCATTTAAGCTATTTATCAAAGCCAATGTCGACTGTCTACCAAGCAATGCCAGCCTTGCTGATGCCTCATTCTGCTTAGTTTCTCAAGCGTCGAGCTTCAATGCCAACCGCACATCAGCACAAGCTAAAAATGATGTAGATAACGTATTGGTGTCTGTTGGTCTGGTGGCACAGAACTCAAATAAATCTACTTTCGATTTAGATATTTTCACGCAATATGACGAGATAGCATTCGACTTAACAACAATCCCTGCCAATGAAATCGCACAAATTGATATCAACTGGGGAGATGGTACCTCTGACTCTTGGTCAAGCGACAGTGGACATGCAATTCAACCTTATTTAACGCGAAAACAAGCAGTCGCAGTCGATGCACTCAATCTATTTGAGCTTACTGTGACTAAACACAACAGCTCGCAACTTTATGCTGGTCGCCACTATTTTAGTAAAGCCTATAATGGTTGTGCTCCTGACATTAATAGCGCTAATACCTTATTGCCGACAAATGTAAGCTTAAACGATACACCTGTGGTATTAACTGCGCAAAGTTACCAGTCTGTTACCTCTGACACAGCCGTTTTAAACCGTGGCACACAAAACATATTGTTTGTAGGCCAAAACCTGAACGGTCAATCAGTCTCAGTGCTCTTTGACAGTAACCACGATGGTATTTTCAGTCCAGAAGAAGCTCTCACTCAAAATGCCACTGTGTCCAATGGGCAAATTACATTTAACATTGACAGCCAAGTGAGACTAGGGAAGTCTATATTAAGGCTTGCAATAGGCAGTAACTATGACCACTTTACAACATGTGGCTATTTAAGCAGTGGGCAAGTCGTCGACTTCCAAGTGAAAACAGAGCAGCCACCTATTCCAATTTCCGCTGGATTTGACTATACAATCCTAGACGGTAATAAAGTGAAATTCACTAATACCACTACACTGGATGATACAAGAAACCCAGCCTATCATTGGGACTTTGGATTTGACACGCCAACCAGCGACCGTAAAAATCCTGCGGACGTACAATACCCAGATGCCACCGAAAGTTACAATGTGACGCTCACTGTAAATTATCAGGATGGTTCTGGCGAATCAGATACGGTTAGTAAACAGATCAATATTACTGCACAACCACCGGGGTCCGATCTATGTTCGGTAAGCCGCTTAGCACCATCATATGAAAACGCTTTATACATTGATGAACTGTCACTTTCTACGGACTGGAATAACCTAACCTATATTGATGGTTCACAAGGCTCAAACGCTTCTGGATATGGTGCGCATGTTATTGATGCCTCTTTCCCACAACAGCGTGAACTGACGGTCAATATGCTCTCTAATGTCATTCCTAAATCGACTGCCCAAACATTGATTGCTGACACGGAAAATAATGTACGCTTCACAATTTGGCTAGACGCAGATGAAAATGGCTGGCTTAAGAGCAAAGAGGCCAACTTCTCTAATTCAAGAAGTAACTATCTACTTGATTGTAATGTCGATGACACCTGTCGAATCAAAGTAAGCCACACTCTGAGATTGCCATCTATCGGCTGGGTCCCTAAACGCTTTACGCTCAGGGCTAAGCTCGAAGAATATCCACTTTATAATCGTAAATCAGACGGGTGTAAAAACTTCTATGACGGGGAAGTTGCAGACGTCAATTTTAAAGTTCGCGTGTTCTAACTTGTAATCCGCACGCACCTTTTAATTTTTTAGTAGTAAGGACTCACCAGACACAAGTTTGGTGAGTGCCTGAGCATGCGCTCGAAAACTTTTTAACTGTTTTTAAGGGAATAACATACCTATGAAATTATTAAGTCTTTCTGTTGCACTCGCGTTAGGTGCAACTTCAACGCTAGCACTGGCAAATGACATAAACCCAGTAATTGGCGAAGCTAATTATGTGTTTACTCAAGAACAGGTGTTAGATAAAAATGCCAAGCTAATTAAACGTTTAGCGCAGCATGGCCTGAATGCTAAAACAAGGCCGCATCTATTTAACCTGATAGAGCAAAGGGCAAACTTTAAAACCAGTAAAGTCATGCCTTCGACTTTGAATCAGGCACCTGTAGATTGTAAAAGCGCAAATAAAGCATTGTGTTCATTCTTCATGCACACCGGTGTGAGTATCAGAACAGATACCAGAACAAATAAACCACACCTTGTCGTTACTGCTGTTAATTCAAAAACTTACAGCACAGAATATACAATGCTAGATATTGTACTTATGAATGAAAAAGGCGAGTACCTTACTCTTCCTAAATACATTGAATATTTTGGTGATGGTGCTGAGCAAAAGCGTAAAGAAATCCTTTCTTCAACGCCATTGGAAAATATCCTCACTCAATTACAAAACTCTGAAGCTATTTTTGCTGATGCATGGATAACCGTTACGCACACCGATGCAAGTGGTCGCCAAGTAGTTGAAGATCAAAATGTCATTGTTGAATACCCATTAGCAACATTGCTTGACCAAATCGCCGGTGTAAATGCAAAAGTAAGTGGTAAAAGCGCTGACTTTACAGTGATGAATGGCCCAGAGCCGATTATTCATCACCCTAAGGACACGCGCTCAAAAACAGGTGGACCTGACAACAAAATCACAGTTTGTTTGAACCGTAACTATGGGGATTGTGATTATGAAAATATTTATCCTACATCGACACCAAATGATCAGTTGAAATTGAAGATCCCATTCCAAGGTGAATACACAATTACAGGTAAAGTGACGCGTATCTACCGTCCAGACTGGACTGTACTTGACGCTGTTGAGACGGATAAAGGTGTTGAGTTAGAAGTCGGTAATAATGGCAACCCAGTTATAAAACCAAGCGTCGTTAACTTAGGTTCAAATATCTTTATTCAAACGAAAGAAGGTGGTGGTGCAAACGAAATTGCAGGTAACCAATATCAAGATATCGCCAACTTCTTCGCAAATAACATTAAACTTGAGTATTTCATTGTCGGTGGTCGTACGAGAACGAAGATATCTTGGAATATCCCTCGAGCACAGGGTGTATTTGGCGATGCGTCTCTTTATGGCCGTTATGCTGATGCAAATTGGATTTTGAACATTTCTGCTGATATTGAGACAAGGCCGGGTCGACCACGTCCTGGTACGCTTGTGGTTGGCTCAACACCAGAGCAAGGCTCTTGGGCATTTACTGATTACCCACAAATGCAAATTGTATACAGCTGCTTAGCTGAGGGCTCACTGATCACCTTACCTGGTGGTAAGCAAGTGCCTATCGAGTCATTACAGATCGGTGACACGGTACTAGGTGCAAGTGAATATTCGCCTTCAAGCCATACACAATTGACGATTGCTGATATTTCCGTTGGTGTGGAAGCAATTCCAATGACACAAATCACTACGCGTTCTGGTAAAGAACTCTTACTTACCGAGTCTCACCCAGTTGTGATGCGTTCAGGTAAATCAGTCTGGGCAAGCAAAGTTGAGCTTGGTGACGTGATCCATACACAGGATGGTCCAGAATCAGTATCTAAGATAGAAACAGTTAAATTCGTAGATAATGTTTATAACCTTCGCTTAGAGCGCAGCAAAGATGACCCTCAATACAAAGTGGGTGAAACATTCAGCTTATTCGCGAATGGCGTTCAAGTGGGTGACTTAGGTATGCAAAGTGAAAATGAGTTCACTGAAATCGTTGAAACTGAGCAAGATATTCTAAACCGCCTACCTGAAGCATGGCACAAAGATTATCTAAATAGTCTAAAGCAGTAAGGATATGGCCAATGTAAAGGGCCTCTAGGGCCCTTTTCACGGAGTGAAAATGATGAAAAACATAAATTATCTAATTGCGGCTTTTGCATTTCCAATGTGTGTAAGTGCAACGCCTGAAAAAGTGCCTGCTAGCAACATAGCAGCGATGGATT
Source organism: Pseudoalteromonas luteoviolacea (assembly GCF_001750165.1). NCBI lineage: Bacteria > Pseudomonadati > Pseudomonadota > Gammaproteobacteria > Alteromonadales > Pseudoalteromonadaceae > Pseudoalteromonas > Pseudoalteromonas luteoviolacea. The sequence goes on from NZ_CP015411.1 coordinate 4,683,259, forward strand.
TCCAAACAGAAGCCATAGATTTAGTGCCACTTGGGACTGCTCATAAAAGTAAAGGCAATATCATGTTGGGCCTTAAATCTGTAGAAGGTATGGCTGTCGAGCACTTAGGAAACACCAATATCGACTTTCGTGTTGGTGTAGACTTAAGCTACCAAGAAACACTGAAACTGATTGATGGTCAAGTCGATGCGGGATTCAATTTCCCTGTCGTACGTGTAGATGCAGGCGCAAATTATGCCAAAGATATCAGCGCAGATCGTTATACAGGTACTTACACGGTTTACTCTTCAGTCAAACCAAAGTCTCGTATTTTGATGCCATCAAATGAAAGCGGATACAAACCAACTGCTGCGGCTACAGAGCTTGCGCAAGCCTATCCGGGTAACAAAGCAAATAACTTAGGTGATGGCTTTGTACAAGGTTTTGCCTATGGCTCCAATGTCGTCATCAATATGAAAATTGATTACCGCAATGAAGCGGACAAACGTGAAATTGGCGGCTACCTAGGCGTTGAATGGGTCGGTAGTGTCGATGTAGATGGTCGCTTGCAAAATATTGATGAGCAAAGAAAACAGTCGGTAAAAATCACCATCAGTGGTTATCAAAGCGGCGGTGATCCGAACAGATTACTGCAAATAATTCCAAATGGCATTATGCAATGTACGCTGTTGAATCCAGAGCCTTGCTTCAACTTATTTGAATCAGCGGTCAATTATCTAAAAACGGATTACATCAATCAATTTAATACGTTAGATGATTACAATGTAACTGAAACTTACATCACAAAATACCTTGATTCAGGTGCACAGTTACAAACACTGATCCCTGCAAATGGCTATCAGCCAGTGAACTATCTAACAAAACTTGTTGTTAAAGAGCTTATCTCACGTTGGATTGAAGAGCGTTTAACTTACAGAAGAGCAAAAAATTTACAGCGGTACTATGCTGCACAGTTTGATGCAAACCAGCTTAGAGACTTAGGCGAAATCGAACGGGCTAGCCGTGCAAACGCAAACTTATTTGCTGACATAGTAGATTACTGTGAAAGAAACCCTGAAGGTAATTACTGTATTGATTATGAAGTACAAAGCGTTGGGTACTATCAAGATTACAGCGCCATCAGTGCTATCTTAAGGTAAGGACGATAAGATGAAAAAAACAAATTTACAGATCACTTTACCAGCTCTCACCTTACTTTCTATTGCGACAACTAATGTGATGGCCAATGAAGATCCGCAAGCCGTTATACAACAAGCGCAATACAGTGAGCTTGGAGATGTGTTAACAGTATCTCAAGCACAAGGACGATTTGCTTGGTTGAAAAAATGCTACGATGGTTTGCTTGTTGAGCTATGGGAACAGATGTATGACTCCAGAGCTATTGTGCCAAAAGAGCAAAAGCTTAATCAGCTTAAAGCGCTGTGGCTATCTAACGCGAAAATAGCCGCAGGCAAAGCACAATATTTAACGTTTGCAAATCCTGACTTTTCTAACCCTTATGATTGGTATGCTGGCACAAGCGAAGCTCAGGCATGTACAACCATGCCACCTGAGTATCGCCCTATTGCATTAAAAACGACTCTTTTATCTCGCTCTTACTGTGAAAACCGCAGCTATGATAATGAATGGGAATGGATCGAGTCGGTCAAGGTCGATACGTTTGAGCACACCTCAGGTAGTAAAAGTCACACCATCGTGTCTGGAAAAGTGTTAACCCTCAGTGCGAATAAGACGGCCCGCTTTACTATTACTCCAGGTAATGAAGATCCCACTTTCCCATCTTATGTTGCGGCAAGAGTATGGATTGACTGGAACCACAACGGCCAATTTGATGCCAATGAGCGCGTTTACCGCGGTGCTTCTGACCAAACTTTTACTTTCAATGTAGACGTCCCTAATAATGTTCCAGAGGGAATTACCTTGATGCGAGTGGCCACTGATGCAGGTGGCGGTTTTGATAACGCCTGTGAGCGTATTCACTATGGCGAAGTAGAAGACTACCTCGTAACAGTTCGTTAAGGAATGATGATATGAAATCTATCTATTTATCTATGCTGTCATTAGCACTATCTGGTGCAGCATTTGCTGGTGAAAAAATAGAGTCACAGCCGAGTACTTCAACGTTATCTGGCTCTGTGGTCTCTGGGCTTATCAATGATCATGTTGCAATTGGTACAGCCTATGATAGCCAGAAAAAACGCTTTTTAAATGTACAGCCAGTCGCTGGTGTGGTTGATGAAACTTTCGGTAACACCGAGTTAAAATTCACTACGGGTATCGACCTAAACTATGATGACATGTTGAGATCGCTCAATGGTAGTGTGGATGTTGACGTCAACTTCCCAGTTGTTCGTGTATCTGCAGGGGCTTCGCTTGCAAAGGAAATGGCTGCAAGCACCTACTCAAGTTCATATACGTTTAGTGCCTCAAGCACGCCTAAAAAGCACTTATATTTACCTAAGAATGTTAATCAAGGCTATACCCTCTCTGAGGTAGGTGAAAACATTGCCAATAACTACCAAACTAAAATTCAAACTCTGGCGGGTGATGAGTTTGTAACAGGTATTGAATACGGTGCAAGTGTCCTTGTTAACCTGAAGATAGATTACGGTAGTAACCGTGATAAATCTGAAATCGGTGGTTACTTAGATGTCGATCTATATGGTGGTGTGTTTAATGTTGGTGGTCAGCTTAAGTACCTAAAAGATGATACTAAGTCATCAATTAAAATAACGGTACGTGCGGTTCAACAAGGGGGTGACCCAAAGCAATTGTTGAGCATTATTCCAAACAACATCATCACCTGTTCTTTGGATAATCCAAAACCATGTTTCGACATGTTTTATGAAGCTGTGAACTATTCTAAGAACAGCTTCAGACAACAGCTAAACACATTGTCCGATTACAATGTTGTACGTTACTACACAACTCGATATGACAACTCATCACTGGCACTTCGTGCCCTAGTGCCTGAGTATCAAGTTGTAAGAAATGCAACAAAGTGGCTAATTAGCGAGCTAGAAGATGACTTTAAACAGTCTATTCTTGATGAGCAACGCGCTCAGAGTTTATTGAACAGTTATTACGCATACTTACCTGAAGCACAACGTACTTCTGTGGAGCAGATCAAGGACTATGCTTACGATAATGCTTGGTTCTTCTTCAATGCGGCACAATTCTGTCGAGACAACCCATTTGGCTACGCATGTGAAAACAAAGTACGCGAAATGAAGCAAGCTTGCGAGCAACGCGGGCGCGCTTGTCCGGCAAACTATGATGTCACACAACTACAATTGCCTAGCAGTGATAGCCTTGACTGGAAAAAGTGTGAACTCGCACGTCAAGAAGCTGTACGTTCAGGCGTTGTAACTGAAGATGAAAGCGCGAAGTTCCGCAACATGCGTTGGGCACCAACGTTTATTGATGTAAATGCGCCAGCAAGAGGGATCCTAAACTGGCGTCTTTGCGAGGGTGCTTTAAGTACCTATGGTAACGCATTCGCACAATAAACCACCAAAAGACCACAGCGGCAATGTCGCTGTGGTCGCTTCCAGGAGCAGATATGAAACTCACATTGTTTCTGCTGACGATGATTTGGTCGTTTGATGCGTTTAGTAAGGTATATTACAGTAAACAAATCAAAGATTCAGATCTTGGAAAAGCATTTTCGACCCAGTCACATCAAGTTGGTGACCACTGTTTAGTTGGTCAAATCTCTTACCATAAAGACTTATCTGGTAGTCTAGACTACTTTCAAAGAGTGAATAGCTCAAACATACGAAGAAGAACGTTTGGTGAAGTTCATGGCGGTGTAAATTTGTTTATTATTGCTGGCAGTGTGTCTACATCCATGACACATAGAAATGCCACAGATAATAAAACCATGACATCACAACTACACCTCAAACTAGACGAAGGCTACAGTACATTAGAACAAAGATCAGTCAAAGATGGTAAAGACATAAGCCAATGTGGTACTCACTTTATTTATCAAGTTAACTACGGTCGAGATATTTTTATCAATACCCGGCTTCACTTCAGGACAGAAGAAGATTTCAAACGCTTTGTTATCAAGATAAAAATTCGTTTGTTATTTTTCAAAAAGACCTTCACCAAAATTCGTGAAATTGAGAAATATGCTGAAAATGCTGTTTTCAGTGTTGATGTAAACTCAAATGGCCCCTTGCCTGCAGAGCTACAAGCAAAGTTAAATGCAAAGCCGACACATTGTAGCGGCAAAAACATTTCACCCTGCTTGGAGACGTTAGCAAGCCTTGTTGACTACAGTTTTGATGCCAATGGATTGGTAAAAGATTTAGCTGAACTGGAGAAAGTACCACGCAGTTTTGTTGTCGCTGGATTTCAGGATTCAGGACACTATGGTGCACAGGACTGGCAAGCAGTACAGCAAAACTATTTATATGAAAAAACTTGGCATGCTGTAGAAGCGCATTTTGGTGATGCAGTCAGAACACTGCAAAGAGCCGAAGCCTTTTTAGCTGTTGCTTCTGAAAGTGAAAAGCCGCAACTTGAAGCGCAAAAAGTCGCTGCTGAACAAGCCTTATTGGATGCTACACAATTGAGGGAAACTTGTTTTGCATCGCCTTGGCTAGGCCAATGTCAATTGTAAAACGTCATAGGGCCTCTGGCCCTATTTTTCAATCTGATTTCTTTTGATAACCCGCAGCACCTTTTGCAATGTATCTCAGCTGCCAAATCAATCTATCTGTTAGCTCAGCGCGCTGTTGTGGGTCTTGATCGAGTGCTTCTGCCCCCGAGCTAAATACTAACGTCACCATGGCTTCTGCTTGCATATAAGCATGAAGCGGATCTAGCTTAGTTTCAGACTCGAGATAATGTGCAAGTTCCAAAATAAAGTGCTTAATCTCTCTCGCTACCGCAGCACGAAAAGCTGGTGAAGTACCAGAGCGCTCTCTAAGCAAAAGCCTAAATTGGTTGCTCGACGTCTCAATAAACTCCATAAATGTCTGAACAGACGTATCAATCACACTACCACCACTGGCGATACGCCGCCTTGCTTGGCGCATAAGCTGCCTTAAAGTAAGTCCAGCCTCATCCACCAGCGTCAGTCCAAGTTCATTCATATCTTTGAAATGCCGATAAAAAGAAGTTGGTGCAATGCCTGCCTCGCGGGCCACCTCACGTAAACTCAAATTAGAAAAGCTATGCTCAGCACTGAGCTGATTAAACGCTGCTTCTATCAGTGCTTGTCGAGTTTTTTGTTTTTGTTGTGCACGCACACCTGACATGAATAACCCCTAGTTTATTTGCCCCAATACGCTAATTGAGCAGTCTAATACTTGACGGCACAAGAATGAAATACTATTTTAGCGTACAAGTGTACGCTGAGATTTTTAAAAATGAAGAAACCGCCTATTATTTGGACCAATGTAATCTTTTTTAGTCTGTCTTTTTTAGCCGCCGTGACCTTAGTGCCTTGGTACGGATTTGAATATGGGTATACCCTTACCCACTGGTTAGCATTTGTTGCTTGTATGTTTTACGCTGGCATGTCCATCACCGCCGGTTACCACCGCCTTTGGGCACACAAAGCCTATGAAACACATCCTGTGATTCAAGTATTTTTTGCGCTGGGCGGAGCTTTTGCTTTGCAAAATAGTATTCTTCATTGGAGTAGTGATCACCGCGTACACCATGGCCAAGTAGATGATCCTGTAAAAGACCCTTATGCCGCTACCCGCGGATTCTGGTACAGCCATATTGGCTGGATGCTGCGTGATTACCAAGGGGAAAGTTATGGTGATTACAATAATGCACGGGATTTGCAACGCAATAAAATCGTGATGTGGCAACACAAACATTATTTAAAACTCGTACTACTAACTAATATTGGTATCCCATTACTACTTGGACTGGCACTGGGCGATGTATTTGGCATGTTGCTATTAGCCGGTGTGCTGCGCTTAGTGCTATCTCAACACTTTACTTTTTTCATCAATTCTCTGGCACATATCTGGGGAAGTCGCCCATACACAGAGAAAAATACCGCTCGTGACAATGGCTTTTTAGCGTTACTAACGTATGGTGAAGGTTATCACAACTTCCACCACATCTTTGCAAGTGACTACCGTAATGGGATCCGCTGGTATCATTATGACCCAACGAAATGGATGATCCGTGCTCTGTCATTCTTTGGCCTTGCCAGCAAATTAAAGCGTACGCCAGTTGAGCGCATTGAAAAGGCCAAGGCAGAAACCTTGTTGAATAAAACAAAAGTTACCCTTGCAAAATTGCCTTTGGCACAAGATAAGCTTACATTGTTACAACAAGAATATGATTTGCTTTTGAAAAAGTTGCAGAACTTTTGTGCGATTCAAAAACAATTACTCGAAGCTAAAAAGCATGCCGTTTTAGAACAGTGTGAACAATCTGCGCTACACAAACAATACTCGGAATTAGAGCAAGCGTGGCATTCACAAAAACAGGCATGGTTGGCACTGAACTCGAGGCTGTTAAAAGGCGCAGCGACCTAACCGCACCTCTTCTCGGCCTCCCCAATTAGCAAGTAAGGCGAGGCCGTGACTAAATCCAAAGACAAACCTAGCGAACAACCCGCGCAATCTTTTCAATATGATGCCATTATCATTGGTACAGGCCCTGGTGGTGAAGGTGCAGCCATGAACTTGTCGAAAAGCCAGCGTAAAGTAGCTGTGATAGAAAAACAAACATCTGTCGGCGGTGGCTGCGTCCATTGGGGTACCATTCCTTCAAAAGCGCTTAGGCATTCTGTTAGCCGTCTTATTGAGTATAAAGCCAATCCTTTGTACCGCTTTACAGAGCGCCCAAAACGCTTAACGTTTCAAGACATTTTAAACCACGCCAGTGACGTCATTGGCAAGCAGTCTTCATTGCGTTCAAGTTTTTACGATCGCAATCGCATTCACCTGTATCAAGGTGAAGCCAGCTTTGTTGATGCGAATACCGTGCGCGTAACGCATCTTGACGGCTCTCAAGATGTACTCACAGCGAAAACCATTGTGATTGCCACAGGCTCTCGGCCTTACCGCCCACCTGAAATCGACTTTGATCATCCGCGCGTCTACGACAGCGATACCATTCTTGGCCTTGAGCACAATCCGCAACGCGTCATCGTATACGGTGCAGGGGTGATTGGCTGTGAATACGCATCCATTTTTAAAGGCCTTGGTGCAAAAGTCGATCTCATCAATACACGAGATAGATTATTGTCTTTCATGGATGATGAAATTTCAGATGCACTGAGTTATCACTTTTGGAACAGCGGTATCGTGATCCGTCACAACGAAGAGTTTGCCAAGGTAGAAACCAGTGACAAAGGCGTCATTTTACACCTTCAATCTGGTAAAAAAGTCAAAGCAGACTGCATCTTATGGGCCAATGGCCGAACGGGTAATACCGACAGCTTAAACTTAGAAACAGTTGGTCTCAAAGCCGATGGCCGAGGTCAATTGCGCGTTAACGAGTACTATCAAACCCAAGTAGAAAATATTTATGCTGTCGGTGATGTCATCGGTTACCCAAGCCTTGCCAGTGCAGCGTTTGACCAAGGCCGTATTGCCGCCAATGCCATTGCAAACGGTCAATGTGATGAGCGTTTGATCACAGATATTCCAACAGGAATTTATACTATTCCAGAAATGAGCTCCGTTGGTAAAACAGAGCAAGAGCTGACCGCAGCCAAAATCCCTTATGAAGTTGGTAGAGCACAGTTTAAGCATCTTGCGCGCGCGCAAATTGCCAGCACTGAAGTAGGCAGTTTAAAGATATTATTCCATAGCAAAACCAAAGAAATTTTAGGGATACATTGCTTTGGCGAGCGCGCCTCTGAAATTGTGCACATCGGCCAAGCCATCATGGAGCAAAAAGGCGAAGGTAATAATGTCGAGTATTTCGTCAATACCACCTTCAACTATCCAACCATGGCTGAGGCCTATCGCGTTGCAGCACTCAATGGCCTCAACAGACTATGTGATTAGCCAGTCAGAAAGCGGCTGAATCATCAGCCGCTGATTAAAAACGGTACTCCCCGCTGAGCCGCCATAATTGTTCTAATTGACGCGTTGGTAAATTATCATCAGCTCGATTGGCCACTTTTGTCTCTAGGTATTGAAACTCAATCCCAAAACGCCAGTGCTTTGAATAACGCCACTTAGCCGTCACCGTCACAGCGCCGCCGTCACTTTCATTCGGGTCGAACGCCCAATGATCCATGTCTTGCACTCTGAATTGCTCAATGCGGCCGCTGACTCTAAATTGCTGCCAACGATGTGTCAGCAGTATAAATTGACTGTCAAAGTCATTATCTACGCCGCGAGAAACCCCCATCGCCGTATTCCCCGCCATTGCTTGGGCAATCACATGCGTTTGCTTAGTTATCTTGTACTTATACGCCAAGCTCCAAAATTTGGTGTCCCAAGCATATTGGCCCGTTTTATAACTAAGCACTTCTGGATCGCCATTATTGTCATACCAATATGCCCGCAAGTCATGACGATTTTGATAACTCCAGTGAGCGCCAATATAATACCCAAAACGGCCATCAATCTCAGTGAATGGCTCTATTTGCCACGCTTGTTTACTCAATTGCGGTGTCATAAAGCCCGCTGTTGGACGCAGCGCCAACACTTCATTAAAGACTGATTGCCTATCATGCGGTGCAAATCCGCGCCATGCCAACACAGCACCGAGCGGATCATTGCCTTTATACAGTCCTGCGACCCATTGCCAATTGTGCAAACTGGGTTTTGCCAACCGTTTGCCATTGCGCTTAATACTGGCCTCTACACCTATCACTCTGAGCTCTTCACCGAGCCAAGCGTTAATCGCAGAGTAGCCATAGTTATATGGCGAAGACCAGCCAACATCCGGATTCTCCAAGGACATTTTCGGGTAAAAACCACCGATGCGTACTTGCGGTTGATAAGCGCCCTCTACCACAGGTTTATACTCTGTAAATAGCTCAGTAAACCCAACTTTGGCATCAGGATCAGGCACATATTGCACACTGCTGTGCGCCGCCCAGCTATCACCCAACTCAAAGCGAGATTGCAACAAAGCTCTGCTGATATTAACGCCATCATCTCCTTGACCAAAGCGATTAACCGACGCCCCCCATGCATACCAAGATGGATAGGCGCTACTTGATTGCCAACTGGCTTGAATTTGCCCTTTATGCTGTGCTGCATTAGCTTGTATCGGGGCACTCATCAGTCCGACTAGCAGTAAACACATAGACGGTGCAACAAGCATATTTAAAGTGACTTTATTCATAATCATCAAACTCATCTGAGAAGTCTTCTTTGGGCTTAAACAACGACTGATCAAGTTGATAGATCAAAGAATTGGAGGTAGGTAAAACTTTTATGGTCTGGCTCTCGGGTTTATCAAGATTGGCAAACCCTTCATGCCATACTTGCATCGTTAAATTGTCTATTGGGGTCTCAGGAAGTTCGATGATTGCTTCACCTTGTCCATTAGTGAGCGCAAAATAGGTGGAGTCCACCACCAAAATATAGCCCAACATCCAATCATGAATATTACAGCCTAACTCGACAACACCCGTGTTACCAAAGTTGAGAGATTGAGGACTATCACGATATAGCTTAAATTCAAACGGTTGTGCTGGGGAAAACGAATAAACGTGATGCAAGATCGAGTCGTAATTGGGAAAAGATACCTCAGCCCCTTTAGGGACCACCAATATATGTGGCGTGAAAGCTCGGTCTTTTTGGCCCATTTTGTAGGCTTGTTGAAGTTTATTGGCTGACCGTGGCAGTTGCGCACTTTCAAACCACACCACCGCATCTTTAACCACCTTCCCTTCAGCGTCTTTCACCTGCACGGTGATCGGTTTGGCCAATACCCATGATGATACCAAGCAAGTACTCAGCATGAGCCCATATTGCCACCTTGCTCGCTTTGTATTTACTTTATTTACTTGCTGCGTCAGTTGCATCTAGCACAATCCTTATCCGGCTTTATTTTTCATTTGAGTATAGACCGGACGACGTAAATTATGCATTCATCGCATTTTAATTTTGAATACGTATGCAAACCATTTTGGGCCCGAAACTAAGCCCGTAAGCTAACAATAACTCGTTGCCTTATGGAAAAAACATGCACTATTCAAGTTCATTTTGCTCAGCAGTTTGCCTGACGGTCAGTTTATTCACACTCTCACCAGCTGTGTATGCTGCCAACTTTAATGTCTCATCCCCTGACCAGCAGCTTACCTTCACTATCAGTGATGACCACACTCAGCCAAGATATCAAGTTGCCTTTAAGGGTCAAACAGTGATCAACCCTTCCACATTGGGGTTTGACTTTGCCAGGGCACCATCAATGCGAAATAACTTGTATATCAGCAGTGCTGAGCGTAAATCGCATCATGAAACTTGGCAGCAACCTTGGGGTGAAGCGAGAAACATTGTCGATCACCACAATGAACTGTTGGTTACTTTTGCAGATAAAGACAGCAAAGCGGTGCAATATCGAATACGTATTCGTGTCTTTGATGACGGCCTTGGATTTCGTTACGAAGTCAATCAAGATGAAGCCAGATATATTACTCGCGAGCTTACTGAATTCAGCATTACGGATAGTGGTGAAAGTACTGCGTGGTGGGTCCCGGCGCGAGGCTGGAACCGCTATGAATACACTTACAATACCACACCACTGCATAATGCTGCCCATGTGCACACGCCTTTCACATTTAAAAACAAACACGGCATCCACTTAAGTATTCATGAAGCCGCACTGGTAGATTATGCCGGTATGACACTGAATCAGCGCAGGCCGGGTACTTTCATAAGCGATTTAACACCATGGTCTGATGGCATCGCGGTGAAAACCAACGGTCGCTTTCATTCCCCATGGCGCACCATTCAAGTTAGTGAGAAAGCCAAAGATTTATTGAACTCGCACCTGATCTTAAACCTCAATGAGCCTAACAAACTCGGTGATGTGTCTTGGGTTGAACCAGGAAAATATACAGGGATTTGGTGGGGCATGCATATCGGCAAGCACACTTGGGGCAGCGGTGACAAACATGGTGCCACCACAGAGCGCACCAAAAAATATTTAAGCTTTGCCGCAGAGCATGGCTTTGATGGTGTGTTAGTTGAAGGCTGGAACACCGGATGGGACGGAGATTGGTTCTATAACGGTGACGTATTTAGCTTTACACAGCCATATCCTGATTTTGACTTTAAGGCCATCAAGGCACATGCCGATAAAGTGGGTGCAAAACTCATTGGTCATCACGAAACCTCTGGCAACGTCAGTAACTATCGCAACCAAATGGACGCGGCATTTAAGCTATACGCGAAAAATAATGTCAGCCAAATCAAAACAGGTTACGTCGCTGATGGCGGCAATATCAAACGTATTGATGAGCGCGGCCATGCTCGCTTTGAATGGCATGATGGTCAGTTCATGGTGAATGAATACCTAGACAACATCAAGCTTGCTGCAAAATACAAGCTCAGCATTAACACCCATGAACCCATTAAAGATACGGGGCTACGCCGTACATATCCAAACTGGATGACCCGCGAAGGCGCGCGCGGCCAAGAGTTTAATGCATGGGGCACGCCACCTAACCCACCAGAGCACATTCCCATGCTGGCATTTACGCGCATGCTATCAGGCCCAATGGACTTTACACCCGGTATTTTTGACATGGGCTTTAACGGCCTAGGTGATAAAACAAACCGCCCGCAAACCACACTCGCAAAACAACTTGCCCAATACGTGGTGTTATATAGCCCTGTGCAAATGGCGGCGGATTTACCAGAAAATTACCTCGCAAAACCGGATGCATTTCAATTTATCAAAGATGTACCGACGGACTGGGAACAGAGCATCGCTTTGGCGGGTGAAGTCGGAGACTATGTGGTATTTGCTCGTCAAGAACGTGCTCGCGGTAAGTACACAGGTAAAGATTGGTACTTAGGCGCAATTACAGATGAACATGCGCGAAAAGTTGATGTGAAACTCGACTTTTTAACAGCAGATACACGCTACGAAGCGCACATTTATCAAGATGGCAAAGATGCCAATTGGCAAGATAACCCATACGCACTGGACATCAAAAAACAAATCGTCACCGCCAAAGACAGTTTGACACTGCAACTGGCCACCAGCGGCGGCGCTGCAATTCGCTTTAAAGCCCTTTAAAACGCAAAAAGGAGCAGGTTTTTCTGCTCTTTTTTTATTTCATAACACGACTCACAGTCCAGCCTGAATCATGCGCTGTTTGAGGCTGCTTCAGCGGCATTTAATTTGCGTAAGTGCGGGGTAATAAACTGACTCAATAACAAAGAACATGCAGCCAGTGCAGCACCGAAATAAAACACCAATGATTGGTCGTATAACCACACCACACCAAAACTAGCAGGGATCACTACCGCGGCAATATGGTTGATGGTAAAGCTCACCCCAGCCGTTGCGGCAATATCTTCAGGTCGCGCAATCTTCTGAAAATACGTCTTTAATGCAATCGCCATCGCGAAGAAAATATGGTCTATCACATATAACACTGCCGCTAACTGTGAAGATTCCACCAGCGCATATCCGACAAATACAAGGATCAACCCTATGTACTCAACCGTCAGTGCTTTTTGCTCGCCAATACGTCCTATCCAACTGCCTATTTTTGGCGCCAAAAAGATATTAATGACGTGGTTAAGCATATACAACGCGGTAATTTCTGCGACATCATAGCCAAACTTCTCGACCATCAAAAAGCCTGCAAACACCATAAAAATTTGTCGACGTGCGCCGGAGAAGAATACCAGCAAGTAATACAAGCTGTATTCTTTGCGCAATATCAGCTTTTTATTCTGTGGTGACGCTGCCACAAACTGTCGATGTGTCATCGCCATAAATAGCGTCACGGCAAGGCCTGCGCCACCTATTAACAAATACATCCACACATAGTCACTTTGCAACCAAGTAAAGCCCACCCAGATCACCGCAAATGTCCCCAGTGCAGCCATTGATTTAATAGATAAAAGCTTGCCTAATTTCTCGGCAGCTTCATCTTTTTTAAACCATTGTAGGCTCAATGATTGATTTAATGTCTCGAAATAATGAAAGCCAATAGACATCAACACGGTGGTGGCATATAAGCCATAAATGGTCGGAAAAAAGCCTGTAATTGCGACCCCAATAGACAACACACACAAGCTCACCACCGCAAAGGTTTGCTCTTTTAACACCAACAAAATAAACACCGCGGTAAAGGCAAGAAAACCGGGAATTTCGCGTAAAGATTGCAACATGCCCATGTTTGCACCGGTAAAGTCTGCCGCTTCCACCGCAAAGTTATTTAACATGGCAGTCCAACCAGCGAATGCCATCGCCATAACGATGGTGGCTAACACTAAAAAGCTCATTGGTGAGGGGGTAAACCGCCCAAATAGTTGTTTTTCCATTTATTATCCTAAGCACATTGAGTGAAACGCCTGACTAGTATATGCTCAATTATTACTGGCCAAAATCCAAAAATATGACAGAGAATTTATCAAAACAGACAAATCAGCCTTGGCTAAAAGTAAAATCTCGTTTCAAACGTAAGCAATTAGGCAGACCAGTATTCCCTCGAGCGACAACTATGCCAGAGTGGGAACATGTGGAAGAGCACACGCATACATGGGGTCAACTCACCTACATCAGTGATGGCGTCATGACCATTTTCACGCCGCAAGGCAGCTTTGTGATCCCACCCCAACAAGCGTTGTGGATCCCACCGAATGTCGCACACGAAACCTATTGTCGCTATGGTGGCCATTTCCGCAGTGTGTACATAGATCAAAAGTATCAATGTGTACTGGGTAGCCAAGCTAAGTCGTTGGTGGTAGACCCGCTATTAAAAGCCATGATCTTGGAGATCTGTACTTGGTCTGATAATTACACTTTAGATGATAAAACCCTGCGCTTTGTGGAAGTCTTCATTGACCGCTTGGAGCAGGCACCCACCAGCGATTTTTTTATTCCCAGAGCCCAAGATGCCCGCTTACACCCAATTGTATCTGAGCTCTACGCTAATCCTGGTAGTCCACTCACACTGGAGCAATGGGGGCAAACCGTCGGCGCATCGAGTCGCACATTAAATCGCTTATTTCACAAAAGCTTTGACATGGGATTTAGCCAATGGAAGCAGAAGCTCAGAGCGCTGCGCGCAGTAGAAATGCTCAACGCTGGACAATCTCAACAAGCCATTGCTCAGCAGTTAGGGTTTGAGTCTAGCAGCGCATTTAATACCGCATTTAAAAAAGTGCTAGGCGTGCCTCCTAAACAATACATAAAGGCCTAGCCACAAAGCACAGTGTGCTTTTCTATCAGATTTTGGTAACTTACATGGATAAAAAATCACCACACTGGTGTTCTGATAACCAAGCAAGGAATAGATATGCTGCGTTTTGTACTGCTCATCATTGGCTTTTTTCACTTACCCGCTTGGGCAGCCAAATCTAATTTGCACCTGATGCCCTACCCGCACAGTATCACATTAGAAGAAGGGACATTTGACGCCAGTATGCCTTTGCGTGTATACCTGCCAAACTTATCAAAACAACGCAGCCAGTACCTTAAACGACAACTCAGAGACACCTTCAGTAATATACGCTTCACGCAAAAGATGGGCCGAGCTGATATCATTTTTGACATCACGGGCACTTCAGCACTGCACCCGAGTATAAATCAAAACGAAAGCTACCAATTAGCCATCACCCCCAAAGGCATCAAGATCCATGCTTCTCAATATTGGGGGATCAACTATGCGTTGCAAACACTCAGGCAATTAGCCTATCAGTTTCCAAGCCAGATCCCCGCGATGATCATTGATGATACACCTCGATTTGCATGGCGAGGATTAATGATCGACAGTGCCCGACATTTTATCCCGCTCGATGATATTAAGCGCCAGATTAATGGCATGGTATCTGCCAAACTCAATGTTTTGCATTGGCACCTCACCGATGATCAAGGCTGGCGCTTTGCTAGTGTTAATTACCCTAAACTACAACAACTTGCCTCCAATAATCAGTACTACACCCAAGCCGAAATGACCGAGATAGTTGCCTATGCCAGCGTCCGTGGGATCCGCGTGATCCCTGAAATTGATCTGCCCGGCCACGCCTCTGCACTGGCAGTGGCTTACCCCGAACTCATGGCCAACCCAGGTCCCTATAAAATGGAGCGCGGTTGGGGCGTATTCAAACCCTTACTTGATCCCAGTGATCCCAATACTGATATCTTCATTAAACATATCATCGAGGAACTTGCTGCTATCTTTCCTGATCCCTACGTGCATATCGGTGGTGATGAAGTCAAACCCGATCATTGGCTAGAAAGCGAAACTGTTTTGGCGTATATGCAGGCACAAAGACTCCATTCAGCCGTTGCATTACACAACCATTTCAACCTCAAAGTACAATCACTGCTGAGCGCCCACAACAAAATACTGATGGGCTGGGATGAGATCTTTCAACCAGCACTTAACAATGCCGTGGTGATCCAATCTTGGCGCGGGTTTGATTCCCTAACTCAATTAACCAATGCGGGACATAAAGGCGTCCTGTCTGCGGGTTTTTACATCGACCAACCTCAGTACACCAGCTATCACTACCGCAATGATCCAATGCCACAGCAACCCATCACACAACAGGACCTAGGTCACGATACACAATGGCAGGCATGGCAATTTACTATCTCTCGGCTCAAGGGCTCGCCAGTCACAGGTCACTTTGCGTTAGCGACGAATAACAACCAAATTGGCTATGTGGCCATCAATGGCCGTAAATTAATCGCAATAGAGCAACTGGAAACACTCGCCAATGTCACACGTTTTGACATTGACACTTGGATGGGTCCGGTACGCCTTAGCTTTGTTAAAAGCCAACCTGAACAAAGTCAAATATTAATTGGCAATACGCCTTACGAACATCACATCAGCGCACTTGCGATCGTGCCTAAACTAGAGCCTTCGCAATTTGCAACCCACCCCAAAGCAGAGGCAACTAAGCGCGTACTCGGTGGTGAGGCAACCATATGGACTGAACTGGTTATGCCCTATAATCTTGATCTCAGAATTTGGCCAAGACTCTATGCAATCGCAGAGCGACTCTGGTCACCGCAAAGCTTACAAGATGAGCAACAGATGTATCAGCGCTTAAAAACACTGGATCAGTTTGCTGCTCAACGTATTGGCCTCAAACATCAAGCTCAACACCAGCAGGGACTGGCAGCGCTGAGTGTTCAAGGCGATGTTGACGCACTTAAACGCTTTAGCCAACTGGTCGAGCAAGCTCAGTATTACACCCGCCATCATGTCAAATATCAGCAAAACCTCTACCACCAGCTAGCCCCCTTAGCTGCCTTAGTTGATTTTCTCCCCGCAGAGAGCCTGTATTTGCGTCAGTGGCACCTGCACTTGCAAACAAACGACACGCCAGCGCGTTATTTAACACTGCAAAATGCGTATCAAAGTTGGTTAGCGGATATCCCCAAACTCAAGACCACATTTGCGCAATCAAGTACTTTGACAGCACTGCAGCCTATGCTGACACAACACCAAAAAAGCATTCAACTTGGTCTGCAAGTGTTAAAGTACTGCCAAAACCAATCACGCAGTGCTGATATCAATGCACTGCGTGCTGAGATTTGGCAACACACTCACCGTTACGGCGAGCTCATTTTAGCGGTGAATCATTTAACCGAAGCCATATTAGATAGTTGCTTGATGCAACAAGGCACGACGCCTTCGATAAACTAAATTTGGCGATTGAGCGTCAATTGTGCGGTGTACAAGGATCCTGTTTGATGTTTTACACTCATATGCAGTAACCACTGTGCTTCGCCTACCTGTTTTGACCAAGCACGTGTATTTTCCGTACTGGCTGCTTGCCATCCTGCATTAGTCATTTGCTGGTTAAGCCATGAGAATAACGCGGAAGACTCGGTATTTTTTAACTCAAATGTGTAGCCGTTATACCAGTTTTGCTCATCACCATAGTGGAAAGTGCGAGACGCTAAACTAATGCTTTCAGGTAAGTCATTAAACTCAGGCAGTATGCGGTCAGCCATTTTTCCGCGAATGTAACCTCCATTAGGCGTCCAATCATACTCAATTTTTGCCGCCACAGTACGCGCAGATCGCATACCATTCACTTTTGCAACCAAGGAAAGTGCGCCGTCAATACCCGAGGATAAACCAGCCGTTGTGAGTATTTTACCGTTATCAGTTAGCTTTTTATCTTTTGCCAACTTTACCAAAGGATACTGCTGTGCAAAACTGTCGAACGCTTTTTCAATGGTTGTCGCGTAAAGACCATTCAGCAGCCCAGTATTGGCCAAAATAAACGCGCCATTACACACAGACATCACATAATGCGCCTCGCGGCTTTGCGCTTTAATCCAATTTTGCACTTGTTCATCATTGATAAAAGCGCCATTGATATTACCGCCAGGAATAAGCACCGCGTCAAACACAGTGTTATTTGCAAAACTTTGTGCTGGCGTCACCTTCAACCCCATTGCTGTGGTGATTTCATTCCCCGTCTTGCTCACTGTCGTCAATCGGAACCCTGCTTGACCGAACACTTCTATAGGCCCCACAAAATCAATGGCCTGAGCACCTTCAAATAACAAGACACCGACATGAAAGGCATCTTCATCAGTAGAGTGGGTATACCCTTTCATACAATACAAACACATCAACCATGCTAGGATTGTTCTTTTCATTCGTTAACCTCTGCAGTAAAATTTTCGCGATATTGTGTTGGCGTCACGCCATACGCTTGGGTGAATTTTCGAGTTAATAACGGAGGTGAACCAAAACCTGTCAACACGCTTATATGGGCTATCGAGTGCTCAGATGTACACAATAACCCCTTGGCTTTTTCCAACCTTAAATTTTGTACAAAGCGCATGGGGGCTATACCCATTTTCTCTGTAAAAACCCGCTGGAAATGTCGAGGGCTCAACGCAACTTGATCAGCTAATATTTCGACTGATAAAGGTTTATCGATATTGTCTTGTACAAAGTCTATGGCACTTTGAAAGCGCTGTGATAACGTTTGTTGGGCGCTCAGCAGACTAGAGTACTGACGTTGATCGCCACTGCGCCTGACATACATCACCATATATTGTGCAACGCGTTGTGCCATTGCTGCACCATGATCTTTTGCAATGAGACTCAGAGCAAGATCAATACCCGCTGTAAGCCCCCCCGAAGAATATACTTCATCGCTTTGTACAAATAGCTTATCGGACACCACTTGCACACATGGAAATTGCGCCGCAAGCCGCTGTGAAAAGTCCCAATGGGTTGCCAATGTGAGTACGCGTTCAGGCCACAGCGCTGCGACAATAAATGCACCAGTACAGATACTCACAACGCGTTTAGCACTTTGTGCCAGCCGACGTAGTTGTGCCATTGCGGCTTGATTATTGATGACACGATGACACCCTCGCCCGCCAATAATCACCAACACATCAAGCGCCTGGCAATTTATGAGGGTGTCATCGGCCAATGTCTTCAAACCACTTTCAGCACGAATTGGCAGCATTTCATCCGCTATCGTAACTAACTTATATGCTTCTTTGGACAGTAGATCATTTACGGTGGCAAATGCATCTAGTGGACCCGCTAAATCAACAGTTTGAAATTCATCATAAATAAAAAAACCCACGGTTTGTGACATAAGGCACCTCCTAGGAAATAAGCATATCGCAGCAAGAAATGTCAGTAATGACTATAACTTATCTAAAAAGGACATACTTACCGAAAGCGACAAAGTCTCACACCATAACGATGTGGTCTTCATTCTTGCTAATAGTGTCAGCTACTATCCGCAAGCTCTTTAACAAAACCTTCAATTTGAGTGTCATCTTACACGTCAAAACGTGTTCAAAAAGTAAACTAATATTTACATGGAATTTTAAAACTTTACGAAAATTGAAATTTAAATCATTTAAAAACATGCAGTTGCAAAAAATAACACGTTACCCATTGAAATCATTTCAATCACATTTTTTATACATTTTGCAACATTTAGTTGTATCTTAATTTCGTCTAACAAGTGAACAACATAGGTACAACATGAAAGGAACAACACACTCATTTAAAAATGCAATGCGACACACACTATTGGCAGTAGGTATTGTGGCCAGTTTACCCGCTTTCGCATTTGATGATATTCAGCCCAACATTGTAGGAGGTATGCCCGCAGACACCGCAGAGTGGCCATTTTATACTCAAATTTTACGCTCAAATGGCACAACCGCTTTTTGTGGTGGTAGTTATATTGGTGACGGTTATGTGCTAACTGCCGCACACTGTGTGCGTAACAGAACGGCAAGCGAGTTAAATGTTAAAGTCGCGGGCTTTATTCTTGGCGGCAGCGATGGTGATCGAATTGCGGTTGAGCAAGTGCATATGCATCCTAATTATAATAACTCGACACTGCACAATGACATTGCTGTGTTAAAGCTGACTCGAGTCCCAACTCAGGGCGCTAGCGTGACACTTGCACAATCTTCTATTGATTACTACGCACGTGAAGGTGACTTACTCACCGTAGCAGGCCTTGGCCGCTTGCAAGAAGGTGGTACACGTCCAACTAATTTATATGAAGTCAACGTACCATTGGTTTCTGACGCTGTTTGTCGTCAAACTGGAGGCCACTACAGCAATGTTGGCGCCACGGAATTCTGCGCAGGTTACCCTCAAGGCCAAAAAGACTCATGTAATGGCGACAGTGGTGGCCCGATTGTGATTCAATCAGGTGGCCAGACCGTTCAACTTGGTATAGTAAGCTGGGGTGTAGGATGTGCTCGTCCTGACAATTATGGTGTTTACGCAGACGTTTCAGTATACGACCAATGGATCGAGTCAATCAAAAATGGGACAGTTCCGGTACAGGTTGGCTATCAAGAGCAAACGACACTAGCTGATTTCGTGGTTGGCGATACAGTAAGACATACCTTTACCATCACTAATACTGGCAGCCCAACATTTACCTTTAATCAACTGAATGTCGCTGCATTAGGTGTCACGAGCAACTTGGTGACTACGGTAGATACGTGCTCTGCAAGCACACTGACACAAAACCAAAACTGTAAGGTAAGTGTCGAGTTTAGCGCTGCAACACCTGGCCTTGCACAAACAACATTAACTTTTAAAGTGGACGGCAGCACAACCACATACGTCGCACGTGTTTTTGCTACTGCAACAGATGGTTCTAACGTGTGTAATGGCACGTGGGACGCAAATACCGTGTATGTCAGACCAGATCGTGTCACTTACCGTGGCTCTGAGTATGAAGCGAGATATTGGACTCGCGGCGATATCCCAAGTGAATCAGGCCTTTATGGTGCTTGGAAGTTAATCGGCAACGATCCTACTTGCGTAAAATAAGCACAGATTTATCATGACAATCAAAGCCGTGCGTCTGGGTGCACGGCTTTTTTCGTACTACCTTCTCAAGTTACCACTAGAATTGACAGATGAACTGCCAGCTGCCATCACTCCCCGGTACTGATCGCGTCCACCAATTCGCTTCATAAACGCTGTTTTGATGACGAATACGCTGTCCAGCAGCCGCATGGTCGCCATTTGGAAAGTTGGGATGTACAACATACTGATTTGGATCGACTTGAATATCCACACACTGTGTTGGCTTATCAGGACCACCACTGCCATCACATTGATAGCTTGGCGCCATTCCCTGTGCCACTTCCCATTTAGCCGTCAGTAATGACGCGGGCCCATTTGTATCATGGGATAACTCCCAGTTCATAATGCCCCCAGCGCTATCAAGCGCTAACTGAGTTTTCGTACGTATTGTTGGAATACCGTTATAATATGCGGTGCCGTCAGTATCTCGACACGCATTCGCAGCATCCTGTGCGACCAACGTGTGATAAGCTTGCCATGTCGGACGAGAATAAAAAGGCACACCCAACACAGTTTTCTCTTTACTGAGTCCACGACCTTGCCAATATGCAATAGAATCTAATGCATATTGAAAACTCGAATGATCTGCATTATTTGCGTCGTAGGCCATCAAGTTTAAGAAATCAACATCTTGGAATACCGACTCCAAAACACCGCCTCCGGTGTAACCTAGCGCAACCACTGCGGCTGTTAAAAACTTCCCTTTTGCTTTGAGCTCAACACTGAGCTCTTTCATTAACAGCGCATAATTATTAGCTGAACTGCCAGGATCTGGATATTCCCAATCCATATCAACGCCATCTAACTGATGCAACTCGACAAAGGCCATTAAATTGCGAATAAACGTAGCACGGCCTTCTGCACTGGCGGCAAAAGTCTCAAATGCACTGTCATCGCCCCCATTCCAACCGCCAACAGCAATTCCAACCTTTACGCCTGATGCTTGTGCAGCACTCACTAATTGCTTCATCTTTGCTAGGTTTTCAAGTGGCTGTAATGACCCATCGGCATTTGGGAGCAAGAACGAGTAATTTATATGCGTCAGCTTATCAAATTGAATGTCGGCAACTTGACCTTGCCAGCTAGGAAAGTAACCGACAATCTTAAAACCACTTGGAGGAACAATAACATCGTCCGCCACAACCGTAATATTACGCTTACCAGAGCTGGCCCGCCCATTTTCATTATCAACAACTTCAGCTTGGATCACATGCTCGCCCAAGCCTGTCGCTGTCCATGTTACTTCATAGGGTGCTGTGTTATCCGTCGCAATCACCACATCATCGACTTTGAAATCCACATGTTTGATTGGTACATTCTTTGGGTGACTAGCTGTCGCTTTTATTACAACTGGAGACGCAATAATATGGCGACTTTGATCCAATGGTGTGTCAAGCTTCACGATAGGCAATGGAGCTCCAACAGGATCGCAGATCCCCTCCTTACGCCATACGTTTTGTGGCTCTGAATACAACGCGGGATCTTGATTTTGTGTCCACCACTTGGCCGTATATTTAGCTGCTTGGTGTTGTACTTCCATACCGCCTGTGTACACTTTCGTTGCCTGCCAATTGCTTAATTGACTGCAGTCCAATGCCATCGTTGGCACACTGATAAGGCCAAGTGCAGCCATGACTGCTAAATTGAGTGTTTTCATACCTTTATTTCCATGTTGTTAGCCAGCGTATGACGGCGAGCTCTGGCTGGCTGTTATCCAATAATAAACCCGCCCGCTTCCAGAGTAACAAACTGTATAAAAATCACCCAGACCATATCGCGACTCTCAACTTGAAAGATTATAATATTTGCAAATGTGTCACACCGGGATCCAAGCTTCGCGCTGTGAAAACACGCCAAGCTATATATCGGAAATTAATAACTATAAAAATGTGAAGCGTCGTACTTGTCTATTAAAGCACAAGCGAAATGTATAAATGTCACTGACGATACTCAGATATTTGCTGTCTGAGCATAAGTCCTTAACACTTCATGGCCAAAACAAAGCTGACCTAGCTATCCAACCAATACCTTCCCCCTTACTTTGCCTGACCAAGTTGACGATAGCGGGAAACCAAAGCAGTGATCTGCTGCTGTAATTCAACAATTGCCAGGTCTATTTTTAACCGCTCTGACGGTGTGAACTTTTCCTTGCGTAATAAAAAATGCACTTCGTTATCGTGGACCGGATAATCCCAAACATGAATGGGCTTTTCACTCCACTTGTGACTAAGGTAATTACCTGTAATTTCATCTTCAATAATAAAATCAACACGCTGTTTGGCAAGCAACTCGATGCGTCTTTGAATCGTTGAAATACCGATGAATTGATTTCCAAACCGATCTTGATTGGCCAAAGATTTAATCTCTTCACCATAATAGGAACCAATACTCAAACCAATTGTGGCTTCAGAGCTCAATAAAGCCATTAGCGAGTAAACTAATTCAGGTGGCTTTAAAGAAAATAACCGCATTCTTTCCATGCGATACGGCAGCGTAAAATGTCCCCACTGCTTGCGTTTGAAGGTATAACTCACCATCAGTACAACATCGACAACCCCTTTGGTCAACTGAGCAAAACTGCGAGCTGCTGAGGGCAAACGTACAAACTCAATACAAATACCTACACGCTCAAACACGATTTTTGCAATATCTATATCAAGCCCCAGTGCAACGCCTTCATCGCTCACGCTAGTCAATGGAGGCCAGCCAGCAACCACACCAACTTTGGCTTTAGTGTCACACACAGGGCTGAGATGATCAGTAGAGTGCTGAGCTGCTGACACGTGCCAGCTAGCTATCAGTGCAACAAGACTTACCAAGCAATATATTCGCACAAACGCCTAACTAATTACGCAACCATTATATAAGTGTAGCTGCTAAATGAGGCCTTTCTCGCTGAAACAATACACCAATTATCAAACGCCATATTCGTTACGAAAAACTAAGCACTTTAATCCACCTTGTGGATCAATATCTTCAAATACAGACGGATTTTCAAGACGCTCAATAAACAGCATTGATGGCGCTTCCCTATGCATTTCATCAATCAGAAATTGACTTTGAACCGAGGGATCATTCACACAGGCAAGTACAGTTGCCTCAGGACAAAGTAATTCTGGTAGTTTTCGTAGAATACGCTGATAATCCTTAGTCAGTGCAAAACTGCCTTTTTGGAAGGTAGGAGGGTCAATGATCACTAAGTCATAAGGACCAAATTTACGCAATTTACCCCAAGATTTAAAAAGGTCATGTCCTAAGAAAGAAATATTTTCTAATGTATGCTCATTGAGCTGATGATTACGTTTCCCTTGTTTTAGAGCCGCTTTGGCCATATCCAAATTAACCACTTGCTTGGCACCGCCAGCCACTGCTGCGACAGAAAAGCCGCAAGTATATGCGAATAGATTAAGCACTTTTTTGTCTTCGCTATGCTCTTTCACCCAGCTACGGCCGTTACGCATATCCAAAAACAAACCTGTGTTTTGCTTTTTACCAAGTGACAATTCAAACTTTAAGTCATTCTCAGTAATGACAACTTGCTCTTCAAGCGCACCAAACAAGACCTCTACTGAATTATCTTGCCGATACCTGTGTTGAATAAAGACACATGTGAGCTTGTTCTGTTCCACACCGCGACTTATAAAGGAGCGTAAACACTGGCGAAGTGCCTCCATCCAATCATCATCTTGCTCTTTGAAAACTGTACACATGATTTGCCCTGACAACCAATCAATAGTCAATTGCTCAAGCGATGGGTAGCATCGGCCTCGGCCATGGAAAAGACGTGCAGCCTCATCGGGAAGCTCAGTTAATTGTGAAAACACCTGCTGTAGAGGTGAAAAATCAAATTGCATACAATAATCGCTAAAATTTAAATTTGAACGCAATTTTACTTAAATTAATACGAATGCCAAAATGATTTAGTTCATTAGCAGAATTAAAAGTTTCAACGTCATGATTGTGATGTACAGCAAAGGTAATATCACTAACCAATTTAAATATTGAACAATAAAAAACCACTTAGAATAAATACCCTGTACACAACTCTACCACGCGAGTACCCTTAAGCTTTTGACCATTTTGCTAGTGAGAGTAAGTTCATGAGTACCGCATTTTCTCGCCGTTTTGTGACCCTAGTTGAACAATTTGCTGGCGGTAATAAACGTCAGTTTGCCGAATTGACAGGTAAATCACCATCACATATTTATCGTATTTGCCAAGGCCTTGGCCGCCCTTCAATGGCCTATCTTGAGCACCTATATAGCCTATTTTCTGTTGATTTAAACTGGTTATTAACAGGTGTACAGGCAGCGGATGCGCCAACACAGCACAGCCAAGAAGATTTACTCGTCGTGCCTAAATTGGACGTTGAAGCCAGTGCGGGATTTGGTGCTATTAATGGTCAAGAAGATATTACCGAACAATTTGCACTAAATAAGCGCTGGCTGCAATCACAGCTAGGTGTTCACAGTGACCGCTTGGCTTTTGTTTCAGTGCGTGGTGATAGTATGTTACCTACCCTAGAACATGGTGACATGGTATTGGTTGATTTAAGCCAACAGCAACCAAGTAAAGCAGGGGTTTATATTATTCAAACTCAAGATGGATTAATGGCTAAAAGACTTCAACAAAAATCAGATCATATTGCAGTGATCAGTGATAACCCAGATTATCCAAGCTGGCAAATAAACTCCCAAAATGCAGAGCATCACGGCGTTGCTGGACGTATAGTCTGGTGTGGGCGTAGTTTGTAGCCCCTTCGTAAAACATCAAACGGGACATTGTGGTGGCATTATATCAGCCACCTCTTCTATCCTACTCTCCGACATTTCTTATCAAACAAATACTCTACATCAAAGAGACGCAAGGTGATTATCTTGCAAAAGGTTAGCGACAACGAACGCAGTGAGTACGCTCTTTTTGCGCAAGGTGATTATCGTGCAAAAGGTTAGCGACAGCGAACGCAGTGAGTACGCTCTTTTTGCGCAAGGTGAAATAAGCGAGTTTAACCGCTGCTAAGGAACTTAAACGCAAAAAAACCCGTCGCATTTCTGCAACGGGTTTCTTTTATTTGGCGCTTGGCAATGTCCTACTTTCACATGGGAAACCCCACACTATCATCGGCGCTATTTCGTTTCACTACTGAGTTCGGCATGGAGTCAGGTGGTTCCAAAATGCTATGGTTACCAAGCAAATTCTTGTCGTGCAAATGGCTAATGACGTCTTTTTGTCATTTCATTTGCGCAAGGTGAATTGATGCCTCATAAGAGTTTATCTATTCACAATGCTAAAATCTGGAAGCGTAATTAAATTCTTATCGTCTACTTTCTATTCTTAACTTCTAACAAGCTTAAAACCACTTTGGCGTTGTATGGTTAAGCCTCACGGGTAATTAGTACGAGTTAGCTCAATGCCTCACAGCACTTCCACATCTCGCCTATCAACGTTGTAGTCTTCAACGGCCCTTCAGTTAACTCTAAGTTAAAGTGAGAACTCATCTCGAGGCTCGCTTCCCGCTTAGATGCTTTCAGCGGTTATCGATTCCGAACGTAGCTACCGGGCAATGCTATTGGCATAACAACCCGAACACCAGCGGTTCGTCCACTCCGGTCCTCTCGTACTAGGAGCAGCCCCTCTCAATTCTCAAACGCCCACGGCAGATAGGGACCGAACTGTCTCACGACGTTCTAAACCCAGCTCGCGTACCACTTTAAATGGCGAACAGCCATACCCTTGGGACCGACTTCAGCCCCAGGATGTGATGAGCCGACATCGAGGTGCCAAACACCGCCGTCGATATGAACTCTTGGGCGGTATCAGCCTGTTATCCCCGGAGTACCTTTTATCCGTTGAGCGATGGCCCTTCCATTCAGAACCACCGGATCACTATGACCTACTTTCGTACCTGCTCGACGTGTCTGTCTCGCAGTTAAGCTGGCTTCTACCATTACACTAACCGTACGATGTCCGACCGTACTTAGCCAACCTTCGTGCTCCTCCGTTACTCTTTGGGAGGAGACCGCCCCAGTCAAACTACCCACCAGGCACTGTCCTCAATCCCGATTAGGGACCTAAGTTAGAACATCAACACTACAAGGGTGGTATTTCAAGGTCGGCTCCACACAATCTAGCGACTGTGCTTCAAAGCCTCCCACCTATCCTACACATGTAGGGTCAATGTTCAGTGCCAAGCTGTAGTAAAGGTTCACGGGGTCTTTCCGTCTAGCCGCGGGTACACAGCATCTTCACTGCGATTTCAA